>DASRCB010000309.1:0-20240 GCA_035653295.1 Bryobacteraceae bacterium
GACGGGCTTTTCGAACCTGCTTACGGCCGCGGGGCTGACGCTGGCCGACAACCAGGTCGCGTATCTGTCGGAAGCCTATTTCACGACGCCTGACGTCAGTTATCTCGGCGGTCCGGCGGCAGGAGGGGTCTATGCGAAAACGATTTTCTAACCGAAACCGGCGACGGCGCGGAATCGCGACGCTTGTAACGGCGGCGTTTCTGGCCCTGATGGTGCCCCTGATGGGTCTGGCGATTGACACGGGCATCATGTTCGCGGTGCATTCGAAATTATCGGCGGCATGCGACGCCGCCGCTCTCGCGGGGGCTCGCGCTCTGGTCATTGGGGCCGATGAAACGACGCAGGAGACCAACGCCAAGAACACCGCCACCGAGTACATGGCGCTCAACTTTCCGGCGGGCTATTTCGGCATAGCCGGGGTAACGGGCGCCAACGGCGCGGGAGCTTCGACCATCGACTCGCTCACGATCGACACGAGTGTGTCGCATCAGCGCGCGGTGGACATCGTTTCCGAGGTCACTGTCAACACGATTTTCATGCGCTGGCTGGGAGTCAACAACCTGACCATGAAGTCGGAGGCAAAAGCCGTGCGCCGCGATGTGAACGTGGTGCTGGTAATGGACCGCTCGGGCTCGCTTTCATTAACCGGTTCCTGCGAGCCGCTGAAGTCGGCCGCGGAGAACTTCGTCAGCCAGTTTGCGCTTGGCCGCGACAACATCGGACTGGTAACGTTTGCGACGGCGTCGAAGATGAACCCGGCCGATTTCGCGCCTTCGACCAGCTTCAGCAGCCTTACGACCACAATCTCCAGCATCAGCTGCAGCGGCGGTACGAGCACGGCGCTGGGCCTCTACAACGGGTACGCACAGCTCATCAATCTCGGCACCGCCAAGACCAGTGGCGCACTGAACGTCATCCTGCTGTTCACTGACGGTTACCCGACGAACATCACTGCCGTCTACCCGAACGGCAACCCCGGCTCGTGCTTCAACACGACGGGCACGCTGGTTACCACCTTCAACATTGGAACTCCGAGCGATCCTTCCACCTGGCATCCGGCCGGGATGCAAGGCCTATATACCCCGAACACGCCTGACAGCACGCAGATTTCAAACAGCAGCGGATGTGGGTATACCGGCACCAGTTCCCTGTCGTACATACCGAATACCGACTTATACGGAAGTACGATCAACAGCGGATATCAGAGCCTGACAACCAGCAGCGGCCATATAACCCTGAATTACCAGAACCTGGATAACGGATCGACGAACGCCGCGGACAGTATGGGCCTTCGCATTCGGCACGGGGCCTCGCTCACGTCCGTTGCTTCTCCCAACGGAACCGGCGTTTCCGGCAGCCTTTCGGGCGTCGTGACCTACGCGATCGGGCTCGGGAACGCGGGCGGCGTGGCTGACGATTTCCTGGAGCGCTTCGCCAACGATCCACGGGCATCGAACTACGACAATACCTACGCGACCGGGCTTTACGTCGAGGCCGACGATACCGAAGCCCTGAACGATGCATTCCTGCGGATCGCTTCGGAAATCCTCAGGCTGGCTAAGTAAAACCGAACTGATTGAGTCCCGCCGGGTTACCCTGTAGGAAATGGGTACATTCGGCGGGATTTTTCCCGAGACGACCGACGCCGAAGTGCGCCGGTACCGGCGCGGCGCAATCAAGCCGGCGGTTCAGGACGAAACAACGGCCGCGCGCATCGCCGAGGCCCTGAAACGTTCCTGTGGTCTTTTGTACTCGCTGCAGAACCAGGAAGGATGGTGGTGCGGAGACCTGACCGCGGACTCCACCCTCGAATCCGACTACGTTCTGCTGCAGCTCTGGCTGCACCAGCCCGCTCCCGGTCCCTGGAATCCGCCCACGCGCAACCGCATCGATCGCGCCTGCCGCACGATTCTCGATCGCCAGCTTGCCGATGGCGGCTGGAATCTGTACCCGGGCGGCCCATCGGATATCAGCGCCACGGTGAAGGCTTACTCCGCGCTGCGAATCGCCGGGTATGCGCCGTCCGACCCCGCGATGGCCCGCGCGCGACGGCGCATTCTGGATCTCGGCGGCATTCAGTGCGCCAACAGCTACACCAAAATCAACCTCAGCCTGTTCGGCCTGTACCCGCGCAAGTACGTGCCCAGCGTGCCGCCTGAGATCGTGCTCCTGCCCGGCGACATCCTGTACGAAATGTCCTCGTGGAGCCGGGCCATCCTGGTGCCGCTGTCCATTGTGCAGACGATGGGCAAGCAGCGCACCGCGCCAGAAGGCGTGACTCTGGAGGAGATTTTTCACCCCGACAACAAGCTGACCATGCCGTCGCGCGAACGGCTTTCGGTCCTGTTCCTGCATCTCGACAAAGTGGTGAAGCTTTGGGAGCGCCGCGGGCTGAAGGACGTGCGCAGCGCCGCAATCCGGGAAGCCGAGCACTGGATTCTCGATCGCACGCGGTACACCGAGGGCCTGGGCGCCATTTACCCGGCGATGATGTACTTCATCATGGCCCTCGATTCGCTGGGCTACGCCGAAGATCATCCCGATCTGGTGGACGGCATCCGCGTGTTCGATAACCTGCTGATCGAGACCGAGGACCGCTTTCAGTTCCAGCCCTGCTACTCGCCGATCTGGGATACCGCAATCGCCGCGTTCGCGCTCGGCGAGGCGAAGGCCATTTCGCAGGAGAACCTCACCCGGGCGGCGGACTGGCTGCTGGCCAAAGAGGTCCGCCGCAAGGGCGACTGGAGCGTGAAGCGGCCGAATCTCGAGCCTGGCGGCTGGGCTTTCGAATTCGCGAACGAGTACTATCCGGACATTGATGACACGGCGATGGTGCTGCTGTCTTTCCTTTACGCCCGCGGATCCGACCCGCAGCAGCAGGCGCGCGCGCGCCAGCGGGCGATTAACTGGATCGTCGGTATGCAGGGCAGCGACGGCGGCTGGGCCGCATTCGACGTCGATAACAACTGGCAGATCCTGAATAAGATTCCGTTTGCCGACCACAACGCCATGCTGGACCCGAGCTGTCCGGACATTACCGGGCGGGTGCTGGAGGCGCTGGCGCGGCACGGTCTTTCGCCGTGGCACCCGGCCATCCAGGGCGGCGTGCGGTACCTGCTGGGCGCACAGGAGTCCGACGGAAGCTGGTACGGCCGCTGGGGCGTGAATTACATTTACGGCACGTTCCTGGCGCTGCGCGGCCTGAAGTATGCGAAAGCGAGCGCGGCGGCGCCCATCATGCAGCACGCGGCGCAGTGGATTCGCTCCGTGCAGAATGCCGACGGGGGCTGGGGCGAAACCTGCGCCAGTTACGATGTGAATCACTACGTCGCCGGACCGAGCACCGCATCGCAAACCGCCTGGGCGCTGCTGGGACTTCAGGCTACGGGCGATACTTCGTCGGCGGCCGTGCGGCGCGGGGTCGACTGGCTTCTGGACCGGCAGCTACCGAACGGGGACTGGGCCGAAGAGCTGATGACCGGCACGGGTTTTCCGCGGGTGTTTTACCTGCAATACCACTTGTACCGGCACTACTTCCCGATTCTCGCTTTAGCCTCGGTTTAGATCGCGATGCGGACCGAGGCGGGCTGAGAGCCCGCCGCAGGGCGAGGCCCTGCCCCCCATGGGTTCGTATCGAGCGGGTAGCGACAAGGCGGGCCGAGAGCCCGCCGTGCAAGCCAAAGGCTCGCACTACAGTCGGCGTTTCAGGAGTCGCTCTTTACCATCTCCGTCGCGGAACTTCGCAGCAGGAGCAGGAGCAGGGCCAGCAGGAAGGAGCCCTTCACCGGGGGGCCATCCTCCATGAACAATCCGACCACGCCGGAAGCTGCGGAAGCCCAGAACAGTCCGAGGGAGATGTTCTTGATGGCGCGCCCCATCTTTTGTCTGCGATTGTCCACTTTAATGGCCGTTCCGCAGACCACGCACGTGGTTTCGGTCGGCGTCATGACGGATTGGCACGCGAGGCAGCGCTGCATGAGAGACCTGCACCGATAGTACGGCTTCGTAGCCCCTTAGGGAATGCGCAGTTCACCTGAGTTTGGATCAGCGGCCCCTCTCAGACGCGTTCTGGTACAGGAGTCCCTGCCGCGTATCATGGTTCCTATGAAATACCGCACGCTGGGCAGGACAGGCTTCGAAATCAGTGAGATCGGTTATGGCGCCTGGGGTATTGGCGGTGGCCAGTGGCAGGGCGGCACGGATGACGAGTCGCTGCGGGCCGTCCGCCGCGCCATCGAGCTTGGGCTGAATTTCATCGATACTGCTCTGGCGTATGGCGAGGGGCACAGCGAGCAGTTGGTGGGCAGGATCGTACGCGAAGCCGGCAAGCGGATTTATGTCGCCACCAAAGTTCCGCCGAAAAACCAGCGCTGGCCGGCGCAGCGCGGGGTGGGCATCGACCAGGTGTTCCCGTATGACTACATCATGGAGTGCACCGATACCAGCCTGAAGAACCTCGGGCTTGACGCGATCGACGTGCAGCAGCTTCATGTCTGGAACCCGGAGTGGATCGGGCGCGACGAATGGAAGCGCGCATTCGAGGAGCTGAAGAAGTCAGGCAAGGTTCGCGCCGTGGGCGTGTCCATCAACGACCATGATCCCGATTCCGCGCTGGAGCTGGTGAAGACCGGGCTGGTGGACACGGTGCAGGTGATCTATAACGTGTTCGACCAGTCGCCGGAACGGAACCTGTTCCCGCTGACGCGAGAGATGAACGTGGGCGTGATCGCGCGCGTGCCGCTGGACGAAGGCGCGCTCACCGGCACGATCACGGAGGAAACCGAGTTTCCCAAAGGCGATTTCCGCGCATACTACTTCCGCGGTGACCACAGGAAGCAGGTGGTGGAGCACGTGAACGCTCTGAAGCGCGATCTGGGCGAGGTGGACGGAGCGCTGCCGGAGATTGCGCTGCGCTTCTGCCTGAGTAATCCCGCGGTGTCCACAGTGATTCCGGGCATGCGCCGCGTGCGCAATGCCGAAGCGAATATGTCGCTTTCCGACAAAGGGCCGCTCGACGCGAAGACCATGGGGATCCTGCGGCGCCATGCCTGGGAAAAGAATTTCTACGGCGTTTAGCGTCGCGGTTGCCGCCGCGCTGTTCGCGGCCAGCGGACCGTACGATCAGCCATACCGGCCGCAGTATCATTTCTCCCCGCGCCAGCACTGGACCAACGACCCCAACGGCACGGTTTTCTTCGACGGCGAGTATCACCTCTTCTTCCAATACAACCCGTTCGGCGATATCTGGGGTCATATGAGTTGGGGTCATGCGGTCAGCACCGACCTGGTGCACTGGCGCGAACTGCCGGTGGCGCTGCCGGAAGCGAATGGGGTGATGATTTTCACCGGCAGCACGGTGATCGATGCGCATAACAGCAGCGGGTTCTGCGCGGGCGGGAAGCCGTGCATGGTTGCCGTCTATACCGGCCACTCGCCCGGCCGGCAGACGCAGAATCTCGCATACAGCAACGACCGCGGCCGCAGCTGGACGAAGTACTCAGGGAACCCGGTGCTCGACCTCAACATGGCCGATTTCCGCGATCCCGACGTGTTCTGGTCCGAAGCCGCGCGGCGCTGGACCATGGCCGTGTCGCTTCCCAACGAGCATAAGATTCGGTTCTATGGCTCGACCGATCTGAAACGCTGGGCCAAGCTCAGCGACTTCGGCCCCGCGGGCGCTACCGGCGGCCAGTGGGAGTGCCCGAATCTGGTGCAATTACCGCTCGAGGGAACCGGCGAAAGGCGGTGGGTGCTGAAGGTCGGGTTGAATCCCGGAGGTCTGCAGGGCGGCTCCGGCGAGCAGTACTTCGTTGGGCGGTTCGACGGCGCGCGGTTCGTGAATGAGAATCCAGCCACGACCACGCTCTGGACCGACTATGGCAAGGATTGCTATTGCGCCCTGACGTTCAACAATCTGGCGCGCGGCGAGCAGCCGGTCATGATCGGCTGGATGAACAACTGGCAGTACGCGGTGAAGCTGCCCACATCGCCGTGGCGCGGTCAGATGACCATCCCGAGGCAATTGTCGCTGCGCAGGACGCCGGAAGGCATTCGGTTGTTCCAGCAGCCGGCGCCACAACTGAACGAACTGGACGAAAGCGGTCCGGCGCGAGACCACAGCTACCGCGTCACTCTCAGGGCTTCGCCCGGCGCCGCGCATGCGTTCGGCGTCAAGCTGCTCGCAAGCGACGGCTCGGCGACTATCGTCGGCTACAATCGGGCCACGGCGCGGATCTACATGGACCGCAGTCACTCCGGCGACGTTGCGTTCAGCCCCGACTTCGCAACGCGAACGGAGGCGCCGCTCGAGCTGCATGGCGCGCCGCTACGGCTGGAGATCCTTGTGGACCGCTCCTCGGTCGAGTTGTTCGCCCAGGACGGGGAAGTGGCCATGACCAATCTCGTTTTTGCGCCTCTCGACGCAGACGCCGCCAGCTTCTGGTCCGAAGGGGGCAGGATCGCTTCGCAAACGATGCAGGTCCGGCCGATGAAGTCGATCTGGTGAGCGGGGCCTAAAATAGAAGTTGACCCGCTGCATTTTCCTGACTGCTGTCCTTTCGTCTGCTCTCTTCGCCGCCATCCCGACCTGCCCCGCGGGCCTGCCCATAGGCAATATCCGTCTGGATGTCAGGGATGCGAACGAATCCACCCCACTGCCGCTGCGCGCGATCAATAAAGTTGGCGAAGGCGAGGAGATCGACTACGCCCCGGTGCTGCGCGGCCAGGAGAAGCGCGAAGGTAAAGTGACTCTGGTGCTGGTCCCAGCCGGATCGGCGCTGCACAAAGAAGAACGAATCGTCGTACTCGAGTCGAAGCCGGCGGACAAACCCGCGCACTGGACCGTTCCTTTTCGCGTGTCGATCGCCGCGTTCGTTTACGGCCCCGAGGGGCTCGACAAGGGCAAGGTCAAGCATTTCCTCTCGAAGGACGACGAGCTGCTGGCGCAACTCGCCGATTACGCCGAGAAGACGGAGAAGACCGAGGCGCTGCTCCAGGCGCTGGCGTCGTATTCCGAGCAACCGACGACAGGCGCGGATCTGGACGCCACGCTGCGCGGCTTTGCCGGGCAATACGGAGTGGGCATGAAGCTCGACCGTTCGCAGCCGGCGGACCAGCAGATGATGGCCGTATTCAGCAGCGTGAACCCGGCGCTGTCCGCGTACGACCCCATCGCGCCGCAATCCTCGCAGAGAGTCGCCGAGACTGCTGGTTTGGCCACGGCCGTGGCCACGCTGTTCTTCGGCAGTCCCGTAGGACTCGCCGCGGGCGGCGCGGCGATGGCCATGAACCTGAAGATGATCGTTTTTCCGGGCTCCGAGTTTCGCTCGGCCTTCGCGCAGCCCAGCCCGTCGCAGTCCAATACCGTGAGCATGTGCGGCAAGCGCGATCCGGCGCCCGGACGCACGCGCGTGGCTTACGTGTGGGCCATCAAAATTCCGGACGCCACCACTCCGGATGTCGCCATCAGCGGTCAGAATCACCTCCCCGCCGGACAGAAGACTCCGGTGAAGATCGCGGCATCGGAATCGGACGCGAAGCTGATCGATCGCGGACACTCGTGGCAGCTTGTCGCCGAAGATGGCATCACTTCCTCCGTGCAGGTTCACGGCCTTGCCGAGAAACACGAGATGGAGATCGACCTCACTAAGGAAAAGGATCTGAAGCCCGGGCGTTACGACCTGCGCGGCATGTGGGACTGGCAGCCGCTCACCATAAAAGGAGCGCTCTACGTGGACCGGCTGCCCACGTTCGACAGCGCGCGGCTGACGCCGGACACGCATGACCTGCTGATGGCGCACGACGGGAAGCGCGTGATCGCGCTGGAAGGGGCCGATTTCGAGTACGTGGAGAAAGTCGCGCTGGCCAAAGATGGCGACCGGTTCGATGCGCCGATCAACGTCCCGTTTTCGCTGCCGCGCGGGCCGCGTGAGGGCCAGCAGGACCGCCTGGAGATGCAGGTGGACACCGGGCAGCTCGAGCCTGGCCGGTACTCGCTGCTGCTGGTGCAGCAGGGCGGCTCGACGAATCATGTGGGGGTAGAGGTATTGCCCGCGCCGCCGAAGATCGCTGCGCTTCCTTTGTTCGTGAACCAGAGCGAGGCCGAACAGCCAGTCACGCTGCACGGCGCGAATCTCGGCCGCATCGTGCGACTTGAAGCGGATGGAGTGAAGTTCACGCTGGGCCGCACGTCGCCCGATGGCAGCCGGCGGGCGGCGACGGTGATTCTGCCGCACGATGCGGAGCTGGGGCAGGCGCTGGATGTGCGCATGTACGCCGATGGGTTTGCCAATCCCTTGACGTATTCCGGCGGGCTGCGCGTGGCGGGTCCGCGTCCTCGCGTGTCCGATTCGAAGCTGGCCGTGCCCGCGGGCCTGGAAGTTGCCCTGAAGCCCCATGAACTTCCTGCGGGCGTGTTCATCAGCACGATGTTAACGGTGCGCAACGCGGGCCCGAATCCGACGGTGCGTCTGGAGTGCGCCGGCCCGGATGCGCGTGCGATCACCATCAGCCCGAGGGATTCGAACGCGGCCGCGCGGATGCAGGCGGTGCAGGCCGATACGCTGTTCGTGTCGTTCGATCCCGGCGCGTTTCCGACTGGCTGCGAAGTAAACGTCGTTCTCGAACGCGGAGAGGAGGGCCGCTCGGAACCGTTTCGCCTCGGGCGCGTGGTTCGCATCCCGCGGATCGAAAGCTTTACACTGACCGATCAGGCCGCGGGCGATGGGCAGTATGCCGGTACATTAACCGGCGAGGATCTGGAGATGATCGATAAAACCGGCTGGGACGCTGACCACGGCATCGCCGTCGCCGCAATGCCCGTGCCGATCGCCGGCGACGCCAGGAAGCAGTTGCTGAAAGTGATTCTGCCATGGCCGTCGCCCGCGCCTCATGCGCCCCTGTTTATCTGGCTACGCGGCGATGCGAACGGACGCGCTACGGCCGTGAGGTATTGACGCCTACAGGCCGAAGCTGGGGTGCTCGCGCGTGCCTGTGATATGGACCGGTAACACCGCGCCCGCCCCGTCTTTCTCAAAGAACGGATCGGCGGCCTTGAGCAATATGTGCTTCAGGCCGGTCGTCATTTGCGACAGAGTGGCCTGCGTGCGTGCGTGGCCGGCAAAATCAAGCGATTCGTCCAGCATGCTGTAGTGTCCCGACAGCGTGATCGACGCGCCGGGCACGGTGAAGGACAGTCCGGGAAAGTCAATGACGCCGTTATTCATGGTGAAGCGCGCCTTCAGATCGGAGGCGACGTTCTGATCGTGGGCGGCGGCGGGCTCGCCGCGGGCGCGATCGCTCAGCTCGTTCAGTTTGGTCTGAATATTCGCGCTGGTGAAGCGCATATCGTGCACCGTCGCGCGCCCGGCAAGCTGGAGTTTCTTCTCGACATCGACATCGCCGGGCGGGATGACGATCTTCGAATCGAAGCTCAGAGCGCCGGTCATGGGCAGTTTCGATTTCGTCGCCAGCCAGAGAATGTCTTCGAGACGCCCATCGCTGACTGTGCCCTGGAGATCCACGGTCTTCTGCTTATCGCCGTGCTCCTGAACGATGCCGCCGCGGCAGACGATCGCCGTCCGGCGAAATCGGGCCGTAACCGGCTGCAGCAGCGTCTCGCCGTCTGTGCCGTTAATGACGGCGTCGAACTGCGTGGTGAGGTGAACCGGATGGCCGCCCGAGCGCAGGGCAAAGTCCGGCGTGTCGGTCGTCCCGCTGGCGTGGATCGTAGCAAGAATGCCGTCGAACTGCCCGGTGGAGGACAGGAACCCGGAAATGCCTTTGAACACCGCAAGGTCAGCGTGGCTGAATGTATATCGGCCATTCAGCTTGGTGTGCCCGGGGTCTTCGTTGTACCACGGGCCGAAATCGCCTTCCGCATCGATGAGACCCGGAGGTCTGGCGTTCCGCAGCTGGGCCTTATAGTGCATCGCCGCCTGGCCGCCGGGCCGCAGCGAAAGCTTGTAGATATCGAAGACCAGCGGCTCCTTGCCGGGCTTACTCGGCAGGATGGTGAGCAGCGTGTTGTCGGCGATCATTTCGTCGGCGATGAAGCGGTCACCGGTGTGCGGCTTCGGCAGCGATGCATGCGGCGTATTCGGGTCCTTCGGCGGTATGGTAATGCGCAGGCCTTCGAAGACCATGCGCCGCGCGCGCCGGTAGGGACCGATCAGGCCGCGAAAGCCGGCCTCCACGCTTACGCGGTCAATCGCGAATAGCGGGGGCACGTCGGTCCGGGCGTGCTGGCGGAAGACGACGCCTCGGGCGTTTACCGCGACGTGCGGGAAGAGGCTAACCGTGAGCTGCTGAAAGTGGAGTTCGCTGCCGAAACGCGCGCGAGCAACGGCGCTGAGCCGCTCGCTCAGGATCGGCGATAGCCAGTAGTTCGCCGTGGCCACACCGACGCCAATGAGGCCGGCGATGAGGCCGACTATGGCCAGCCACTTCCAGATACGAGAACGCTTTCGCACGTACAAAAGACGCTTGCCACCTCGGGGTGTAACACGTTACTTGCGGCTGTCATTCAGACCACACGCCGGGGAACGGTCTACCCGCCGGCGATCTTCTGCCCCGCTTTGCCGCCGCCTTCGTAAGCTGGCTCGAGGGCCTCGATGAGATTGACCTCGCCGCGCCAGAACTGAAGGTTGCCGAGCCGGCGCGGCAGTGCGGCGACCACGCGCGCCCCGCTCACGTCGCCGAGGAGATCGCCGGGAAGCGGTTTACCGGTCCAGAAGTCGGCAGGAGCCGCGGGCAATGGCTCGGTTTGCTCAGCCGGCTCCACGATCTCACGGGCGCGCCGCTCGCCCAGCATCGCGAGGAACTCGTCGCGCTCCACGCCGCGCAGGCGAAAGATCAGGAACGGGTCGCGGTCGAACTCCTCGCCGAGCAGGTAGTAAACCGCGGCCACGTGCTTGCAGGGGTTCGACCAGTCCGGACAGGAACAGGCGGTCGAAATCTCTTTCAGCTTCTCCGGAAACAGCGACAGCTTCGCCTTTCGGAACGCGTTCTCGATGTCCTGCGGCATTTCGCCGGCCAGCAGCTTCGCCGCGAAAATCGCCTGACTCGAAAGCTGCCCCGCCAGGCGCTTCCACTCCGACGGCATGAGAGGGCGCACTTTAATGTTTACCAGGTAGGGCTCGGGGCGCGATCCCTGCACGCGCGCCTCAACCGATCCCTTGCGCACGTCGATCGACAACACCTGTCCCTTGCGGGCGTAGCTGCGGCCGCGCGCCAGGCGCGCTCCGATATCGAAGCTCTCCAGCACCTCGATCCAGCGCCGGGCCCACCAGCTCTCGCCGAACCGGCCGCGTTTGGTGGCGGCGCGAATGCCGCCTCTGGCCTCGCGAGGGGACGAGCGCGGCGGGAAGCGGTCGCGCCAGAAGTCGTCACCGGATCGGGGCATGTTTCACTCCGCCACGGCGCTACGGCTCAGCGCGAACAGGTCTTTCAACTGCGCGCTGGACAACTCGGTCAGCCACGCTTCGCCCGCGCCAACGACGTTTTCGGCCACGTCCTTCTTGCGCTCGATCATGTCGTCGATTTTCTCCTCCAGCGTACCTGCGCAGACGAACTTGTGCACCTGCACGTTTTTCGTCTGTCCGATGCGGAAGGCCCGGTCGGTGGCCTGATTCTCCACCGCCGGATTCCACCAGCGGTCGAAATGAAAGACGTGGTTGGCGCGGGTGAGGTTGAGCCCGCTGCCGCCCGCCTTGAGCGACAGAATGAAAATCCGAGGCCCGTCCTGCTCTTCCTGGAAGCGCTCCACCATGCGGTCGCGCTGCGCCTTCGGCACGCCGCCATGGAGGAACAGCGCCTCGCGGCCAAACATGTCCTGCAAGTGGCGGCGGATCATGTCGGCCATTTCGCTGAATTGCGAGAACACGAGCACGCGGTCACCCACGGCCAGGGCCTCCTCGATCATTTCCGTGAGACGCGACAGCTTGCCGGATCGGCCGGGCAGCGGCGAATTGTCGCCGAGAAACTGCGCCGGATGATTGCATACCTGCTTCAGCCGCGACAGGGTCGAGAGCACGAGCCCTTTCCTCTGAATCCCTTCCGCGGCCTCGATCGCGTCCATGGATTGCTTCACCACTGCCGCGTACAGCGAGGCCTGCTCCCTGGTCAGCGTGCAGTAGACTTTCATTTCCAGCTTCTCCGGCAGGTCGCTGATGATGGATCGGTCGGTTTTCAAACGGCGCAGGATAAACGGGCCGGTGATCTTTTTCAGCCGCTCCGCCGCATCGCCGTCCCGGTTCACCTGAATGGGGACGTAGAAATTCCGCTTGAAATCCACGCGGTGGCCCAGCAGGCCTGGATTCAAAAACTCCATGATGGACCAGAGGTCGCCGACGTTGTTCTCCACCGGCGTGCCGGTCAATGCGACGCGGTAATCCGCCGCGAGACTCCGGGCCGCGATCGCCTGTTTCGTCTCAGGGTTCTTGATATTCTGCGCCTCATCGAGAATGACGCCGGCCCACGGCACATCCTTCAGATGATCGAAATCACGGTACAGCAGGGCGTAGCTGGAGACCACCATCGCCTGTTCGGCGGCCTTCGTTACGAACTCCTCGCCCCTGGTTCGGCCGACGCCGTGGTGCACCATCACGGAGAGCTCGGGCGTAAAGCGAGCGGCCTCTTTTTGCCAGTTCCCGACAACGGACGTCGGGCAAAGAAGCAGCACCGGGCGGTGGCAGCCTTCGCGCCGGTCGCGCTGAATGAGCGAGAGCGTCTGTACCGTTTTCCCGAGGCCCATGTCGTCGGCGAGACAAGCGCCGAGGCCCCAGCGCCGCACAAAGGCCAGCCAGGAATACCCGCGCAGCTGATACGGGCGCAGGGTGGCGTGCAGTCCGTCGGGCGGCGGCAGCTGTTCGAATCCCGCGCGACCCTCCAGCTGCTGCATCAGATCGGCGAACCAGCCCTCGGCCGTCACGCCTGAGAACTCGACGCCGCCCGGCAGCTTTGTGGCGCCCAGGGCCATGCGTACGGCCTCGCGGGCGGTGGCCTGTCCATTGCCCTTGTTTTTCCAGAAATCGATGGCGGCCTGAATCTCTTCCGCGCTCAGCTGCACCCACTGGCCGCGGAATTTCACCAGCGGGGCTTTCAGAGCGGCCAGCCGGCGCAGTTCCGCCAGCGACACCTGCTCGCCGCCGATGGAGACATGCCACTCGAAATTGAGGATCTGATTCAGCGAGAGTCCTGAAGCCGATTCGAAGCCGCTCTTTACGTGCGCGCCGGCGGCGATGCGCGCTTTGGTTCCTTTGCGGCTCCACCAAGCCGGCAACATGACCCCGAAGCCCGCCTCCTCCAGCGCCAGCGCCTTCGTGGTGAGGAATTCGTGCGCTCCGGTCACGTCCAGGTCGTAGCCGGAGGGCGCGGGCGATTTGAGGCTTTCCTCGATGCGCGGGCAGATGGCCGACGCCTGGCCCAGCGATAAAAGCAGATGCTCGCGGGGGTCGAATCCGGCGTTCTTCAGAACGGAGGAAGCATCGCCGTTTGGAGTCCATGCCGCGCCGGCGGGGATCAACAGGCTGGGGTCGTGCCGCGCCTGCAGCAGATAACGCACGCGCCAGTTGTCGTCCTGCTCGCCGGGCTGCGGCTCCTCCAGACGAAAGCACACACGAAATGGCGAGGCGGTGGAGATCGCCACCGGCCGCCGCCACTCGTGAATCTGCCGAGCGAGCGCGGAGAGGTCGGATTCGTCGCCGGCCACGATACCGTCCCGGGAATAGAGAGCGGCGATCCAACGATCGTGGACGGTGTCGTTGCCCAGCCGCCGCTGTCCGGCGGACTGCCGAACCAGCGCGTCGATCATGGTGTCGAGGAACTCAGTGAGGAGGCGGACCGCGCTTACGTCGGCCGCGAACACGCGGGCTGCAGGGGGCATGGCTGCCGCCAGCGCGCTTCGGCGCTCGTCATCACGGCCAACCGGAGCGGCGCGCCAGCGGGCGTGGAATCCGGCATCACCCCTCACCAGATCGGGCAAAAACTGCTGCCGCGAGGCGAGCGCTCCGGCGAAACGCAGGGCAGTCGCCCAGTAGCTGAGGTCCGGGCCGGCCACCACGCCAGGCCGCAGCAGATCCTGACCGGCGGACGCGCACAGAACATCCAATGCAGTCGCGGGATCGAGCACGGCCGCGGTCACCTTCCATGACGCGAGCTTCGCACGGGCTTTCGCAGGAATCTCAGCGATCAGGGGGCTTGATGGAATCGGCTGCCTGCGCGCGGTCGGCAGCGGAATCTCCTCAGTCTCGAACGGGCCGTGGAGGTCCACCGCCGCAAGCGCCTTCTGTCCCGCATCAAAGGGATGGAAACCCGCGGGTGCTTCCGCGGGCTCGCGTTCGCCCCATATCATCAGCCGTCCAGCTCGAAAGCCGGCGTGAAGCACGATCATGAGTTAACCTGTACGATAACTCCTCAGGAGATCCCAAAATGAAAAAACTGATCGCTGTCTGTTTGATGCTGGCGTTCGGGATGATCGCCGCCCCCGCTACCGATATCACCGGAAAATGGACGTTCGTGCTCAACACCGAAGGAGGCGACCGCACCGCGGCCGCGGACTTCAAACTCGATGGCCAGAAAGTCACAGGCAAGTGGGGTGACGCCAACGCGGACGTTGCCGGCACCTTCTCCGACGGCAAGCTCGACCTCGCCTTCCCGTATAACTCGGACGAAGCCGGGCAGGGCACTCTGAAAATCAAGGGCGAACTGGCCGGGGATACGCTGACCGGAACGTGGGAGTTTCAGGATTACAACGGCACATTCAAGGCCACACGCGCTCAATAGCTGTCGGCGGCGGACGCGCTGACCACGTCCGCCAGATCCACCTGCGGCAGGGTGAACCAGAAGGTCGCCCCATTGCCGGTTTCCGATTCCGCCCACAAACGGCCGCCCAGCCCTTCGATAATGCGCCGTGAGACGGCCAGGCCCAGACCCGTGCCCGGGAACTTGTCGGGCGCGTGCAGCTTCTGAAAGATGACCAGAATGCGCTCGGCGTAGCGCTGGTCGAACCCGATGCCCTCGTCGCGGAAGCAAACGCGCCATTCGCCGTCCTCGCGCCGCGCGCCGACGTGAATGCGCGGCGCCTCTTCCGGCTTGCGGAACTTGATGGCGTTGTCCACCAGATGGCGGAACACGGTGGAGAGCCGCTCTCTGTCGCTGACGATCTCCGGCAGGGGGTCGTGCGTGATGACGGCTCCGCTCTCCTGAATGCGCTGGTGCTCCTCGACGAGCACCTGTTGCAGCAGCCGCTCGCAGTCCACCGTGCTGAAACGCGGCCGTTCCACGACGGCGCGGACATAGGACAGCAGGTCGTTGATCAGTTCCCGCATTTTCCGGGCGCCATCGGCGGCAAAGCCGATATAAGTATCCGCGTCTGCGTCGAGCCTGCCCTGATACTTTCTCCCCAGCAGGCCCACGTAGCTGCTGACCATGCGGAGTGGTTCCTGCAGGTCGTGGGTGGCCACCCATGCGAAGCGCTCGAGATCCTCGTTGGAGCGCCGCAGGTTTTCGTTGGCTTCGCGCAGCGACGCCGTTTGTTCGGCGACGCGCTGCTCCAGGCCGGCGTTCAGCCGCCGCACCTCGTCTTCGGCGACCTCTCTCTGATGGGCGAATTTCGAGATCAGGCGCTGCGCCCATACCAGCAGCACGAAAGTGAGGAGGATCGCCGATATGAAAATGGCCGCGACGTCCCGCCGGTAGTCGGTCTGCTCGCTGATACGGCGCGACAACAGATCCTGCTCCCGCGTGGTCATGGTCGCCGCGACGGCCCGAATCTGCTGCATGAGGCGCTGCCCCCGGCCGGCGGCGACGATCTCCAGAGCCTGCGTGCGTCCTCCCGCCTGCGCCATCTCCACGGTCCTGCGGAGTTCGTTCAGCTTTGCCCGCGCCGCCTGCTGGAGCTCATCGGCGCTGGCCTTTTCCGCTGGACTATCCGACACCAGCGTTTGAATGCGCTCGAGCTGTGCGTCGAGTGTCTCCAGCGCTGTCCGATACCCGGCGAGATACGTCTCGTCGCCGGTTAACAGATAACCACGCTGCGAGGTCTCTGCGTCGGTGATGGTCAAGGTGAGCTTATCGAGGGACAGGAGCACCTCGCGCGTGTGCCGCACCCAATCCAGACGCTGTTCGTAATCCCGGGCAGACCACCATCCGACCGCGGCGAGGATGACAGGAACCAGCGCAATCCAGAGAAAGGCCTGCTGCGTTCTGCGGCTGATGCTCTCGCGAGATGGCGCCAAACCACGATTTTAGACCGTCCGTTTCCTGTTTTCCGGTTGCTATATTCAGGACTGGTGCAAACCCCGGCCGACCCCATAGTCGAGGCATTCGAAGCAACCGGCGCCTATCTGCGCGGGCATTTCCGCCTCACCAGCGGCCTGCACAGCCCGGAATACCTGCAGTGCGCCCTGGTGCTTCAGTATCCCCAACACGCCGAGCGATTCGGCCGCATGCTGGCCGAGGAACTGCGGCGGCTCACCGCAGGCCAGAAGCCGGATTTCGTCGCCTCGCCCGCGCTGGGCGGGCTCATCATCGGGCACGAAGTGGCGCGGGCGCTGGGATGCCGCTTCCTGTTCACCGAGCGGGACGCCGGCCGGATGACGCTGCGCCGCGGCTTTCAGGTACGGCCCGGCGAGAGCGCGATGGTTATCGAAGACGTGATGACCACCGGAGGAAGCACGCGCGAAGTAATCGAGGTGCTGCAGGCCGCAGGCGCTCGAGTGCTGGCCGCGGGCTCCATCATTGACCGCAGCGGCGGCACGGTGAACCTCGGCGTCCCACGCGCCGCCCTGAAGACGCTCACCGCACAAACCTGGCAGCCGGAGGCGTGCCCGCTCTGCGCGGAAGGTGTTCCCGTGGTGAAGCCGGGCTCTCGCGCGGGCTGACGTGCGCCGCATCCGCATTACGATCTCGTACGACGGAACCGATTATCACGGCTGGCAGGTGCAGCCGGGGCTGCCAACGGTTCAAGGCGCGCTGGAGCGGGTCGTCTCGGAAATCGAGGGCCGACCGGCAGCGGTAGAGGGATCGGGACGGACCGACGCCGGCGTCCACGCATTAGCCCAGACGGCGGCTTTCAGCATGGCGAATCCGATTCCCTGCGAGAATCTGCGCCGGGCCATGAACCGTCTTCTGCCCCGCGACATCCGGATTACTGCCGTCGCGGAAGCCGCGCCCGAGTTTCACCCGCGCTTCGATGCAAAATCGAAGACCTACGAATATCGCATTCTCCGCGCGGAGGTTTGCCCGCCCTTCGAGCGCCGATACGTGCACCATCATCCGTATCCGTTGAAGGTCGAGGCGATGATCGCCGCCGCGCCGCTGCTGGAAGGCGAGCACGATTTCAGCGCCTTCGCCGCCTCTGACGAAAAGGACCAGCTCGGCCACTCGAAGGTGCGCACCGTTTTCGGCTCACGCCTGGAAGCCACGGGCGACCGGCTCATCTACCGCGTCCGGGGCAGCGGGTTCCTGAAACACATGGTGCGCAACATTGTTGGCACGCTGCTCGAAATCGGCAAAGCGAACATGAGCGCCGGCGATCTGCTCGCGCGCCTGCAGCCGAGTTGCGGCATACCGGCCGGTCCCGCGGCGCCCGCGCGCGGCCTGTTCCTGATTTCGGTGGAGTACTAACCGTTGATCGGCGAACCGGAACGGGTTCGTCGGAAACTGCACCGGTGTGCACTCGCGGGGGTGAGGCTCGCGCTGCTCTGTGCTGTCTGCCTTTACTCCGCAGCGCCTGTGGGGCCGCAGCTCTTCGGTCCCGGCGTTATCTCCACCGAAGACGACGAATCCGGAGGCGTTCTGTCCCCAGACGGCAACGAATTCTACTTCGTCAGGAACGCTCCTTACACCACCTCGCCGGCGCTGTCCGTGATCTGCGTTTCTCACCGGCGCGGACTCCAGTGGAGCGAACCACAGGCGCTTCCTTTCTCCGGCCAGTTCTGGAACCGGCCTCCGCGGCTTTCACCCGATGGAAACACGATGCTGTTCGGCTCCTCGCGACCGATGCCCGTGCCTGACGGCGGCGGCATGCATCTCTGGCGTTCGAGGCGAACGGCATCGGGCTGGAGCGTGCCCGAGCCCATGCCGGCGCCGATCAATGGCCCGGGCGGCAGCACGTTCGACGCTTCGATGGCCGCGGACGGAACGCTCTATATGACACGCGCCAGCAGCGAGGGGTACCACATCGCCGCCTCACGTCTGGTGAACGGCCAGTACACGACGCCCGAGCTTATGCCGCCCCCGGTGCGCTCTCCGAAGCAGAACGTCGATGTGGAGCCGTTCATCGCACCGGACCAGAGCTACCTCGTGTTCGTGTCGCAGTGGATCGGCCCCGATCCTCACACCCGGCGCCCCGAGGAGTTGATCGCGGGAGGCTCGCCGTATCCACGCGGCGACCTGTATATCACCTACCGCCGGCACAACGGCTGGACGCAGCCTCGGCATCTGGCGAATGGGGTGAACAGCTTCGCCGAAGAGTCGTTCCCATCGGTTTCTCCCGACGGCCGATGGCTGTTTTTCAGCAGCGAACGATCGATGTTCGAAGTTCCCGTCCCGAGGCTGACATGGGCTCGCCTTGAACGCGAATGGCCTGGCATATTCAACGGCCGGGGGAATATTTACCGCATCGATATGGCCCAGGTAAAGGGAGAATGACACCGCTTCGCTGCGCTCTGCTGGCCGTCGCCGCCCTCCCGCTCTGCGTGACGCCGGACACGAAAGCCCCCGGGGTCGAGCCGGAGATGATCGGAGAGGGCGTGGTTTCCACGTCCGGGGACGAGTTCGGCGGAGCGCTGACCGCCGATGGGAACACGATCTACTTCACGCGTTCCGTGCCGCTGCATTACCTGTACTCGCTGTGCGAGTCGCACCGGGTTCACGGCCGCTGGACGACGCCCGAAATCCTGCCGTTTTCCGGGCAATACCGCGATTCCGATCCGGTGCTCTCGCCCGATGGCCGGCGCATGTACTTCGTCTCCGATCGTCCGGTATGCGATAACCGCAGGCACTGCGAGGACCGCCATAATTTTGACATCTGGTTTTCCACGCAGGTTCATGGGCGGTGGGGCGAGCCCGAGCGCCTTCCGGATCCAGTGAACAGCCCGTCCGGCGAGATCTTCGCCTCACAAGCGAGCAACGGCAACCTGTACCTGACCTCCGAGCGTCCGGGCGGGAAGGGCCTCGACGTGTACCGGGCTCGCTGGTTGAACGGCAGGTTTGAAACCCCCGAAAATCTCGGTCCGCCAGTGAATGCCGAGCAGGTCGACAACGTGGAGGCGTTCGTGGCCCCGGATGAGAGCTATCTGCTGCTCGGCGCGTTCGGGCGGCCGGGTTACGGCAATTCAGATCTGTATATCAGCTTCTTCAAAAACGGAAAATGGACCGAGCCGAGGAATCTCGGCCCTCATATCAACAGCCCCGCGCGCGACTACAGCCCGCGCGTTTCTCTGGATGGCAAATGGCTGGTCTACGGCAGCGAGCGTGGCATGGCGACGGAAAAGCACGACGGCCCGTGGACAACTCGCGAGTTCCACGACCGCGTTGCCGGCGTGCGCAATGGGCTGGGCAACCTGTATCGCGTGCCGCTGAGTACGATCATGCGGCAGTGATTTGGGTGCATGGACCGCTCTCGCGCTGCTGTTCGCAGGCCAGCACCAGGCTTTGCAGGCGTGCAAGCCAAAGGCTCGCACTACAAAGCGCAGTACGCGCAATCGGTGCTATCCTCCGAGTCGCGTGCCTGGGTTCTGGAAGGCCTTCCCGGCTGACCGTCTGCTGGCGGAGTTCTCGCTGTGGTCCGCCGACCTGCTTCGTCTTCGCGACGAGATCGCGCGCGCCGAGCCATTCGCCGATCTGTTCCACATCGATGTTTCCGACGGCCATTTCACGCCACGCCTGCTGTTCTTTCCGGACCTCACAGCGCGGGTGCGGGAGGCGACCGCGCGTCCGCTGCACGTGCACGTCATGGCCAATCGCGCTGTCCTCGAGGCGCAGATCGATCATTTCGCCGACGCCGGCGCGGACCTGATCAGCGTGCACGACCCCGAGGCGCTCGATTCCATCCACGAGCGCGGCAAGGCGGCCGGTCTGGTGCTCACGCCCGATGTGCCGACGGAGTCCGTGCAGCCGCATCTGCGCCGGGTGGACATGATCACGCTGCTGGGCACCGCTCCCGGCGTGAAAGGCGAGGGATTGCTGCCCGAAGCTCTGCCGCGGCTCCGCCGTATGCGGGCGATGCTCGATGCCGG
>DASRCB010000310.1:0-12121 GCA_035653295.1 Bryobacteraceae bacterium
GGTGCGACGACGCTCGATGAGTATCGCAAGTACATCGAGAAGGACGCCGCTCTGGAGCGGCGATTCCAGACGGTTCTGGTGGATCAGCCGAGCGTGGAGGACACGATCTCAATTCTGCGCGGGTTGCGAGAGCGGTACGAGCTGCACCACGGAGTCCGGATCAAGGATTCGGCGCTGGTGGCCGCGGCTGTGCTCTCGAACCGCTACATTACGGATCGATTTCTGCCGGACAAGGCAATTGACCTGGTGGACGAAGCGGCGGCGAAGCTGCGGACGGAAATCGACTCGATGCCCAGCGAGCTTGACGAAATCTTACGCCGCACGATGCAGCTGGAGATCGAGCGCGAGGCTCTGAAAAAGGAGAAGGACCCGGCGTCGAAGGAACGGCTGGAGAAACTGGAGCGCGAGCTGGCGGAGCTGAAGACCAGCGCCAGCGCATTGCAGGCGCAGTGGCAGGCGGAGAAGGACGCGGTTCAGAGGCTTCGAGACGTTCGCGAGAAGATCGAGCAGACTCGCATCGAGATCGAGCAGGCGGAGCGAAGCTACGACCTGAACAAGGCCGCGGAGCTTAAATACGGCCGGCTTGCCGAGCTGGAGCGGCAACTGAAGGCGGAAGAGGGCCGGCTGGCGCAGAAGCAAAGCAGCGGAACGCGTCTGCTCAAGGAAGAAGTGGACGAAGAAGACATTGCCGATGTGGTCAGCCGCTGGACGGGTATCCCGGTATCGCGGCTGCTCGAAGGCGAAATGCAGAAGCTGCTGTCGCTCGAATCGGAGCTGCACAAGCGGGTGATCGGACAGGACGAAGCGGTTACAGCGGTGGCGGAATCGGTGCTCCGCGCGCGCTCGGGATTAAAGGATCCTAACCGGCCGATCGGCAGTTTCATTTTCCTGGGACCCACGGGCGTGGGCAAGACGGAGCTGGCGCGTGCGCTGGCCGAGTACCTTTTCGACGATGAACGCGCCATGGTTCGCATTGACATGAGCGAGTACCAGGAGAAGCATACGGTGTCGCGTCTGATCGGCGCGCCTCCCGGATACGTGGGGTACGACGAGGGCGGGCAACTAACGGAAGCGGTCCGGAGGCGTCCTTACTCAGTAGTGCTCTTCGATGAAATCGAGAAGGCGCATGCCGATGTATTCAACGTCATGCTGCAAATCCTGGACGATGGCCGTCTAACGGACGGGCAGGGACGCACGGTGGATTTCAAGAACACCATCGTGATCATGACTTCGAACATCGGCAGCCATCGCATCCTGGAGTATCGGGGCGAGGCGAACGGCATCGGCTTCGAACGGATGAAGGAGGCGGTGCTGGAGGAGTTGAGGCGGCACTTCCGGCCGGAGTTCCTCAACCGCATCGATGACATTGTGGTTTTCCACGCGCTGACGGAAGAGGACCTGAAGAAGATCGTCGAGATTCAGCTTTCCGGGCTGCGCAGGCGGCTCGCGGAGCGGCACATCGAACTGGAATTGTCGGACGCCTCGCGTTCGCAGCTGGTTCGAACGGGTTACGACCCGAACTACGGCGCACGCCCGTTAAAGCGTGCCATCCAGCGTGAGATTGAAACTCCGCTGGCGCGCCGGATCCTTGCCGGCGAGGTCCGGGACGGACAACACGTTTACGTGGACGTGGACGGCTCGGGCAATCTGCGGTTCGAAACGCAGGCGGTCGCGGCATAGCGGCTGCTGGAGGACCGGTCGCCGAAGGCGGTCGGAATTTTGACGAGGGTATCTGAGATGAATCGACACTTTCAAATCCGCCGCTCGACGGCGATTCTGTCCCTGGTGGTTGCGGCCCTTGTCGGCGCGCTGGTCTTCAGTTTAAGCGCGGCCCGCCGCACGCCACTATTTACTTCTCCGACCGCGCTGGCGGCGACCGGAACCAGCGAGCCGGCGATCAAGGACTCGTACGCTCCGGTGCTGGAGCACGCCATGCCGGCGGTGGTGACCATCACGACGACGCAGAAGCAGAAGGTCAACGCGGGCGGAAACGGGATTTTCGACGATCCATTTTTCCGGCAGTTCTTCGGCGGGCGCATGCCGCAGATGCCGCGGGAGCAGATCGCGCACGCGCTGGGCTCGGGCGTGATCGTGAATCCCGATGGATACATTCTGACGAACAACCACGTGGTGGAGAACGCGACCGACATCAAGGTTTCGATGCAGGGCCGCCGCGACATTCCCGCAAAGCTGGTGGGCGCGGATGCTCCGAGCGACGTGGCGGTAGTCAAGATCGATCAGAAAGACCTGCCCACGCTGCCGCTGGGCAATTCGGACAAGGCCCGGGTGGGCGACGTCGTGCTCGCGATCGGCAATCCGCTGGGAATCGGGCAGACGGCGACGATGGGCATCATCAGCGCGAAGGGCCGCTCGCTGCAGGGCCAGATCGAGCAGGTTGAGGACTTCATTCAAACCGACGCGGCGATCAACCAGGGCAACTCCGGCGGCGCGCTTATTAACACGCGCGGTGAGCTGATCGGCATCAACACCGCGATTGTCGGCGGAAGCGGCGGGAACATCGGAATCGGCTTCGCCATTCCGGCGAACCTGGCGCGCAATGAAATGCAGCAGTTGATCAAGACCGGCAAGGTTGTGCGCGGCTTCATCGGCATCGTGCCCAACGGCGTGGCTCCGGGTCAGGAAGAGGCGTACGGACTGAAGCCCGGGGAGAAGGGCGTAGCGATTTCCGAAGTTTCGCCGAACAGCCCTGGCGCGAAAGCAGGTCTGAAGGTTGGCGACGTGATCGTGGCTGTGAACGGGAATCCGGTGGAAGACGAGAACGCCTTCCGGCTGGAGATCGCGGGCATGGCTCCGGGCAGCAAGGTCAACCTGAAGGTGCTGCGCGACGGACACGAGATGGAGGTCCCGGTCACGCTGGGCGAGAACCGCGAGTTCGCGAAGGCGCGCCGCGGCAACAACGGCGAGCAGGGCGGGAACGAGAACCAGGGGCAGCAGAGCGCGCTCTCGGGCGTCTCGGTGGACAACATCACGTCGGACGTGAAGCAGCAGCTGCAGCTGCCGGCGAATATCACTGGCGTGGTGGTTACGAACGTGGATGAAGGGTCGGCGGCGTCCGACGCTGGTCTGCAGGAAGGCGACGTAATCCAGCGGGTCAACCATCAGAAGGTGACCACGGTGGACGACTTCGACAACGCAGTCAAAGCCGCCGGCAGCCGGCAGATCCTGCTGCTGGTCTACAACGCACAGGCTCGTGGATCGCGCTTCATCGTCGTCCAGGGCAAGTAAAACGCATAGTACGCGTTTATCGAAGGGCAGCCGTTAACCGGCTGCCCTTTTTGTTATTGCGTGATCCTTTGGGTGCAACTTCTCGGCAGGAGAAACATCAGATTACTTGAGTCCGCATGTATCAGGGTAGAAAATCGTGGGCGATCGCCGTCCTGCCGGACAATGCGCAGGGCGAATTCTGGAGACCAGCCGTGGATGTTTTCCGAACGGCTGACGGCTGGCTGCTCCGTTTTGATCTGGCTGGGGTTCGGGCCGAGGATGTCGTGATTACGAGGCAGCTATCGCGTATACGCGTCAGCGGCGCCAGGCGCGATCAGCTTGTGGAACGGGGCTGGACCTACTACTCGATGGAGATCGCCTGGACGCGGTTCGAGCGGACGATAGAGCTGCCGTGCAACGTCGAGGAAGCACGGCTGGAGATGCAATTGCACAATGGCATTCTGCTGGTCCGCGTTGTGACCTCGGAGTGACGGAAGGGACAAAAACAATGTCAGAAGCAACGCAAAATCAGAGCCCGATGCTGCCGGTTCTGCCGCTCAAGAATACGGTGCTCTTTCCGTACCTCCTGATGCCGCTTTCGGTGGGGCGGGCGAGTTCCGTCGCCGCGGTGGAGGCGGCGCTGGCGACCGAGGAGAAGGAAGTTCTTCTTTTCGCGCAGAAAGACGCGTCGGTGGAGACGCCGGGCCAGGACGACTTGTATCTGGTGGGCACGCGGGCGCTGATTCGCAAGATGAATCGTCCGAACGAAGGCGTGCTCGAACTGCTGGTGCTGGGCATGGAGCGCGTGGCGCTGATTCGGCTGGACAACTCCGAGCCGTTTTTGCGGGCGCGCGTAAATCCACTGCCGCTGCCGATGGACAGCAGTCCGGAGGTGGAGGCGCTGCAGGGAGCGCTGACGGAGCTGGCCGGGCGGGCCATTCAGCTGGCGCAGCCGAACTCGCCGCAGGAGATTGGGAAGCTGCTGGCGGCCAACGACGATCCGCTGCGGCTGGCGTACCTGCTGGCGTCGATGTTCGGCCTGGATGTGGAGAAGGAGCAGGCTCTGCTGGAGGCGCCGACGCGAGCCGACACGCTGCGACTGATGCACGGCTATCTCACGCACGAGCTGCAGGTGCTGGAGATCCGGAACAAGATCACCTCCGAAGCGCGCAACGAGATGTCGAAGGAGCAGCGCGATTACCTGCTCCGGCAGCAGATGAAGGCGATCCAGCAGGAGCTTGGCGAGAAGAATCCCGAGCAGGCGGAAGCGGAGCAGCTGCGCGAGCAACTGGAGAAGGCTGATCTGCCGGAAGACGTGAGGAAAGAAGCGGAGCGCGAGCTGGGCCGCATGGAAAAACTGCCGCCGGCCGCCCCCGATTACCACGTGATCCGGACGTGGATGGAGTACGTGCTGGAGCTGCCGTGGCGCAAGGCGACCGAGGACAACCTGGAGATCGCGCGCGCCCGCCAGGTTCTGGACGAGGACCATTACGGGCTGAAGGAGATCAAGGAGCGCATCCTCGAGCACCTGGCAGTGCTGAAGCTGAACCCGGGAGCGAAGGCCCCGATTCTGTGCCTGGTCGGACCTCCGGGCGTGGGCAAGACGTCGCTGGGGCAGTCGGTGGCGCGTGCGCTGAATCGCAAGTTCGAGCGCATGAGCCTGGGTGGCCTGCACGACGAGGCCGAATTGCGCGGCCACCGGCGGACTTATATCGGCGCGATGCCGGGCCGCCTGATCCAGGCGATGCGGCGCGCGGGCGCGAACAACCCGGTGCTGATGCTGGACGAGGTGGACAAGCTGGGGCGCGATTTCCGCGGCGATCCCGCGGCGGCGCTGCTGGAGGTGCTTGATCCGGAACAGAACAAGAGCTTCCGCGACAACTACCTCGACCTGCCCTTCGATCTCTCGAAGGTCCTGTTTGTCACTACGGCGAACGCGCTGGACACGATTCCGCAGCCGCTACTGGACAGGATGGAGATCCTGCGGCTGGCCGGATACACGGAAGAAGAGAAGATGGTGATCGCGCGGCGCTATCTGATTCCGAGGCAGCTCAGGGAAGCGGGGCTGACGGCGGAACAGGTAGAACTCTCCGATGTGACGCTGCGGAAGATCATCACTGGTTATACGCGTGAAGCAGGTTTGCGTCGTCTGGAGCGGGCGATCGGGCGGGTGATCCGCAAGGTCGCACTGAAGTTCGCGGAGGGCGCGGAAGGGCCGATCAGCGTCAGCGTGGAGGATCTGGGCGAGATGCTCGGGCCGGAGATCTTCACGCAGGAAGAGATGCGGCGCGACGTGCCGCCGGGCGTTGCAACGGGGCTGGCGTGGACCGAGGCGGGCGGCGATGTGTTGTACATCGAGTCGACGCTGCTGCCGGAAGGCAAGGGTCTCACGCTGACGGGCCAGCTCGGCGAGGTGATGCAGGAGTCGGCGCGGGCGGCGCAGAGCTATCTGTGGTCGCACGCCGAGGATCTGGGCATCGAAGCCGGGATGTTCAAGGGCAACGGCGTCCACGTCCACGTGCCGGCGGGCGCGATTCCGAAGGATGGTCCGTCGGCGGGGGTAACGATGGCGACGGCGCTTACGTCGATGTATACACGGCAGCCGGCGCGCTCCGATGTGGCCATGACCGGGGAGATTACGCTGACCGGTCTGGTGCTGCCGATCGGCGGCGTGAAAGAGAAAACGCTGGCGGCGCGGCGAGCGGGAATCAATACCGTGATTCTGCCGCGGGCGAACCAGAAGGACCTGCGGGAGCTGCCCGACAACGTCCGCAACGAGATGAAGTTCATCTTCGCGGATCGAGTTGAGGACGTGCTGTCGGTGGCGATTCCGGAGCTGCGCGAGCGGATCAATTTGACGCGCGCGCGGCCGATGGCGCCGGCGGCGTGATGGGATTTATCAAATAACAAACAACGAAGACCGACTCGAGGGCGAGGCCAGGGGGCTTCGCCCTTTTTATTTGGCGGGTTTATTCAACCAGACCAGGCGGGCTGGGAGCCCGCCGCAGGCAGAGTGCCTGCCCCACAAATACAATGGACCCTCAATTTGTGATGGCCTCCGGCAGCGGGTTTGAGCTGAACTCGGCGCGGTTTCCGGTTGTGGGCGCGAACAACTACTACCTGGGATTCGTGTCGGCTGCGATGCGGCGGGCGGTGCTCGACGCGGCGGGGCAATTCGGGTTCAATGTGCTGCGGGCCTGGGCGTTTCTGGATCAACCATGGCGCGGCGCGTGGTTTCAGAACGGGGAGACGATCAACGACAGCGAGACAGGGCTCGCGCGGCTCGATCAGCTGGTCGCCGACGCCGAAGCGGCCAACATTCGGCTCATTCTGCCGCTGGTGAACTACTGGCCCGATTTCGGCGGGATGGACCAGTACGTGTCCTGGGCGGGCGGCGGTCCGCGGGAGCGGTTCTATGGTGACGAAGCGGTGCGCGCGATGTATCGCAACTGGGTGCAGCACGTGCTCACGCGGCAGAACACGGTTACAGGGCGGCTGTACCGGGAGGAACCGGCGATTCTCGCGTGGGAACTGGCCAATGAGCCACGGTGCGAAACGCCGGAGCTCCTGCTGGGCTGGGTGCGCGAGATGAGCCAATGGGTGAAAGAGCATGACCCCAATCACCTGCTGGCCGTCGGTGATGAGGGTTTCGATGGCGACGGGTTCCTCGAGATTGTGGAGATCGATTTCGGCACGTTTCACCTGTACCCGCAGGCATGGAAGCAGGCGGATCCGATTGCGTCGGGGGTGCGGTGGATCGAGCAACACATCGCGGCGGGACGCGAGGCGGGCAAGCCGATGCTGCTGGAAGAGTACGGCATGAGGGGCGATCAGCGGGAAGTGACTTACCGCGCGTGGCTGGATGCGGTGCTGGGCCAGGGAGGCGCCGGGGACCTGGCATGGATGCTGGCGTCAACCGACGGCGCGACCGGCGAGCGGTACCCCGACTACGACGGCTTCACGTTTTATGAGCCGGATGATGTGCCGGCGATTCGCGATCACGTGCGCCAGATGCTGTCGCGTTGAGTTCCGCAACATAGACCTGAGCGAAACCGCTGCGGTCGCTGGCGAAGGCGATCTTCTTCTCGTCGTTGGACCACGATGGATGCGGATGCGTGTACTGCGGGCCGTAGACGGTGTCGCCATCGGCTTCCATCCAGCTCAGTTCTTTTCCCTGGCCGGCGCGAGCGGCGGCGAAGTCCTCGGCAAGCGCGTAGCAGGACTTGCGCCACTGCGAACCGCGGTTGCTCGATTCGCTGCGGCAAATCAGCCTGCGCGCGCCGGTATCGACCTCGATGACGTGAATGCCGGTGTCGGGGTGATTGGTGTCACAGAGGATCGCCGTGCCGGCGCGGTTCGGCGCGATATGCCAGGAGTTGAACTCAGCGATGGTGCGAATCTGGCGAGTTGTCCAGTCCATGCGGCACAGCGCGCGCGGCCAGATGGTGAAGACCAGATGGCCGGAGCCGCCGAGAAAAGTCTCATGCACGACGAACTCGGAGTTGTCGTGCTGGTAGAGGCACTCGAGGCCGGAGCCATCGCGGCGGATACGATGCATTCGGGGCGCTGGATCGGCGGCGAACTCGATCCAGTCCGGCTCGAGCGGATGAAACTGGGGATGAATCACGGTTCGCGGAAAGGGTATTCGCCGCCAGCCGCTTCCATCGGATTGTCCGACGGCCAGGCCACGTTCATCCCCCATGCGGTATGCCGCCGTGAGCCACGCGCCGTCAGGGGAGATGGACGGTTCACCGAACTGCACGCGGGGGATGTCGATGATCGTCGTCTCCTCGAGTGTTTCGAGGTTCAGCGCAGACAAGGACGAGACGCGGGCGAAGAGGATCTGATTGCCGGCCGGGTGGAGCATCGGCGAAAAGGGGTGGATCGGCGGTCCGTCCGTCAGCTGGACGATTTCCCCTTCCGGATACTCAGCGAGGAAAAGCTGCGGCGACCCGCTGCGATAAGACGTGAAGAAAAGACGGCCATCGCCGGGCAGGAATGAACTGTGCAGGAAGTACGAGGGATGATTGATGGACGGGTGGGATGTGAGGCGGCGAATGCGGGCTCCGGAGGCTCGATCCTGAAGCCAGCTGCCCTCGCAGGCGAATCTGGCGCCCTTGCTCACGCGCGGCCCGTGAAGAGGTCGCGGCCGGCGGCGAGCGCCGCAATTTTCCGGTCGGCGACGGAGCGCTTCAGCATCCAGAATCCGCAGTCGGGATTGACCCACTGCACGCGGCCGGGCCCCAGTTTCCGCTCGGCTCTCTCGATGCGGCGCGCGATTTCATCCGCGGTCTCAACGTCGTTCACCTTGATATCCACGACCCCGATGCCGAGTCCCATGCTGCTTCTGACTTCCCGAAGCGCATCGAGTTCGTCCGCGGGGCGGTGCGCGCATTCGAGCAGGACGTGGTCCGCCTCGAGTGCATTCAGGAACTCGACGAGCTGAGCCCACGCGCCTTTCTGAATACTCTGGCCGCCATAATTGCCGAAGCACAGATGAACGGCGCGCCGCGGGCCATCGAATGCGCGCAGCACGGTATTGATGGCCAGGGCCGCGAGACGCCACTGATCCGGACTGCCGGGGAGGTTGGCCTCGTCCACCTGCAGGCACTCGCAGGGAAGCCCGGCCACCTGTTCGGCCAGCACGACGGCGATGGCCATGGCGAGGGATTCAAAATCGCGGTAGGAGCGGTCGAGCAGGGTGCGGGCCAGCATGTAGGGGCTGGTCACAGTGAACTTGAACGGACCGCCCGCGACGGATGCAGCGAGGCGGCAGTCGGCGAGCAGGTTCAGAGAACCTTCAGTGACAGCGGCAGTGACCACGCCCGCGGATTTACGGCGGAACTGCATGGACTCCATGCGCGCGAAGGCGTCGGATTCGCTGCGGGACAGGCGGGATCGAATGCCGCCCATGGGCCGGACGAAGTAGTCGATCATGCCGTTCGTATCCGGGTCGTTGACGTCGAAACGATAGAGTTCGCCGTCGGTGGGCAGGTCGATTCCAGCCTGCCGCTGGGTGTCGAAAACGACGCGCGTGGCGTCGAGCCGCGCCTGCTCGGAGGGCAGGGCCGGCAGCCAGTCAGGGACGGGGTACGAGCCGATGGTTGTGGTGAGAATGCGGTCGATGGCGGCCTCCGGGACTCCCGCACATTGTATCCGGGCCGGGGCAGAGTAAGTTTAAGTTATGTTCAGGGCGCTGTTCACTGTTGTCGTGCTGTCAGGGACGATGGGTCTGTGTCAGACGACCGTGCGGCCGAATATCGTACGGAGGGTGGCTCCGGAGAAGGAGCGCGACCGGAAACTCGAGGCCGCGATTCAGCGCGCCATCGAGGGCAATGGCTTCTCGTATTCTTACGATCGCGTAAACCTGCAGGCGCAGGGTGCAGGCGAGATCCTGGTTGCACTGCATGGCGCTGACTACTGCGGCTCGGGCGGGTGCACGTCGCTGGTCTTCACCACACGCGGGCAGGAGTATCAACTCGTGACACAAATCGCTCTCACGCGCCCGCCCATTATCGTGAGCTCGCATTCGATGAATGGCTGGCGGGATCTCATCGTTTTCGTTTCCGGCGGAGGAATACAGCCCGGCTATTACGCGGTGCTGCGGTTCGACGGGAAGACGTACCCCGATAATCCGACGGTCGAGCCTGCCGTACCGCTGAAAAAACGGGTTCGGGGGACGGCATATTTATCTGGCTCCGGGAAGCCGGAATATGATATCGTCGTTGCTCCGAGGTGATTTATGGCTAACGACTGGACAGAAAACGACCTGACCAGGCAGCTCAACCATGCCAATGCGAACGGCTGGATTCCCTTCTTCGAGGCCGCCGCCGAGGCAAACGGATTCGATACCGAGTTCGTGCTCGCGATTGCAAGCCGCGAGACGAACATGCTCAATATCAGGGGTGATTTTCACGACGGAGCCTACCACGGGTTCGGGATCATGCAGGTTGACGTCGGGACAGACCCCGATTTCTGCGCCAGCTGGACGGCGGACCAGGTGGAGGGCTCGATTCAGAGAGGAACACAACTGCTCGCCGGCAAGCGCGATCAGCTGGCGCACCACGATGTAACGGACCCAAAGGCCATCGCCGCGGCGTACAACACGGGCGCTTCGAATGTGCTCCATTCGATCCAGAACAATGCCGATCCGGATCGAACCACCACGGGACATGATTACGGCGCCGACGTGATGGCCAGAAGGGCCGTATTTCAGCAGCTTCGATCCACGGCATCGTCGGCGACCAGCAGCGGCGGCTGAGGTCCGGCCTCAGCCGGCAGTTTACGGCGACCGCCCGCATCCTAGCGTGCAAGCCCAGGGCTTGCTCCACAATGGACCGCGTAGCGTAGTATGTGGAACAGCGCTGCAGGACGCGATGAAGATCTCGGCCGCCATCATTACCTACAACGAGCAGCGCAACATCTCGCGCGCGATCGAGAGCCTGCGGTGCTGCGACGAGATCGTGGTGGTGGACAGCGGCTCGACGGACCGCACCATGGAGATCGCCGAGAAGCTGGGGGCGCGGGTCATCGAGAATCCGTGGGGTGGGTACGCGAAGCAGAAGAACTGGGCCACGGAGCAGTGCGCGAACGACTGGGTGCTGTCGCTCGATGCCGACGAATCGCTGAGCGAGGCGCTGGAAGGCGAAATCTGGCAAATTCGGAAACACGGTCCGGAGTTCGACGCGTACACCATGCCGCGGCTTGCGCAATATCTGGGGCGATGGATTCTGCACTCGGGATGGTATCCGGATCGCAAGGTGCGGTTGTACGATCGGCGGCGGGCGCGCTGGGTTGGCGAGTACGTGCATGAATCGGTAGTGGTCGACGGGCGCATCGGGCACCTGAAGTCGAACATTCTGCACTTCACGTGCGATTCTTTGTCGGAACATCTGCGCACTCTGGACCGCTACACCACGCTGGCGGCCGAGCAGGTAATTGCGCAAAAGGCAAGCGCCGGGTGGGGGCAGCTGTTGTTGGATCCGCCCTGGACGTTTTTCAGGACCTTCATTCTGCAACGCGGGTTTCAGGACGGGATGGAAGGGCTGGCGATCGCCTGGATGGCGGCCATGTACAACTTCCTGAAATACGCCAAGGCGCGCAACATGCGGCCGGGGCGCTGAGGGCTGCGCAGATTGCGCATTCTGCATATCGATTCGGAGCGGGAAATGCGCGGCGGTCAGTGGCAGGCGCTGTATTTGATGCAGGGCCTGGCGGCACTGGGGCATGAGCAACTCCTGCTGGCGCCCGCGGGTTCCGCGCTGCTGGATGCGGCGGCGGCGCGGGGACTGAGCGCCGGCCCGATGAGTCTTTCGGCAGTGGCGCGGAATGCGCGTCGCTTCGATGTCGTGCACGCGCATACGGCGGGGGCCCACGCGATGGCGGCTCCATTCGGAGGCGGGCGGCTCGTCGTCGCGCGGCGCGTGGCCTTTCCGCTGCGCCGGTCGGCGGTGTCGAGGTGGAAATACGGGCTGGCTGCGCATTACATCGCGGTGTCGGAGTTCGTGCGAGGCGCGCTCATGCAGGGGGGCGTGGCCGCCGAGAAGGTCACCGTCGTGTTCGATGGCGTGCCGCTGCCGGCCGCCTGGACCTCGGGCCGGGGTGGCCGGCTAACGCTGGCGCTGGATTCCGCCGATCCGCTCAAAGGGCGTGATGTGGTGGAGCGCGCCGCAGTGATCGCCGGGGTACGGGTGCAGTTTTCCCGGGATTTGCCGGCTGACCTGACGCATGCGGCGCTGTTCGTGTACATGACGGAATCGGAGGGCCTGGGCTCGGCCGCGCTGCTAGCGTCGGCGCATGGAGTGCCTGTGGTGGCCAGCCGGGTGGGCGGCCTGCCCGAGGCAGTGGAGGACGGCGTGACGGGACTGCTTACGACCGGGGACCCCGCAGAGGTAGC
>DASRCB010000311.1:0-9518 GCA_035653295.1 Bryobacteraceae bacterium
CACGCGCAGGCGCTGCTGGGGGCCAGCCTTGCCGGGCAGAGCAAGTTCGCCGACGCGGAGCCGCTCATCACCGCCGGATACGAGGGCATGCTGCAGCGGCAGGCCACAATGACAGTGGCGGATCGCAGGGCGCTTCAAGAGGCCGGCAGCCGCATCGTCTCTATGTACGCGGCGTGGGAAAAGCCGGCGCGGGCGAAGGAGTGGACACAGAAGCTCGCCGCGGTAACGGTAGCCCGGCAGTGAGGCGGCTCGGTCCTCCGCTTTAATGCCGATAGCCCTTCCAGGCCAGTAATCCGCCCCCGATCAGGCCAGCCGCGACGCCGGCGGTCAGCCACTCACGGACGTGGCCGTCATTGCGCTCGAGCCGCTGATACGCGCGTTCCGGACAAGGGCCGGCCACGCCGTTCGGACCATGGTCCAGCGCCATTTTGATCACCTGCGCCAGGTGCAGCGCGCGACGGTCCGTGCCGTCCTCGATCTGAGTGCGGCAGCTGAAGCCGTCCGCGACCAGGATGGTATCCTTCGCTGCCTTGTCCACGTGCGGATGCAATTCGTGCGCAAACACGCGCATGGAGACGTCGTACTTGTCCTCCTCAAAACCGAAACTGCCCGCCATGCCGCAGCAACCGTCGTCGAGCAGGTGGGCATCCGCGCCCATTTTCTTCAGCACGCCCATTTCGCCACTCATTCCGACAACGGCCTTATGGTGGCAATGACCGTGCACGATGAGCTTGCGGTCGAGCTTCGGGGGTGTATAATGATCCGCCTTCTTCTCCAGGAACTCGCCGAGGGTGAAGGCCTGCTTTGAGAGGCGCTGCGCGTCGTGATCGTGCGGGAGCAGGTCGGTCAGCTCATCGCGGAACACCGCCACGCAGCTCGGCTCGAGGCCCACGATGGGCGTGCCGTCCTCGATGTCCCGGCGAATGCTCTTCAGGATGCGATAGAGATAACTCTTCGCCATGTCGAGGAAGCCGTAGTCATACAGAGGACGGCCGCAACACAGGCGCTCCTCCGGCACAACTACCTGATATCCGGCAGCCTCGAGCACATCCACTGCTGCCGCGGCGACCTCGGGATGGAAGTAGTTGTTAAAAGTATCGGCCCATAGAAGAACGCGCTGCCCACTGGCCGCGCGCGGGCGCCCGCGGCGGAACCAGGACCGGAAGGTTTGCCGCGCGAATTTCGGCATTCGCCGCTCCTGCGAGATGCCGCCCGCGGCCTTCATGACGCCGCTCAGGCCCGGAGTCTGGGTCATGAGATTGGCGATCTCCGGAAACAGCGACGCGAGTTCGGCCCACTTGTTGATCCATCCCATGGCGTAGGCGTAACGCGGGCGCAGCCGGCCTTCGTAGTAATGCGACAGGAACTCGGCTTTGTAAGTCGCCATGTCTACGTTGACGGGACAGTCGTGCTTGCATCCCTTGCAGGACAGGCACAGATCCAGCGCGTCGTAGACCTCGTCGCTTTTCCAGCCGTCGCGAATCACTTCGCCCTGCATCATTTCGAAGAGCATGTGCGCGCGGCCGCGGGTAGAGTGCTTCTCCTCCATGGTGGCGCGATAGCTGGGGCACATGGTGCCCTTCTCCTGCCGGCGGCACTCGCCCACCCCGACGCAGCGCAGGCTGGCGTGAGCGAAGTTGTTGCCGTCCTGAAGGAAGTGGAAATGCGTTTTGACCTGGGGCGGGTTGTAGTCCGTGCCAAGGCGGAGGTTCTCATCGATGCGATACGGCTCCACCACCTTGCCCGGGTTCATCTTCCACTCCGGGTCCCAGAGACGCTTGAACTCGTTGAATGCTCCGATCAGCTCATCGCCGAACATCTTGTAGAGGAACTCGGCCTTCGACTGTCCGTCGCCGTGCTCGCCGGAAAGCGACCCGCCGTATTTGGTCACCAGCGTCGTGGCATCGTCCATGAATCGGCGATAGTTCGCGATGCCCTCCGCGGTGTAGAAATCGAAGGTGATGCGAGTGTGAACGCAGCCCTGGCCAAAGTGCCCGTACAGCGCGCCCTTGTAGCCGTGCTTGTCGTACACCGAACACAGGTCGCGCAGATAGGCGCCCAGCTTTTCCGGGGCGACCGCGGAATCTTCCCAGCCTTCCCAGGTGACGTGCTGGCCCGGCACCCACGCCGACGCTCCGAGGCCCGATTCGCGCACCTCCCAGATTTTCGCCGCGTCCTCGTCCTTGTCGTACAGCTTCATGCTGGGCGCGTTCGGCTTTCCTTTGAGCGCGTCCATCATCTTCCGGGCATTCGCGTCGGACTCCTCCTTCGTATGCCCGCCGAACTCTACCAGCAGCCACCCGCGGCCATCAGGAAGATAGTTGAGATCGTCGACATGGAGCCCTTTCTCTTTCATGTCGCTGACCAGCATCTCGTCCACCGCCTCGCAGCCGATGGGCTTCGTGTCCATGACCTCCATAATGTGGTCGGCGGCGTGGAACACGTCGGGGTAGCCAAGCACCACGAGCGTGCGCGCGGGCGGACTCCAGACCAGTTTGCACTTCGCCTCCAGCGTGAGCGCGAGCGTGCACTCGGAGCCCACCAGCGCGCGGGCGACGTGAAAACCGTTCTCCGGAAGAAGTTCGTTCAGGTTGTACCCGGAAACGCGGCGCGGGATCTTCGGATAGCGCTGGCGGATCAGGTCCGCGTACTTGTCGCGAATGCGCTTCATTCCGGCGTAGATCTCGCCGCGCCGGCCCCCTTCGCGAATGATGCGCTCCAGCTCGTCATCCGATGTGGGGCCAACGCGAAAACGAGCGCCGTCGTAGGTCAGGATTTCCAGCTCGTCGATGTTCTCCTCGGTCTTGCCGGCCATGACCGCGTGAACGCCGCACGAATTGTTGCCGATCATGCCGCCAAGGGTGTTGTGGTTGTGGGTGGCCGGATCAGGGCCGAAGGTGAGCGTGTATCTCTCGGCCGCCTTGCGCAGCCAGTCGAGCACGATGCCGGGCTGCACGGTGGCCTGCCTGGCCTTGGCGTCAATATGAATGAGGCGGTTCAGGTATTTCGAGAAGTCGAGCACGACGGCGACATTGCAGCACTGCCCGCACAGGCTCGTGCCTCCGCCGCGGGCCAGAATGGGAGCGCCGAATTTTCGCGCGGTGTTCACGGTGGCGACAACATCGTCGATGGTTTTCGGAACCACCACGCCGATGGGAACCTGACGGTAGTTCGAGCCGTCGGTGGCGTAGAGCGCCCGGCTGCCGCTGTCGAACCGGACCTCGCCCTCGATGCGTTCGCTCAGCTCGGCCGCCAGCTCATGAGCGTATCCGGCGGGCACATCGCCTGGACGCAGGCGCGTCGGCGCAGCCTGTGCGATCTGGTTTTCTGCAATCAGCGTGGTCACGTCTTTTTCACTCCTCCGTCGCCATACACCCGATACTTCTCCGCGTCCGCCTGCTTGAGTTCGATGCCGAATCCCGGACGCCCGGGATCCGGCCTCAGCTCTCCGTTTTTCGCTCGAATCGCGCCGTCGAAGATCATCTGCTCGATGCGCGCGTGATCGTGAAAATACTCGACATTCATCGCCCGCGTGGCGGCGCAGCAGGCATGTGCGTGCAGCGTGGGGGCGGTGTGCGCGGATAACCTGCGGCAGTGCGCTTCGCACAGGGCGTTCACCTGCAGGAAACCGCTGATGCCGCCGCAGCGCGTGGCGTCGGCCTGCAGCACGTCCACGGCTCCGGCGGCGAGCATGCGCTCGAAATACGGCGTGTCGTAACCGTATTCGCCCGCGGCGATGTCCATGCCGGGCGGGCCCTGTTCGCTCATCAGGCGCAGACCGGCCAAATCATCGGACGAAACCGGCTCCTCGAACCAGCTCACGTCCAGGTCGGCGAAGGCCCACGCGAAGCCCAGCGCCTCCTTGACGCGAAACGCGCCGTTGGCGTCCACGTACAGCTCAGCGTCGTCGCCGATCGCCTCGCGCGCGGCGCTCACGCGCTCGAGATCGGCGTGCGGGTCGGTTCCGATCTTCATCTTCACCGCGCGGATTCCGTCCTGTTGCACCCAGCAGCGGAACTGCTCCTGCAACTGGTCGTTCGAATACGTCGTGAAGCCGCCACTGCCGTAAGCGGCGATCGCCGCGCGCGCCGGGCCAAGCAGCTCAGCGACGGAAACGCCCAGTAGTCGCGCCTTCAAATCCCACAGCGCGTTGTCCACGGCCGAGATGCCCATCGAGGCCACGCCGGGACGCCCGAGGTTGCGCACCTTCCAACCCATGGCCACCCATGCCTCGGTGACTGCCATCGCGCTCTTCCCCTTGACCACATCCGCGAGGTGCTGGTCGATGAGGAGAGCAGTGGAGGGATCGGCGTAACCGTACCCGATGCCGCGCGTATCGCCGGCCCGGACCTGCACAATGACGATGGTGGTCGAATCCCACCAGTAGGTCCCGTCGGCTTCGGGCGAACTGGTGGGAATCCTGAATGCGGAAACGCTGATCTCGTCGATCGTCGGGGCGGAGTCCATCTTCCCGCGCCCTTACACCAGCTCGCGGACCTTGTCTTCGAAGATCGTACCGATAATCTTGTGTGCATCCTTCGTGCCGCGCGCCAATGCTTCGGCAAAGTGTACGGCCTGCTCGGGCTTGATCTTCGCCGGCATCGGCGGCTCGTTGACATCCACCACCGCCTCGACGAACGCCGGCCCCGGCGTATTGAGAGCCCGTTCCACAATCTCGCCGCAGTTGTCCGGTTTGTCGATGCTGAACCCCTGCGCGCCACAGGCGCGCGCCACCCCTGCAAAGTCCACAGGCGAGAGCTCGCACGCATATTCGGGATTTCCGAGCAGCACGATCTGCTCCCATTTGATCTGGCCGAGGATGTTGTTCTTGACGATGAAGACCTTGATCGGTAGCTGGTTTTGCACCGCGGTGGCGAAGTCTCCCATCAGCATGGAAGCGCTGCCGTCGCCAATGAACGCGATGACCTGCCGTTCCGGATAAGCGGCCTGAGCGCCGATCGCGTACGGGATTCCGCAGGCCATGGTGGCCAGCGTTCCCGAAACGGTGTGCATTTGCCCGCGCTGGGCGATGATGTGCCGCGCCCACCAGGTGGTGATCGTTCCGGAATCGCAATTCACGATGGCGTCGCCGCGGAGACGCTTGCTGATCTCCTTCGCCAGCACCTGCGGCTTCAGCGGAGTGGAGCTGGCGCTGGCGCGTTTTTCCATCAGCTTCCACCAGTCGCGCATGCCCGCCTGAGCTTCTTCGAGGAAGCCGCGGTTCGGGTTGCGGCGCAGCAGCGGCAGCAACTCGCGCAATGCGCTCCGGGTATCGCCTACCAGGCCGACATCCACCGGGTACCGCAGCCCGATGCGCACGGGATTGATGTCGATCTGCACCGCGCGCGCCTGACCCGGCTTCGGCAGAAATTCGATATACGGGAATGACGTCCCGATCAGGAACAGCGTGTCGCAGTCTTCAAGCGCGTCCTGCGAAGGCTTCGTGCCCAGCAGTCCGATGCCGCCCGTGGTGTATGGGCTGTCGTCGGGAACGGCAGCCTTGCCGAGCAGCGGCTTGATGATCGGCGCGCCCAGCTTTTCGGCGAGCTGCTCCAGTTCGTCAACGCAGTTCAGCGCTCCCCGCCCAGCCAGGATCACGATCTTCTTTCCGGCGTTGAGCACCTCCGCGGCGCGTTCCACGCTCTCGCGCGCGGGCGGCCGTTTCTGGTGCGCCGAAATGTCGGCGGCGCGTGAGTGTCCCTGTACATTGCGCGGCGAGCGATCGCTCTTGCTCATCGACATCGATTGAAAGTCGATGGGAATGGTGATGCTCGAGACCGAGCGGTTGGTCAGCGCGCTCCGGCAGGCCAGTTCCGTCGCCGGCTCGACGTGCGCCGGCCCCATGATGCGCACGTTGTATTGAGCGACGTCCATAAACAGCTTGTCCACCTCCACGTCCTGCTGCGTGAACGTGTTGGTCACGTCGTGAAACTGCATCCCTGTGATCGCCAGCACAGGCTGCTGGTCCATTTTCGCGTCGTAAAGACCGTTCAGCAGATGGATCGCGCCGGGGCCCGACGTCGCCAGGCAAACACCCAGCCGCCCGGTGTGCTTGGCGTAGCTGCAGGCCGCGAAGGCGGCGCACTCCTCATGTCGAACGTGAATGAAGCGCACGCGATCCTTCTTCTTACGGAGCGCTTCGATCACCCCATCCACGCCATCGCCGGGCAGGCCGAATACAGTATCTACGCCCCAGTCCTGCAGGACGCTGATCAACACATCCGATGCGGTTTCCGCCATTCGTTCTCCTCGCTTTCTCGTAATTCCATTTCGTGGACTGCGAGGTAACCGTGTGCGTTTCGGAATTGGCTGAAAGCTTTATCGGTTACAGGGCGTCGAACAACCGGAGGGCGAGCATGGCGGATAACCAGAAGAAGTGTGCACACCCGATCTGCACCTGTACGGCGCGCGAGGGCGACAAATACTGCTCGGATGCCTGCAAGGATGCGGGCGGAAGGACTGAAATAGAATGCAGCTGCGGCCACCCCGGCTGCCAGGGCCACGCTTAGACTGCGTTCGAAAGGGCGTCTAACCAAAGCCGCGGACCATAAAAGAGGCTGCTGCACTGCAGCGCAATCCAGTCCCTTAGGTCGAAGGGCAGGCGCAGCGAGGACCAGTGTCGCGCGATCCACGCGATTATCACTGAATCGTTGCTTACTTCCGGCCCGGCAAGCTCGTTCAGGATGCCGTCAATTGTGAAGAGCACTTTTCGGAACATCAGGAGGGCCGACGGGAAGCGCACGCCCCTCAGCGCAAGACGGTCCAGCAGCGTGACGGCATCGCGGCTGCCGGGTAAGCGGATAAATGGCAACTCGGCGATGAACGCGCCGACGTGCTCATGAAGGCTGACACCGCTAAGGTCACTGCTGAGGGCCGCGATTGCCGCGCTCACCCCGGCCACGTCGCGCATCCCCAGCATCAGGATCAGCAGCGCTGTCTGGCGCACCTGTTCGTCGGTCAGGGTTTCGCTGAGAGCCCAGTCGAGTAAGACCAGCTCGCGCCCCGCTTCGTCGTACAGCATGTTGCCGGCGTGCGGATCGGCGTGGAACAGACGATCGCCGCCGGCCAGGAGAAGAGGCGCGATTACCAGGGCTTCAACAATCTGTCGCGCCACTCGCCGCCGCAGTTCCGCGTCGCCGGCGAACGCATCCACGACCTTCACTCCACTTTCTTCGCTCATCGCGGTCACGACGGAGCTGCACAACGGCCGAATGAGCCGGGGAACGCGCACACCAGGAATATCGCGGTATGCTTCCGCCGCGCGCGCGAGGGTTTCCTGTTCGTGACGGAAATCGATCTCGTGGGCCAGCAGGTCGCAGACTTCGTTGAGCGCGTGTTGCACATCGCCGCTTTCAGCGAGTAAGGCGGCCATCTCGCGGAAGATGGCGAGGTCCTCGGTAAGGCACGCGGGGATGTGCGGCTTCAGAACCTTGAACACTCCGCGTTCGCGCCGCCCTGAGGCAGGGTTCACCCAGGTAAAGCACACAACCGCGCTGACGCTTGCCTCGGACAGAATCTGCGGCGCGATTTCGACCTGAAACTCTTCCGCGCGCTCCGCCAGTTCGGTCTGCAGGACGGCGCGAATCTCGGCGTACGCCGCGTCGAACATCCCGTTCTCGAGCGTGGCCAACTCGGCGCGCAGCTGCGGATTCAGATGGCGATTACGAGCCAGCACCTGGCCCAGCTTCTGCGGGCCCGGCATGCGCGCGATCAGCCGTATAAGCCGCGTGTGCAGCGGCGTATCGGGCGAAAGATCCGCCTGTTCCACCAGCTTCGGCGCGAGGCGTGGCGAGGACAGGCGACAGACGAGAAAGTGCAGGGCCCGTGTTACGAGAGGCCGCCACGCGCCGTATGCATCGGGAACGAGTTCTTGCAAAGGGAGCAGAAACGTAACCCAGGTCGCGATTTGCTCTCTCTCGTCCGGCGCGATTCGGTCCAGCATTGCTTCGATTTTGGCGTCGCGGCTGGTTTCCGAGTTGCTCGTCAGAGCGTCAATCAGGTCCTTCAGAGCCGATGAAGTCATTCTTCTCAATTCTTAATGTGCGTCGAGAAAACATCCAGGGGAATGAACCCCGACGAATTGGGGCAAAACACCCACGAAAGAGGTCTCATGGCTAGCATTCCTGATGTAGTCGTCCTCAGCGCCGCTCGTACGGCAATTGGCAGGTACGGCGGAAGCCTTAAAGACAAGTCTCCTTCCGACCTGGCCACCGTCGTCACCCGTGAAGCGATGGCGCGCGCCGGGATCGAGCCCGCCGGTGTGGGGCATGTCGTCTTCGGAAATGTAATCCACAGCGATCAGCGGGACATGTATCTTTCCCGCGTTGCTGCCGTGAATGCGGGAATTCCGGTGGAAACACCCGCTCTGACCCTGAACCGCCTCTGTGGAAGCGGTCTTCAGGCCATCATTTCGGCTGCCCAGACGATCAAACTGGGCGACGCGCGAGCCGCGGTGGGCGGCGGCGCGGAGTGCATGAGCAGGGGCCAGTACTGGATGCCTGCCCTGCGATGGGGACAGCGCATGAGCGACGGCGCCTGCATCGACGCCATGGTGGCCGCGCTTACTGATCCGTTCGACAACGTTCACATGGGCGTCACCGCCGAGAATCTGGCGGCCAAATACGGCATCACCCGCGAGGAGCAGGACGAGTTCGCGGTGGAGAGCCATCGCCGGGCAATCGCGGCCATGAAGAACTGCCGCTTCAACGATCAGATCGTACCCATCGAGCTGAAAAGCAAAGAGGGTGTGGTGCAATACGTCACCGACGAGCACCCGCGCGCCGATGCGACTGTCGCCGGCATGGCGAAACTGAAGCCCGCGTTCAGCAAAACCGGCACGGTGACGGCGGGGAACGCCTCCGGCATCAACGATGCGGCGGCTGCGGTCGTGCTCATGGACGCGGATGAAGCGGAGCGGCGCGGCCTCAGGTATATGGCGCGTCTGGTGGCTTACTCGGTCGTCGGTGTGGATCCGAAGTTCATGGGCATCGGCCCGGTTCCCGCCATACGCGATGTGATGAAGAAGAGCGGACTGACCCTGGACGACATGGCGGTTATCGAGCTGAACGAGGCATTCGCCGCGCAGTCGCTGGCGGTGTTCAAAGAACTGGATCTGCCGAAGGACAGAACGAATCCGAACGGCGGCGCGATCGCTTTGGGACATCCCATCGGCGCGAGCGGCGCCATTCTCACCGTCAAGGCGCTGTACGAACTGCACCGCATCCAGGGCCGGTACGCCCTCGTTTCGCTGTGTATCGGCGGCGGCCAGGGTATTGCTGCCATTTTCGAACGGCCGCAGAACTAAGAACTCCGCGGGGCGCCCCGCACGCCGGTGTGCCCCGCCCCAATTGTCGAAATCGATGAGTGAGAAAGGAATCAAACGATGACTGTGCCTAATGGAAACGGGGCGGGAGCGCTCGCCGGAAAAGTGGCGCTCGTAACCGGAGCGTCGCGCGGCATCGGCCGGGCGATCGCGCTGGAACTGGCCCATCGGGGCGCCGATGTAGCTGTCAATTATC
>DASRCB010000312.1:0-46924 GCA_035653295.1 Bryobacteraceae bacterium
CTAAACGGGGCTCCTCTCCGGATCGGTACCGCAAGGGATAACGATGCGCATTCAATTAAACGACGAGGACAGCGTACAGGCAGTGAGTCGTAGTCCGGACATCGCGTTCCGGGTTGCGGCGAGTGCGTTGAATTGTGGTCCACCGGGCGTCGGGTTCCAAAGACAACGCGTCCGGTCAATCAGTGACGACGATAGAGCAGCCGGGTCCGGCCCGCGCCGCAAACGGCGCGGGCCCCGGGCCCGCCCATTATCCTTGATAAGGTGACCGTCGACGAGCAACTTCAGTACATCGGCAAAGGGCTGGCGGAGCTGATTCGAGAAGAAGACCTGCGCGAACGCCTGATCCAGGCCTCGGCGCAGGGCCGGCCGCTGCGCGTCAAAGCCGGCTTCGATCCCACCCGCCCCGACCTGCACCTGGGCCACACCGTCCTGCTCCGCAAGATGAAGCACTTCCAGGACCTCGGCCATCAGGTCATCTTCCTGATCGGCGATATGACCGGCCTCATCGGCGACCCCACGGGCCGCAACGTCACTCGCCCGCCCATGACCCGCGCGGAAATCGAGCAGAACGCCGAGACGTACAAGGAGCAGGTCTATAAGCTACTCGATCCCGAAAAGACCGAAATCCGCTTCAACAGCGAGTGGCTGGACAAGTTGCGCTGGGAAGATGTCGTGCGCCTGTGCTCGAAGTACACCGTCGCGCGCCTGCTCGAGCGCGAGGAGTTCACCAGGCGCTACAAAGAAGGACTGCCCATCTCCATGCACGAGATGCTGTATCCGCTCGCGCAGGGATACGATTCGGTGGCCCTTCGCTGCGACGTGGAAATGGGCGGCACCGACCAGAAGTTCAATCTGCTGGTCGGGCGCGAACTCCAGCGCGACTACGGCCAGCCGCCGCAGATCGTCGCGACCGTCCCCATTCTCGAAGGCCTCGATGGCGTCGAGAAGATGTCCAAATCGCTGGGCAACTACATCGGCATCACCGAGCCGCCCAAGGTGATGTTCCGAAAAGTGATGCAGATCTCCGACGACCTGATGTGGCGCTACTGGGAGCTGCTCACCGACAAAAGCCTCGCCGAAATCGCGTCTATGAAGGCGAAGAATGAGCCTATGGCCGCCAAGATGGCTCTCGCCCGCGAAATCGTCACCGATTTCCACTCCGCCGACGCTGCCCGCCAGGCCCAGTCCGACTTCGATCGCGAAGTCCGCCAGCACGATGTCCCCGCGGACATCGAAACCGTGCCCATGCCCGACGTAAACAGCATGCCGAAGCTGCTCGCTGCGCTCGGTCTCGCCGACTCCCGCTCCGACGCCGAGCGCAAGCTCAAAGCCTCGGCAGTCGAAGTAAACGGCCATCCCTGGCAGTCTCTCACTCTGCCCGAGACAGCCCTCCCCTGGACCGTAAGAGCAGGCCGCAAATGGAAGCGCATCGCCTAGCTTTTGTGGGGCAGGCACTTTGCCTGCGGCGGGCTCTCAGCCCGCCTGGCGCTGGACCACGGAAAGTCTTCGGCATTCACGCAAAGCCCGGCCCGAACGGGATTATTCTCGATATACTGCATAATCCGCCGAAACTCCGCGTCACTACGCACCACGTGATCGAAGCATTCATCCTGCCAAAACGGGCTGCCGGTCCGGCAAAGCAGGACATTGGCATGCATGGCGGTAGTCCTCTTCAACGAACAAAGCAATTTCGAGAGCCCGATGAGTGGCGTTGCCAGCAGATGGACATGGTTGGGCATTACGACCCATGCGTGCAGTTCGTAGTGACCAGGCGCGGCTCCGCGGTGGATCGAATCGACGACAATCTGTGCGATCTCAGGTTCCCCCAGAAACATTGGCCCACTTCGCGCGCTGTCCAGGAGGCGATCCATTGCCACGAACGCCTTTCCAGAGCTCAGCCCCGGAAACGCCCGGTGCGCCGGCAAACTCCCGTAGAGCCGAAACGTGATGAATATCGGCCGCCCGATCGCGTCTATATGTGGCAGCCGGCGTCTTCGAATCACCTTTTGTTAGTGCCCAGGCGGATCGCAAACTCTCGCCGCCCAGGCGGGCCGAGGGACCGCCGCAGGGCGAGGCCCTGCCCCCCACGAGCCCTCGATTGTCCGCGGCGGGCTCTCAGCCCCTCTGTCGAGGTGCAGTCATATGCCTAATCTTCGCGAGTACGCCCGTAAGCGATCCTTCGACGTTACCCCCGAGCCGCCGCCCGAGGTCAAGCCCTCCGCCCCCGCGAAGCGCCACTTCTTCTGCGTTCAGCGCCACGACGCTACCCGCTTGCACTACGATTTCCGCCTCGAGATGGACGGCGTCCTTAAGTCCTGGGCCGTCCCCAAAGGCCCGTCCCTCGAGCCTCTCTCCAAACACCTCGCCATGATGGTCGAGGATCATCCCTTCGACTATGGCAACTTCGAGGGCAACATCCCCAAAGGCGAGTACGGCGGCGGCAGCGTCATGCTCTGGGATCGCGGCGAGTACGAGCTCATCGGCGACGACCCTGGCGAAGCGCAAATCAAACGCGGCGACCTGAAATTCCGCCTCTTCGGCGAAAAGATCAAGGGCGAATTCGCACTCGTCCACATGCGCGGTCGCGGCAAAGGCAACGAGTGGCTGCTCATCAAGAAGAAGGATGCCGAAGCCGTCCCCGGCTGGAACGTCGAGGACCACGCCGTTAGCGTGCTCACCGGCCGCTCCCAGCAGGAAATCGCCGATAACCTTCCCGCCCACAAGAAGCCTAAAAAGAAAGCCGCCGTAAAAAAAAACAAAGTAGCCGCCGCGTTTGACGCCGGCCACATCCCCGGCGCTGTCGCCCGCGCTATGCCCGCCGAAATCGAGCCCATGCTCGCCACCCTCGCCGAGCATGCCCCCGCCGGCGACGGCTGGGTTCACGAAATCAAATGGGACGGTGTGCGCGCCGTCTGTTTCGTCGACGACGGCCGCGTCCACATGTTCTCCCGCCGCGGCAACCGCTGCGAGCAGCAATACCCCGAGCTCATGGTCCTGCCCCACTTCGTCCGCGCGAAGCAGGCCATCCTCGATGGCGAGATCGCCGTGCTTGACGAGCAGGGCCGCTCCCGCTTCAACCTCATCCAGCCGCGCATCGCCCAGTCCGACCCCAATTCCGTCGCGCACCTGGCCCGCTCCACGCCGGCCACGTTGTTCCTCTTCGATGTGCTCTACGCCGATGGCTACGACCTTCGCGGCGCCCAACTGTCCGAACGCCGCCGCGCCCTCGAAGCGCTGATCGAGCCCTCAGAGCGTATTCGCCTCTCGGAACAGTTCTCCGGGGCTGGGCCCGACATCCTCGAAGCCGCGCGCCAGAACGGTCTGGAAGGCATCGTTTCCAAGCGCCTAGACTCGCCCTACGAAGGCCGCCGCAGCACCTGCTGGGTCAAGACCAAAGCCACCCAGCGCCAGGAGTTCGTCATCTGCGGCTTCACCCACGGCGACCGGCAATACTTCAGCTCCCTCGTCCTCGGTCTCTACGAAAACGGCAAGCTGGTGCACGCCGGCCAGGTCGGCACGGGGTTCAACGACAGGAACATCGCCGACCTCTATCACCGCCTCGAGCCGCTGATTACCGATAAGCCGCCCATCAAGGCGCGCGCCCGCATGCTCCGCGACGTCACCTGGGTTAAACCCGAGCTGGTCTGCGAAGTCAAGTTCCTCGAGTTCACGCCCGACGGCCAGCTTCGCGCGCCCGTGTTCATTGGCCTGCGCAACGACAAACCCGCGGAGGAATCCGTGCGCGAAGGAGTCCCCCAGCAGCAGAAATTTAACAACCTGAACAAGCTCTTCTACCCGAAGGAGGGCATCACCAAGGGCGACGTCATTAATTACTACGATGCTGTCGCGCACCTGATCGTCCCGCACCTGAAGGAGCGCCCGCTCTCATTGAAGCGCTACCCCAACGGTATCGACGAGGAGTTCTTCTTCCAGAAGAACGCGGAGAAGTTCCCCGAGTGGGTGCAGACCGTTCGCATCCATTCCGATTCGCGTGGCGGGTCCATCAACTATGTCATCTGCAACGATCGCGCCACGCTGCTCTACCTGGCGAACCTCGGCTGCATCGACCAAAACCCGTGGATGAGCCGCCTCGGCTCGCTGGACAAGCCCGACTACGCGCTTATCGATCTCGACCCGGTCGAATGCCCTTACGACATGATCGTGGAAGCGGCGCAACTGGTCGAAGCGAAGCTGAAGATCTGCGGCCTCGCGGGGTATCCGAAAACCACCGGCGGCGACGGCATGCATATCTACATCCCGCTGCATCCGATCTATAGCTACGATCAGGTCCGCACCTTCGCCGAGGTTCTCTCCCACCTGGTCATCAACGAAAACCCTGACCTCTTCACCACGCCCCGCGCCGTCGAAAAGCGCCGTAAAGGGCGCGTGTACTTCGATTACATGCAGATCGCCGAATCGAAGACCATTGCTTCCGCGTATTGTCTCCGCGCGTACCCCGGAGCGCCGGTGAGCACGCCATTACGCTGGAGCGAGGTAAAGAAGGGCCTCAACCCCACCGAGTTCAACATCCACAACGCCGTCGAGCGCTTCGAGCGCGTCGGCGACCTCTTCGAACCCGTCCTGAAAAAGCCCCAGCGCCTCGAAGATGCGCTCGCCAAACTCAGCGCCTTTCTCGGAGGCCTGAAGTGAGGCTGTTCACTCTGCTGCTGCTGGTGAAAGTTGCAACCATCGCTCAGCCCATCACGCCCGAGCCGCCGATCTCCCTCGGCAACATCACCGGCCGCATCGACCACATGGCCGCCGACGCCGCGACGCACCGCATCTATCTCGCCGCTCTGGGCAACAACACCGTCGAGGTGATAGATACCGAGGCCCGCAAAGTGATCCGGTCGATCAGCGGCCTCAAACATCCACAAGGTGTCCTGTTCTGGCCCGATGTCAATCGCTTCGCCGTAGCCAACGCGGATGATGGACGCGTGATCGTGTACGACGCCGAGAGCTATACCACGCTTCTGACCTTCGAACTGAACGGCGGCGACGCGGACAACATCCGCATGGACCGCCTCAAAGAAATCATCGTCGGCTACGGCGACGGCGCACTCGCCTGGATCAACACATCCCTCGCCGTCCAGGTCGGCAACACCATGCTCGATGCGCACCCGGAGTCGTTCCAACTGGAGAAGAACGGCCCGCGCCTGTTCGTCAACGTTCCAGAGGCGCCCAGCGGCCCGCACGTAACCGTCATCGACCGCCGTACCCGGTCCGTAACGGCCAAATGGCCGCTGCCCGGCGGCGTCAGCCAGAACTACCCGATGGCCCTCGACGAAGCCGGACATCGCCTGTTCATCGGCTGCCGCAAGCCCGCCGAAATGCTGGCCTTCGATACGCAGTCCGGCAAGGTTATCGCCACCGCGCCCATCCCCGGCGACACCGACGACCTGTTCTACGACGCAACATCGAAGCGCGTGTATGTTTCAGGCGGCGAAGGCGCGGTCGCGGTCATCGACAACGACTACAAGACGGTCGCGTCCATCGCCACCGCCAAAGGCGCGCGCACCTCGCTTTTCGTGCCCGAGCTCAAACGGCTGTTTGTCGCCGTCCCGAACCGGGGGAAGAAACAGCCGCCGGAACTGCTCGTCTATCGCGTCTCGCCCTGACCCCATGGGGGGCAGGCCCTCGGTGCCGATTGTGGCGCAAGCCTTCGGCTTGCACCTGGAGTGTGGTGCGAGCCTTTGGCTTGCACAGCAGGCTCTCAGCTCCGTGGGGGGCAGGGCCTCGCCCTGCGGCGGGCTCCCAGCCCGCCTTCGCGCGAACCATTGGCTTGCACGCGGCCGCGCAGCGGAAACACCTGCACGCTCGTCCTCACCGGGATCTCCGCCGCTTCCCGCAGAACGTGTGCGCCCTTTGTTGTGCAAGCCATTGGCTTGCACACGGCGGGCTCTCAGCCCGCCTTCCGCGCAAGCCTTCGGCTGGCACGGTGCAGGCCAAAGGCCTGCTCCACAAGGTGCGAGCCAAAGGCTTGGACTGCTTGAGTAGCCAGGCGATGGCGACGCGCCTGGGCCTCCCGGTCCGAATTCGACCGGCTTTGTGGTGGGACTTCGTGCAAGCCAAAGGCTCGCACCACAATCCTGGCCGCAGTTCATCGCCGACTCAAACGGCCGGTTGTCGCTGCGACGACGCAGCCGCCGGAACTGCTCGTGTATCGCCTCTCGCCCTGACCCCGCCGTAGCGCTTCACGATTGCCACGCCCGCGAAGATGATCACCATCCCGATCGCCTCGCGATCTCCAAACGGCTCGCGATAGAACAGCCAGCCCAGCGCCACCGCAACCACCGGGTTCACGTAGTTATAAATGCTGACCACCGACACGGCGAGCCGGTCCATGGAGTAAATAAAAGAGCTGTAGCCCACGATGGAGCCGAACACCACCAGCCACACAATGGCGCCGACACCGCGCTGCGACCAGTGGATGGGATGCCCGGGAACGATCAACGCGAGCACGCAGAAGACGATCCCTGTCGCAAGCTGCTGTACCGCGCCGCTGACCACCGGGTGCGCCTTAGTCGCCAGCCTCCGCTGAAGAATCGACCCCGTCGCCCACCCCGCGCAGCCGAACTGAAGCAGCAGAAAGCCCGCCCACAGCGCCGCCGTGCTCTGGTGATAATCGAGGGCGCCGCGCGAGACCAGCACCACGGTTCCCGCGAGCCCTACCAGCATGCCGACGATGGTCGCCCTGCGCAGCCGTTCCCCGCCCGGCAGTACGGCTTCGAGTCCGGTCATCCAGAACGGCCCGGTGGTAATGAAGATGGAAGCGAGCCCGCTCGGGACCCACTCCTCGGCGTACACCAGCGCGCCGTTGCCGAGCCCGATCACGATCACCCCGTACAACGCGGTCAGCCAAAGCTCGCGCCCGCGCGGCAGGGCGATGCCGAACAGGCGCGCGCCAACGCATAGGATCGAGCCTGAAATGAGATACCGAATGCCGACCAGCGTCGCGGGCGCGAACGATTCCAGCGCCATGCGGATGGCCAGATACGTTGTGCCCCAGAAGACGCACACCGCAGCCAACGCTGCATACGCCCGGAAATGGGATTGCCGTCCCATTCCTCAGCGTAACAAGTCACGCCTCTTTGAGCCGGACCTCCAGCGGCGGCATCCCGACCACCTGGTAGGTGCCCGACGCGATACTGATCTTCGCCTTCTCGAACGCCTCCAGAATGTCGCGGCTCATGGCATCCTTCAATCCCCGGATTCCCGAATCGCCGGTAACGAAGCGCACCGCCATCTCAATCCAGTTGTCCGTCAGCCGGTAATACACGCGAGGCATCAGGTCGGAGTCCTTCAGGAAATAGCGGCGCTTCAACTCTTCCAGTGTCTCCCGGCTCAGCTCGGCAATCTTCACGGTGTACTTGTTGGCCGCCTCCAGCAGGATCTGCTCGGCCTTGCGCCGGTCGCCATCGTAAGGAACTGGGATGCGCATCTCCTCCCAGAGGTACGGGAACTCGCGCGAGTAGTTGTACACCGGCGAATCGAAGAGCTTGTCGTTGGTGACCGTCACCACGCGGCCCGTGTACTGCCGCGCCTCCACCCACATCGCCGGCTGATCGCCCTGCTCGCCCGGCGGCTCACCCATCTCCATAATGATGGTCTGCATGAAGCCGAGCTCGATGACATCGCCGCGCACGCCGCCCATGGCGATGCGATCTCCGACGTTGAACGTACGGCCGCGCAGGATGACGAGATAGCCGATGAAGGCCATTACCGCGCGCTGCATGGCGAAAGCCAACCCGGCGCTCACCAGGCCAAGCCCGGTGGCCAGCGTCTTCGGATCGTTGAACCAGATGGACAACAGCCCGATGACCATCACGATTGCCGTCAGAAGCTGAATGCCCTGCCGCGTCCAGAAGACGACCCGCAGCGACGCGCCTTCGCGAACGAACATGCGCAGCACCAGCCGGATCAGCCGCTGCGCGACGTAAACCACGGCGACGAACACCACCGAGAACAGCAGCTTCTTCGCATTGTCGGCGGTCAGACCGACGAGCGGCACCCCGAACAGTTGCAGCGTGCCGTGTGGGCCAACTAATTGGACAACCTGGTTCAATCCATACCTCTCCACAGGCAGGACACGCCAGGTAGGAAGAAGGTTTCGCTTACCCGCCTATTTGCTTACGCTGAGACGCCCCAGCGCCGCCCCGCACTGCCCGCAGCGCAGCTTGCCGTCCTGCTCCACCAGCACCGGCGACTCGCCGCTGTCCGTCTCAACGTAAACCGGCGGATACCGGTTTTCACGGCCTTCCAGGTCGTCGTACCGCCAGTTGTCCCACGGCAGGTTGCGGTGCAGGTTGCGATAAACCGTGAAGCCGCGGGCCTCGAGCTGCGTGCGCAGGACCTCCAGCGCCTCGTGATAGCGCTTGTTCTCCAGCAGTTCCTTCGGCACGCGCAGCGGGACCACGGCGAGCGTGCTCTCCTGGTACTGATCGCTCTCGCTCGGATCCACGAGGTTGCTGAAGAAGTAGTACACGCGAAAATCGTGCACGCCATCGCCCGACCAGTTGTCCACCAGGTGCGCGTGCATGGGAATCTGCTCGGGACGCGCCGCCCAGTAATCCGCGGCGGAGATCGCGTAGTCCGGACTGCACAGCAGGTGATACCAGTGATGGCCGCGGACCGAGGCCTGCTCGAACACCGGATGAATCGGCTGACTGCAGTGCGCGCAGTTCACGATGACGATTGTATCGCCGGGGGTCGTGCCCGGTCTTTGCAGGGCAGGCTCTCAGCGCTGCCGCCGGCTCCGCAGCCCAGGCAGCGCTACGATGCCGCGGTTTCCGCCTGCGCCGGAACAGGCTCGGGAACGAACCACCGCGCCTCCTCGAAACCCACGTACTTGTAGATGCGCAACTCGCCATTTTCCGCGGCAAGCACGTCGCCGGGCTGAAGCGCATCTTCCGTACCTCGCAGGGCGACCCACGCGGCATACGGCGTATCCGCTTCGACGCTCGCGCCCTCGTCATAGTCGTGCGGCTTAACGATACTCGCTCCGCTGGTGTGCGGCGCCCAGCGGAACTGCTGGCGGCGCGATTCCCTGAGGCGGTGAATGCGGTACACGGGCATATTGGAGACCATTGTCTCTCAAAACAAATCGCGATGAAATGTACCGGTTCGGCGGGGCGTATGATGGAACGGATGCTGCCGCGGCGGTTCCTTTTCGCCCTCGCCGCTTCCTCTCTGGCTTTGCGCGGTCAGAGGCCCGTGCCGGCCGACCCAGATGAAAGCAAGGGGCCCGCGGGGGTCAAACTCCCCAGCGGACAACTCCAGAGCGACGCCATCGCCAAAGCCGATTACGAGAGCACGCTCGAGGACGCGCGCCGGCTGGCGAAGATGGCGGATGATCTGAGCGCGGAAATCGAGAAGAACGACCGCTACGTGATTTCCGTTTCGGTGATACGCAAGACGGAAGAGATTGAGAAGCTGGCCAAGCGCATCCGCACGCGCATGAAAAGGTACTGAAAAGGCGGGTGGCGGCCATCGGCCTCCGCTCCGATGGCTGCCACGCCCGCGCCCGGAACCCTCGTCCGTGTTCCGGGGTGACCTCCGCGGAAGCTCCTCCGTGCCGCTTCCGTTAGGAACCGGCTCTTCCGCGGCCGTAACCCGCGCCCTCTGTTCGTGCGGGCTGCATCCGAAGTTGCACGTGCCATTCCACACCGGATCACGCTGCAAAGTGGTGAAAGCGCAGGCTTCGCTTCGTTCGCCGTCTAACCGATTGGATAGAGAGTCACGCTGACCTGCGTTGCCTGACGCCCCGGCCCCCGGCGCCGCGGCGTCAATTCGCTATGCTGTTTTTGAACCGCCGCTCCGCCTCACATGACGCCAACGCTGATCGCCACGGGAGGGCCGCTCAAGGGGAATCGTTTCCCTCTCGCCGATGACAACGTCTCCATTGGCCGTGTCTCGTCCAACGACATCGCCATCGAGAACCTCTCCGTTTCCCGGCGGCATTGCGTCATCACCCGGGCCGGGGATCACTTCCGGATTCGCGATCTGGACAGCCACAACGGCACCTTCGTGAACGGGTCGCCGGTGACGCAGCAGGAACTGAACGATGGCGACCGCATCGATATCGGCGAATGCGCCTTTGTCTTCCGCATGCGCGCCTCCTCCGCGTCCGCCTCCGAGGCGGTTCTGATCGGCGCTCCTGCCACGCCGCGCACTGAAGCGCACACCGTTTTCGCGCCCAACGCGCCGCTCGCCCGCGAAGCTTCGGCGCTCATGCGGGTCAGTGAGATCGCCGGGCTCATTCAGTCCCTGTACCGCGCCCGCGGCGATCGCCGCAAACCGATCGAAAGCGAGCTGTTCGGCCTCATCTTCGACCTGATTCCCTCCGATCGCGGCGCGCTGGTGCTGCGCGACCCATTCTCCGGCGAACTGGAGCCGCTCGGCGGCTTCGCCCGCGACCCTGCAACTGGCCCGATCGCACTCGACCCCGCCATCGGTGAGAACCTCTTTCTCGAGGGCAAGGCCATCAAAAGCGCGCCGGGCGAAAACTGGATCGCCGCGCCCATTCCCTGCGCTCCCGGCGGCGACGCCACCGCCGGCTTCCTCTGGCTCGCCGCGGCGAGTTCTTCTCGCCGCTTCATCGACAGCGACCTGCAGATGATGACCGCGCTCGCTGGAATCGCCGGCCTCGCGCTGGACAATGCGCGCCACGTAGAGCGCCTCGAATCGGAGAATCAGCAGCTCCGCTCGGAGATGAACATCGAGCACAGCATGATCGGCGACAGCCCGGCCATGCAGAAGGTGCTGCGCTTCGTGGGCCGCGTCGCGCCCGGGAACTCGACGGTGCTGATCCGCGGCGAGAGCGGCACGGGCAAGGAACTCGTTGCTCGCGCGATTCACCGCAACAGCGCGCGCGCGGACAAGCCCTTCGTGGCCATCAACTGCGCGGCGATCACCGAGACCCTGCTCGAAAGCGAGCTGTTCGGCTACGAGAAGGGGGCCTTCACCGGAGCCTTCGGACAAAAGAAGGGCAAGATCGAGCTGGCCGACGGGGGCACGCTTTTCCTCGATGAGATCGGCGAGCTTGCCCCCGCGCTGCAGGCCAAGCTGCTGCGCGTCCTCCAGGAACACGAGTTCGAGCGCGTGGGCGGCACGCGGCCGATCCGTGTCGATCTGCGCCTCATCGCCGCGACGAATCGTGAGCTGGAAGCGGCCATCAAAGAGGCTCGCTTCCGCGCCGATCTGTATTACCGGCTCAACGTCGTTTCCATCGATATTCCGCCGCTGCGCGAGCGGCGCGACGATATTCCTCAGCTGGCCGCCTGGTTTGCCGAAAAGTTCAGCCGCGAAGCAGGCCGCCGCGTGACCGGTCTTAACCGCCAGGCGCGGAACTATGTGATGAACTATTCGTGGCCGGGCAACGTGCGCGAGCTGGAGAACGCCATCGAGCGCGCCGTGGTGCTGGGATCCACCGAGCTGATCTGCCCCGACGACCTCCCGGACGCGGTGCTCGAAGCCGGACCGCCATCGGAGTCATCGGGCCGCTATCATGACGCGCTGAAGCAAACCAAAAAGAAGCTCATCCAGGAGGCGCTGGAGAAGTGCGGCGGCAACTTCACCGAGGCGGCGAAGCTGCTCGGCGTTCACCCGAACTATCTTCACCGCCTCGCCACAAATCTGGATATGCGCCGGAAGTAGCGCGCGCTACTTCACAACCAGCGTCGCGGCAGGCGACGTCTGGCCGCCGATGGCAACCGTGATCGACTGCGGGCCCGTCCCGATATTCGGCGGGACCACTGCGTTGATCTGATACAGACCGGGGTAACCGGGCGCAAGGCCGCTAAAGCAGCCGTTGGAGCAGGTCACGTCCGCCTGCACGCCGCCGATCATGACCACGGGAGTGGTTGTTGTTTTGGACAACGGAGAGCTGGGGGCCGGATCGCCGCTGGCCGGCTGATTCGTCACCGGACCGAGCCCGTTAAGGAACAACTGGACGATCTTGCCGCGCGGCGCGGGATTCGTCGAACCGATTACGTGATAGCTGAGGTCCAGCGCGGCGACGTTATTGCTGCCGATGGTGAAGAACGCCGGCGAGTAGTTCGAAACAGGAATCGTGACCACGTTGCCGTAAGTGAAGTCGATGCCGACCTTCATCTGCACCGAGGTCTGTCCCTGCAATTCCCACGGGACCTGCACGTTCACCTGGCCGTCGCTGGTATATGAAAGGTGGCCAGGCACGCTGATCCCCGCTGAAGGAACGTCGAAGCTGACGAAAGTGGCGTAATAGCCCTGCTGGATGTACGCAGAGCCGGGCAGCCCGACAGGCAGGCGGGCTGTCGACGCCTGGGCGGTTACGCCATCACTCAGACCGGATCCGAAGATGGCGATATAGGATCCCGGCGCGATGGCCCCCGTGCCGAACGATGCCGCATTCTCCACGCCGTTGTTCGGGCGGATGGTCGGCGCCGGGCGGGCGAAGCCGGTGAAATCGTGGTTGACACCGAGGCTCTGAACGTTCGCGGTAAACCCGTAATTGCCTGGCTTGCTGCCCACGGTGGCTACGGCGGTCGCGATGCCGTATTGGTTGGTCACTGTGTCCTCGGCGCTCAGCGAAGCGCCGGAACTGCCGCTGTCCACGGTCCATGTGACGGCCTGATTGGCGACCGGAATGCCGAAGTCGTCAACGACCATGAAGGCCAGCACGCCCTCGGGAATCTGCTGCCCCACCGTGGCGTCGAACGAGTCGCCGGTCAGCGGAATGATGTTGGGGGTTTTGGCGTTCGCGCCGTTGGGGATGATGTACATGTAGGGCACCCGCAGCGAAACACCCGAGCCCTGCAGCGTGATGCCGCCGGAGTACTCGCCCGCCGTGGACGGCGCGTTAGAGGCGATGGCAACCGTAACTGTGCCCGACGCGCCCGGCGGCAGCGACAAGCTGGAGCCGGATGTCACGTTCACCGTCGCGCCGCTCTGCGGGGCCGCGCTCAGGCTGACGGTGCTGGACCCGTGATTGGTGACCGTGAGCGTAATGGGACCCGGCGGCGGCGACGCGACCGCGCCGAATGACAGTGTCGCCGGCGAAACGGTCACCGTTGCCTTCACCGCGGCGCCGGCGTCCAGAAGGCCGCCGCCCACCCATTGAACGTCAGCCGTAAACGGGCCGCCCTGCGAGGCCGGCGTGTTGTCCGTCTTGACCGCCTGCGAGGCGTAGTTGATCAGCGCCGAACGCACATCCGCGACGGAATAACCTGGATGCGCTTGTTTGACCATCGCCGCGGCGCCGGAAACCATCGGCGTCGCGAAACTGGTGCCGTCGGCGGCGAGAAAGCGGTTGGAGCTGTACATCTCCCCGTACGGGTCGTAGCTTTGCGTAGCCATGTAGATGCTGTTCAGCGTCGCGAAATTGGTCGTCTCCTCGTTGCCGGCGACGGCGATGAGATCGGGCTTGATCAGGTTCTCACCGAGCGAGGGTCCGAGCGACGAGAAGCCGACCACCTCATTGGCGACGGTGTCCGATCGCTCGCTGCCGCTGGGATCGATGGTCGCCGGCGTTCCGAAGTGCGAGTGGACGAAATTCTTCAGAGCCACACCATCCGCGTTGGAAATCATCACCGCGGGAATGTAGTCGAGTGTGTTGCCCACAGAGGGGGCAATCGGCGCGCTCGCGTCGGCCATGTAAAAGATGACCCCGACGGCGCCGGCATTCTGGGCATTGGTCACCTTGGTTCCGAAGTCGCACGTGCCCCGCTCCACCAGGGCGATATCTCCGTTGAGAGAGCTCGCGGGGATGGCGGAACAGAGCAGGCCGTCATTGCCGAGCGTGGCCACGTCCACCACCGGCGCGGTGACAGCGCCTGCGTTTTGCCAGGCATCGCCCACCTGATTGGCAATGTTCTGGAGGCTGGGATCGGCGGGAACACTCACTGTCGTGACAAAGTAATGCGAGTTCGTGCTGCCGCCCACGGCGATGACGTCCTTCGCATTCGCCGGAGAGGAGATGGTGTTGAATGTCGGGTACGTCGCGAGCTCTCCCTCATTGCCCGCGGCCACCACGACGACTAAACCGTTCTGCGCGGCGTTCTCGAAAGCCTGCGCAACCAGATCGTTGCAGAGGCCCTCGCTGATTTGGTTCGCGCCACAGCCGGTCGTATCGGTGGGAGTGGTGAACGCGGGCGCGCCGGTGGAGAACGACACCACGTTCATCCCATCGTTGAATGCGTCGTCCAGAGCGGAAATGATCACGTCGTCGGGCAGGTTGTCGCCGTTCACCTCATCGGAGCCCCACACGCGGTAGTTGCCGAGCCACGCTCCCGGCGCCATGCCGTTGATGGTCACCACGCCGGTTGCAGTCTCGCCCGCGGCCGCGGATGCGACAGCTGTGCCATGACCATCCATATCGCGCGGCGTGTAATCGTCAGGCCGGGAATCGGCGGCGGGATTGTTCGGATCGCTGCCGGCCGCGGCCTGGCGGATGTAGCTGCGGGCGACGATCACCTTGGCGGTGGTGAAGGCGCCGCAGGAGTAGTCGGGCTTGCCCGCCGTCGTGCCCGGATTGCATTTCGGGAACCCCGCAGGCATGGAGAAGCCGGCGGGGTCGAACGTCGGATGGGTCTGGTCGATGCCGGTGTCGATGATTCCGATCTTGATTCCCCGCCCCGCGTTGGACAGCCCGCCGAGCGCATGCCAGGCAGCGGGTGCGTTAACCAGTTCCGTGGCCTTGTTCAGCTTTTTGTGGAAGCGGCGGCGGATGGGGACCACGCGGACGACTCCCGGAAGGTTCTGCAGCTCCGCGACGCGCTCGGGAGGCGCAACCACGAAAACAGCGTTGGCCAGCGTGGTGGCGGAGCCAGCAACCGTAATCTGCCGGTTCGCCAACTCGCCCTTCAGCGCCTGCTGCGCGGCTTCGATGCGTCCCCGCCACGCGCGGCCCTGGCTCGAGGTCATTTCTTCGCGTGAGGCGAAGTGCTGCGCCACCGGCTCCTCGCCGAGCACCAGCGCATAGCGCTTCGGCGGCTGCGCACAGAGGGGCAGCGCAGCGGTCGCGGTCAAAAACAAAAGAGTCCTGATACGGCTTAAGTGCACGGAAGCGGGGACGTTCATAGTTTGAATTCAGTTGCTTTACAAACGATTCGTTACACAGGCTCATTTGAAGTCATGAGCCGGTTCATGGCCGAAAACAACCAGCCGGTTGCAAAGCACCAGCGGCGGCCCATGTAAATGGTTGAAAACGGCGGGGCCGGCAGTGGAACATCAGGTGCTTGCGCTACGTCGATGAGCCTGGGAGGCTTGTGAACAAGTATGTATAAGAAGATTTTAGCTGGCTCGGCGCTCGCCGTGACTCTCGGCGTATTCCCACTTCTCGCACAGGATTCTTCTGCTCCGCCTCCTCCCGCGCCGACGCACCGCTGGCAAAAATTTGGCGATCCGAACACGCCCCCGCCCGATCAGCGGGCCGCGGCGGATCCGCAGGATGGATATCAACAGCCGCCCGATGGCGGCCAACCCGCTCCGCCACCGCCGGGTTATGGCTACGGACAACAGCCGCCTGGCGGATACCAGCAGCCTGCCCCTCCGCCGGCGGGCGGATATCAGCAGCCGGCATATCAGCAGGGCGGGCGCTATCAGGCGCCGCCGCCTCCGGCGTATCAACCCCCATCGGGACCGCTGACCATCCCCGGCGGCACGTGGGTCACGATCCGCGTGAACCAACCGCTGTCGAGCGATCATAACCAGGTTGGCGATGCGTTCACCGGGACGCTGGTGCAACCGCTGGTGGCCAATGGTTACGTGCTGGCGCGGCGCGGGCAGATGGTGGCCGGACGCGTGACCGAGGTGGAAAAGGCGGGTCACGTGAAAGGCGTTTCGCACCTGGGCATCGAGTTGACGGAAGTGCAGCTGGCCGACGGCCGGCAGGTTCCGATTCACACCCAGTTCGTGCAGAGGCAGGGCAACACGTCCGTGGGCCGCGATGCAGCGGCGATCGGTACGACGACTGGTCTTGGAGCGGCGATCGGGGCTGCCGCGGACGGCGGCTTCGGGGCCGGCATGGGGGCGATCGGCGGCGCTGTCGTATCCACCATCGGTGTGCTCGCCACGCGAGGGCGGCCCACCGTCGTTTATCCGGAGACTCCGATTACCTTCCGGCTTCAGGCGCCGCTGACTGTGTCCGATGATTTGGAAGCGTTCGCTCCGGTGACGCAGGAAGACTACGAGCAGGGTAATCTTCGCGCGGGTCCGCCACGTCCGCGCCCCTACGGGTATCCGTACGGGCCGTCGTTCTACGGCGGCTACGGCCCCTATTACGCGTACGGATCGTGGTGGGGACCGGGCTACTACTGGGGCCCGGGCTTCTATGGCGGCTTCTGGGGACCGACCGTGGTGATCCGCGGCGGCGGCCACTGGGGTCACCACCGGTAAGGCACAGCGCAGGTTCGAGCAGTTTACGGCAGGCGGCGCGACGAACGCGTCCGCCTGCTTTTTCTTTTTCGGAACGCGGATGCGGTCAATCCGCTGACGTCACCAGTTGGTCAATGACCCGTCGGGACGATGGAAGGTCGGAATCGGTTGGCTGCGCTTCGTCACTTCGAGGGTGAGCGGAAGCCGGCCTGCGTCGAACTGCACGCCCAGACCCGGCCGATCGTTGGGCCATAACTTCCCGTTCCGGAAATCGGCCCACTGCGGCAGATAAGGAATGTCCTTCTTCCCTTCCCCGAGCCACTCCATCAGCACCGGACCGGAAAACACGGCACAGCAATGGACCAGCGCCGATTCGGCGATGGGACCGGTGAAATGCGGTATCAAACCGACCGAATGCGTCTCGCACAGCGCGGCGATTTTCATGTATTCGGTGATGCCCCCGCAGTTCGGCAGCGTGACGCGGCTGAAATCAATCAGCTGGTTTTCGATCAACTCGCTGATGTCCCAGCGCGATCCGTACTGCTCGCCCACGGCGATGGGCACCTTGACGTGCTCGCGTAACTGGCGATAGACACCGGGGTTCTCGGAACGCACCAGGTCCTCGGTGAAGAAGGGCTCCAGCGGCTCGATGAGCGTGCTCAGCCGCACCGCATCGGGAAAGTCGAGGCGGGTGTGGTAGTCGATAGCCCAGTCGCCGTTCGGGCCTACCGCGTCATGAATGGCTGCGCAGTCGTCGTATGTTTTCCGAACCATCCGCTTGACATCGAATGGCTCGCCGGGCGCTGGATCGGCCACGGAGGTGCGATAGGCTCGAAAGCCCGCCTCGATACACGCCCGCGCTGTTTCTTTCAGGTCGCCTCGAGCCGGAAACGCCGTGGAATAACACTCGACGTACTCGCGCGCCTGGCCGCCGAGGAGCTGATAAACAGGGACGCCAAGCGCCTTCCCTTTCAAATCCCACAAGGCCATATCGAGCGCCCCGAGAGCGTCCAGCTTTTCCCGACCGGCGGGATAGAAGCGCCCGCGCATCATAAGCTGCCAGCAATGATCGATGCGGGTGGCGTCTTCCCCGATCAGCATCTCGGCGCATTCCTGAATGGTGTCGCGCGATCCGCCCTCGCCGACGCCGGTGATTCCCGCATCGGTCTCGATCGTCACCACGTGAAAGCTTTGGTTGAACATCGGCCGCGACAGCGGCGACTCGTAAAAGCGCACGCGAGTGATCTTCATCGGCCGCGGCGCGGCGTGCGAGATGACACTGGCGCAGGCGGCTGCCGCGTCCTTCAGGAATGAGCGCCGGTCGATCGACATGGCGTCATGATATCCCGCGGAGCGCGTGAAAAGGCAAAACCGGCGGAGACGGTCAAAGGCCGCTCCGCCGGTTTCGGTCAAACCCAGAAAGGAAGCTGAGTTACGGTTTCGTGCTGCTGCTGGGCGTCGAAGACCCGTTATCGCTGGGGGTCGACGGCGTCGTGGGAGCCGGCGTGGTGGTCGAGCCGGAATTGCCCTGGTCCTTTGTCGAATCATTGCTTTGGCTCTGGCTCTGGCTCTGATCGCCGCTCTGGGTGCTGCGGTCAGCGCTGCCACTCTGGCCGGACTGGCTGGACCCCGACTGGCTGGAGCCGGACTGAGTCTGGCCGGACTGTCCGGACTGGCTCGACTGCGATGACTGCGACTGATCAGTCGAGTTGCTGGATTGCGGGGCCGCCGCCAGCGTGAAAGCGGCCAGTGCGCATGTCACAAAAATTTTCTTCACGATCGTGTCCTCCACGAGGAAATTAGATTCGCAGATTGGATACGGCGCGAGGTACCGGAATTACTACAGTGGATTCCGCAGACCGCCCTGGGCGACGACGCCCGGCGGGATACCATAGTGCCCTGGATATGCAGAGCACCAGCCTCGGCGGGTATGAAATCCTCGACAAGCTCGGTGAAGGGGGCATGGGCGAGGTGTGGCGGGCCCGCGACCCGCGCCTGAGCCGTCTGGTGGCGCTCAAGATCCTGCCGCCCGGGGTCGCCTCCGATCCGGCCCGGCAGGCGCGATTCGAACAGGAAGCGCGGGCCCTCGCGGCGCTCAATCACCCGAATATCGTGGGAATTTACGGGGCGGGCGCCGAAAATGGACAATCATGGCTCGCCTCCGAGCTGGTGAGCGGCGAATCGCTGCGCGCGCTGATCGACCGGGGGCGCCTGCCCACCCGGCGCATCATCGATATCGCAACCCAGGCGGCCGACGCCATCGCAGCCGCCCATGCCGCCGGCATCATCCATCGCGATCTCAAGCCTTAGAACATCATGATCGCGGACGATGGCCGCGTGAAGGTGCTGGATTTCGGGCTGGCGAAGCAGGCCGCCGCCGCGCCTTCGGAGAACACCGCCACGCTGGCGCTGTCGCAGCCGGGAACCGTGCTGGGCACCGCCGGGTACATGTCCCCGGAGCAGGTCCGGGGCATTGCGGTCGATCACCGCTCCGACATCTTCAGCTTCGGGGTGGTGCTGTACGAGATGATCACCGGCCGCCGCGCCTTCGAGGGGCCCTCCGCGGTGGAGACGATGAACGCCATCCTGCGGGACGATCCGCCGGAGATTCCGGAGACGGCGAATGTGCCGCCGGCCCTGCGCGGGATCGTGAATCGCTGTCTGGAGAAGCGGCCGGAACAGCGCTTCCAGTCGGCCGCGGACCTCGCGTTCGCGCTGCGGTCCATCAGCGCGGGAACGGGCAGCATTACCGGAGTGCAGCGTGCCGCGGCGGCGCCTGATAAGGGCCGCAAATGGCTGGCGCCGGTTATCGCCGGGCTTGCGGCCATTGCCCTTTTCGCCGGCGGGTTCCTGACCCGCAGCTGGGTCGGCCGGCGCGAGCCGCCTCGCTTCCAGCGGATCACGTTTCGAAAAGGCCTCGTCACCAATGCGCGATTTACGGCCGACGGCCGCAATGTGATCTACACCGCTCATTGGGACGGAGGTCCCGCGCGGACGTATTTCACGCAGCCGGGGAATCCGGAATCGCGCGATCTGGATCTGCCGAACGACGCGCTGCTGCTGGGCGTCTCGTCCAAATCGGACGTGGCGTTTCTGGAGGGTCCGTTCCTGCCGAACGGTCTGGGAACTCTGGCGCGCAGTTCGGTTTCGGGCGGGCAGATGCGTCCCTGGCTGGAGAGGGTGGCGCTGGCGGACTGGGCGCCTGACGCTTCGTCTATGGCCGTCGTGCGCTCCGTCAATGGCCGCTTTCGACTGGAATATCCGATCGGAACCACGCTGCTGGACAACATGAATTTCCCGCCGCGCGCCATCCGCGTGTCGCCTGACGGCGAACATATCGCGCTGCTGCAGTACCACGAGGCATCCAACGTCGCCATCAACGTCATCGATCGATCGGGCAAGGCCACGCTGCTCGGCGTGGTTTCCGATCAGCTCCCGAATTTGACGGATCCGCTGCTCTGCTGGCGCCCGGATGGCCGCGAGATCTGGTATCGATCGTTCGACCCGAAAGAGTGGGGAACCATGTACGGCATGGATCTGAAAGGCCGCCGCCGCGTGCTGCTGCGCGTACCGGGACACGCGGTGATTTACGACGTTAGCCGCGATGGGCGCGTGCTGCTGCGCACCGATACGCGGCAGGTCGGGATTCTGGGCGTGGCGCCCGGACAGACCCAGGAGCGCGATCTGTCGTGTTTGGACGTGAGTGGGCTGAGCGGCATGTCCGAAGATGGGCGGTACATCGCCGCGACGGTGACCGGGGAAGCGGGCGGCCCAAAAGGGAGCGTGTATCTGCGAAACACGGATGGATCGCCTCCGGTGCGCCTTGGCGATGGGGCCGCGTGGGCGCTTTCGCCCGACGGCAAATGGGTTTCGTCCTTCACATCCGAAGGAACCGGGGCGCGCCGGTATGCGCTGCTGCCGACCGGGGCCGGCGAAGAGCGGCAGATCCTGATTCCGGGCCTGAAAGGCATGAACCTGCCGTTCGGCTGGTCCAGCGACGACAAGACGTTATTCGTGTTTGGCCCGGGAACGAAGGGCGTGCGGGATTACCTGTGGAACTCGGATACCGGCGCGCTGAAACCGATCACGCCCGACGGCGTTGTGGATATGGTTCCGCTGGTTTCGCCCGACCGGCAGCGCATTGCCACCAAGGGCCCCGACGGGGAGTGGTGGTTGTATCCGGTGGACGGCAGCGCCGGGCAACCGGCGAAGGGGCTGACGGAGCACGACATCCCTGTGGGCTGGCGCGCGGACAATCGGTCCCTGTACGTGAACATGCACCACGATGAGAACCGCATGGCCATGATTTCCACCGTCGACGTGTTCACGGGACAGCGCACGCCGTGGAAGACGATTCAGCCCGCACAGCCCGTGGATCAGGTCGGAAACATCCTGATCACGCCGGACGGGCGGGCTTATGCTTACAATTTCCTGGTGAAGACGTCGGAATTGTACGTCGCCGACGGGGTGCAGTGAGAGGCGATATGTCCGCTCTGTCACGACTAACGTTGCCGCCCAACAGCGCTCACCAGAACTGAAGCCGCCGGCTGTTACAGTAGGAACATCCCTCATGTTTTGCAGTAAGCCCTCGTTGTGCCTGGGTTCCCTCGCGCTCGTTCTCGTTTCGTGCTCTTCCAGTCCAAAAAATGCGTCCCCCGCTGAGGCAGCGCCCGTCCATCTCAAACCGCTGAACGTGGTGGTTGTCACCATCGATACGCTGCGCGCCGATCATCTGCACTGCTACGGGTACCAAAAAATCGAGACGCCGGTGCTCGATGGGCTGGCGCAGCGCGGTACGCTGTTCGAAACCGCCGTGGCGCAGGCGCCGCTGACCCCGCCATCCCACGCCAGCATCTTCACCGGCCAGTACCCGACCGTCCACGGGGTGCGCAGCACCGGCGGATTCGTGCTGCAGTCGTCCTCGCACCCGCTGGCCAGAATTCTCCACGAGCAGGGCTGGGACACGGGCGCGTTCGTCAGCTCCGCCGTGCTGAAAAAAGTGATCGGCTTCGGCAACGGCTTCGATACGTACGATGACGAGATGCCTCGCGTGGGCAAGGCTTTCAGCGTTCGCGAAGATCCGGAGCGGAAGGCCGGCGCCACCGTCGATCGCGCCATCGCCTGGCTGAATGGGCAATCCGGAAAGCCATACTTCCTGTGGGTTCATCTCTATGATCCGCACCAGCCCTATAATCCGCCGGGCGCGTTCAAGGCAAAGTACAAGGACCGCCCCTACGACGGCGAGATCGCCTATACGGACCAGCAGCTCGGGCGCCTGCTCGATGCGATCGGCAAAAAGTCACCCGCGGATCAGACCATCATCGCGGTTATTTCCGATCATGGCGAGAGCCTGTCCGAGCACGGCGAGTATACGCACGGCGTCTTTCTTTACGACGCCACCCTGCACATCGCCTTCATGATGGCTGGACCGGGCGTGCCCGCGGGCATGCGCGTAAAGCAGCAGGTGCGCAGCATCGACCTTCTGCCCACCGTGCTCGCGCTGCTCGGTGGCAGTGCTCCTGCAAACGTGCAGGGGCTGAGCCTGGTTCCGACGTTCTCGGGCAAGACCGTGCCGACCGACATCTCCTATGAAGAGACGCTGTACCCGAAAGTGGCGCTGGGCTGGGCCGAGCTTCGCGGCATCCGCACCAATCACTGGAAGTACATCCGTGCTCCGAAGCCCGAGCTGTACGACCTGACGCAGGATCCGGGCGAGACCAATAATGTCATCGCGCAGCATCCGCAGGAGGTGGCGCGGTTCGAGGCGCACCTCGCCAACGTCATCGGAGCGAACGGATCGGAAAAGGTGCGGACCGACATGGTTGACGAGAAAATGACCGCGCAGCTGCGGTCGCTCGGGTACCTCGGCGGCTCATCGCCGCGGGAGTACGTGCTGAATGGCCAGGGCCCGGATCCCAAGGATCGCGTCGGCATTCTCAAGCTGCTCTACGACGCCGAAGAACCGAACAGCCATCTTCCCGAGGCGAAGCGCATCGCGATGCTTCAGGAGGCCGTGCGCGAGGACCCGCAGGACCCGTCGCTCTATCACATGCTCGGCGGCGAACTGGAGAAGACCGGGCAATACGGAAAGGCGCTCGACCTCTACGAGGATGCGCTCCGCAAAGGCGTGGAGGACGGCCGGCTGCACTCGCGCATTGCGGATCTGGCGCTCCGTTCCGGCAACAAGGACATCGCTATTGCCGAGTACGAGCGTGCGGCGCGATTCAATCCTACGGATCTCGAGAGCCAGACCAACCTGGGCACCGCGTATCTCGAGAAGGGGCGCGTCGCGGATGCCGAGCGTGTCTTTCAGTGGATTCTGGCGAACGACCCCCATTCGCCCGAAGCGCACAACGGCCTTGGGCTGATCGCCATCCAGCGGCGCGACATGGCTGCCGCGCAGACGCAATTCGAACAAGCCGTGCAGCTGAATCCCGACCTGGTGGAGGCGCAGATGAACCTCGGGCTGATCTACGCCATGTCCGGTGATCGCGCGCGCGCCCGGCAGTGCTTCGAGGCGTTCCTCGCCAAGGCGCCGCCGGCGCAATACGGGGCGTTGTTTCCGAAGGTGAGAGCACAACTCGCCGAGCTTCGATGATCGCGCGCGCTTCTGCCCTGCTGCTGGCGGCGGCCGCATGGGCCCAGTCGGAGATGGATTTCTGCGACAGGGCGCAGCTGGCCACGTTGCGGCAACAGAGCAGGGACGCGGCGAACGCGCGGCAGTACGATGCCGCCGCCGCGAAGCTGAAGCAGGCGATTGCGGTCTGTCCTTCCGACCAGCAGCTTCTTCTGGATCTGGCGCGGGCCGATATCGAGCGCCGGGATTTCAACGCCGCTATCGCGGATGCGCGGAATTACCTCAGCGGCGATCCGGGATCGGTGGGCGGACGGGTGCTGCTGGCCGATGCTTACTTCATGGCGGGACGTTTGCAGGAGGCGCAGACGCTGTCGACTCAGATCCTTGGCGCCGACCGCGGCAACAGCGCGGCGCTGAAGATCCGGGCCAACGCCCGCTATCTCCTGAACGATTTCAGCGGCGCCAGGGATGACTTCATCGATCTGATGGCGCGCCATCCCGACGACCAGGACGCGCCGTACATGCTGGGGCGCATGTATTACCAGGAAGGCAGTCTCGACCTCGCGATCGGACAGTTCGAGCGCGTGCTGCGGCTGAATGCGGCGGCATACAAAGCGCTCGACGGCCTGGGACTCTGCTACGCCGCAACCGGCGACAACAAAAACGCGATTCACTATTTCCTCGCGTCGATTCGCGCGAACCCCGATTATGACCAGCCGTATGCCGATTTGTCCGAAGTGCTGCTGAAGACCGGCGATAACCAGAAAGCGTGGGGCGCCGCGGCGAAAGCCGCAAATCGCAATCCGAATTCGGCGCGGAATTTTTATCTGGGCGGCAAGGCGCTCTACAATCTCGGCCAAACCGAGCAGTCTCTGAAGTGGCTGGAGCGCTCCGCGGCGCTGGATCCGAACTATCCGCAACCGCTCTATCTGCTGGCGCTGGTGTACCACCGGCTCGGGCAGGACGGCAAAGCCGCGGAAGCTCGGAGGCAATTCCAGACAGTAAACGAGAAAGCGCGCGGCAAAACAAAGTAGTCGGTTTCTGTCTGTCCTGTAGCCGTGTCACGGCGCACCGGCGGCCATCAACCGCCGCGCCTGCTGCGCCTCAATGTTCCCCGGAAACGCCCGGGCATACCGGTCCCAGGTTTCGCGCACCTTCTCCGCGTCTCCGGCCTTCTTGTAAATTCCGGCAAGGGCGACATACGCCTGTTCCAGCAGCGGTTCCAGTTGCAGCGCATGTTCCAGACTCGCCGTGGCGCGGGTGCGATCGCCTGCTGCCCACCACGCGTAGCCTTCATCCAGATAATGCGACGCAACACCGGGCTCAACCTGAATGGCCTGAGCGAAACTCGCCGCGGCGCTCCGGCCGCGATGCATGCCCAGCAGCACCATACCGATCCCGGTGGAAATGGCGGGATCCAGTGGAGAATCGCGCTTCGCGGAACTGAGCAGCCGCAGGCCATCCACCATGTGCCGCGCGGACCGGTAGCGGCGGCCCACTTCAACGTCCGCCAGGCCGAGGTTGCGGTCGGCGAACGAAGCCGGCGGTTCGCGCCATGCCACCAGCGGCTCGGGCAAGTCTTCGCCCTGCTCGAACTGCGGAAATCGCAGAATGTGATGATCGGTGAACGAGGTGTGGCCCCCGTCGCTCACGGACCGCTTCGGCATGTGGCAGCCGATGCAGTCATCGGCGGGTTTGGCGTGCGTGGCCAGCAGCGCCGTCCCGTGGCACGCAAGACAGCGGGCCCGGAAGTACGCTTTCGGATCGGCGGGCTGCTGATGCGGATCGTGGCAGGATCCACACCACATTTTTCCGTGGCTCTGCCGCGCGCAGGTGCTCAGGGCCAGTTGCTGCACATGGCTGATCACTTTCAAGGCCCGGGCGCGCGACGGGTCGCGCGATCCGGCGAACACGTAAACGGAAAAGATGTCCTCCAGCTCCATGCCGGCGCGGAAATCGCTGACGGTCCGGCCGGGATTCGGAATCCGGGCCACGCCGCTGAGATGGCATTGCTCGCAAATGCTGTCCCGGGCGCGCGGCGAAAGCTTCGCGGGATTGACGATCGAGCCTGGCACGGGCGCGCGCAAATGCGCCGCAACCGGACCGTGGCAGCGTTCGCAGGTGATGCCCTCCTGTCCGGGAACGAACGGCGGCTGCTGGTAGCGATTCAGCGTGCCGCGCACCGGCCGAGCCTGCCCCGCGTGGCAGAACACGCACTCCGGCGTCACCGGGCGATTGAAGTCCGGCGTAGTATCGGCTTCGTATCCGGGCGCCACGTCCCAGGTCTTGCGCGCCGTGTACCAGGCGATGGGCGATTGAAACAGCGCGTCGCCGATCTGAATCAGAAATCCGAACGCGTGCGTGCCGGAGCCGATGGCCCACGCCATATCATGCTGCGCGCTGATCCCGTCGCGTTCGATGCTCTGCACCAGGCGGCCGTTGTCCCAGTGGACGGCGAACTTCGTTTTTGAAACGGCATGCGTGAACCGGACTGAAGGCAGCTCCGTGGGCCGGCTGAGGGCGTGAGCCATTGCCGTGGCTTCGTACCCGGTCACTTCACGCGAGTGGCATTGCGCGCACGGGTGCGAAGCCGGCGCGGCGCCGCACAACAACAAAACCACGGGCGCCAGAAGAGCGTGCCGTAAACTGGCGGATACAGCATTCATGAACAGCTTTGCTTATCGTATTGCAGGCGCAAGCACGCTCCTGCTGATCGTTTGTTCCTCCGTGATGGCCGCGCAGCACGAATGGCGCGCGTGGGGCGGCGACCCGGGCGGCACGCGGTATTCCGATCTGCGGCAAATCGATACCGCCAATGTCGGCAGGCTCCAGCGCGCCTGGACGTACCACACCGGCGAGGTCGCTACCGGCGCGATCAGCACGCAGCGCCAGCGCATCGCCGCGTTCGAGGCTACACCGCTGGATATCGACGGCGTCCTCTATTTCTCGACTCCGAGCAGCCGCGTGATCGCGCTCGACTCTGAAACGGGCAAACAGCTCTGGGCGTTCGATCCCCAGGCCGGGGCGGCCAAACGGAAGTTCGACGCCAGCCGCGGAGTGGCGTACTGGCAGGACGCGAGCGGCGCCGACCGCCGCATCGTTTACGGCACGCTGGACGCGCGGCTCATCGAACTGGATGCGCGCACCGGCAGGCCACGATCCGACTTCGGCGACAACGGCGCGGTCTATCTGCGGCCTGGCGCCGCGGACAAGTTCCCTGCCCTGCAATACGAAATGACCTCGCCGCCGGCCATCTGGCGCAATCTGGTGATCTGCGGCTCGGCGGTGCCGGAGTATCCCTCGCGCGGGCCGAGCGGCGTCGTGCGCGCCTTCGATGTGCGAACAGGCAAGCTGGTGTGGACCTTCCACACCGTGCCGCAGCCGGGCGAGCCGGGACACGAAACGTGGGCCGACAGCGCATGGCAGGACCGCACCGGCGCGAACGTGTGGTCGATCATGAGCGTCGACGCGCAGCGCGGCATGATTTTCCTGCCCATCGGTTCGGCTTCCTACGATTTCTACGGCGCGGACCGCAAAGGCGCCGACCTGTACGCCAACTGCGTGGTCGCGCTCGACGCCGCAACCGGCAAGCCCCTTTGGCATTTCCAGGTGGTGCATCACGACATCTGGGATTACGATCCGCCGGCACAACCCGTGCTGGCCACCGTGAAGCGCGACGGCCGCGAGATTCCCGCGGTAGTGCAGTTGACCAAGATGGGTTTCGTGTTCGTGCTCGATCGTCTCACGGGCAAGCCGCTGTTTCCGGTGGAGGAGCGCGCCGTACCGCAAAGCGGCGTTCCCGGAGAATCGACGTGGCCCACGCAGCCATTCCCGGTCCAGCCGCCGCCGCTGTCGCGGATGACCATCACTCGCGATGACATTACCAATGTCACTCCGGAATCGCATCGCTATTGCGCGGAACTGTTCGATAAACTGACCAATCACGGCATGTTCACGCCCTACGGCGAGCAGCAAACGCTGGTGCTGCCGGGGACCCTGGGCGGCGCCACGTGGTCGGGCGGATCGTTCGATCCCGCTTCCGGCCTGCTCTATGTCAACACCAACGAACTGGGCGCCCTGGGCTATATGAAACCGCAGCCAGACGGATCGCCGGAGCGCTATCGCCGGGCCAATCCGACCGGCGGCGAGTACGCGCGGTTCTGGGATGAGCATGGCTGGCCGTGCCAGAAACCGCCATGGGGCAACCTGAACGCGATTGACCTGAACAACGGCGGAATCGTGTGGAAGCGGCCGCTGGGAAGCGTGCCGGAACTGGCGGCGCATGGCTTGACCAATACCGGTACGCCAAACCTGGGGGGATCCATCGTGACCGCGGGCGGGCTGGTGTTCATCGGCGCAACCACCGACCACAAATTCCGCGCCTTCGACGCACGTACCGGAAAAGAGCTGTGGTCCGCCGATCTGCCCGCCAGCGGGCACGCCACGCCGATGACGTACGCAGGCCCGAAGAGCGGCCGGCAGTTCGTCGTGATTGCCGCGGGAGGAGGAGGGTTCTTCGAAGGACCGGCCTCCGATGAGCTGATCGCATTCGCACTTCCGAAATGATGAAAAGCATTCTGTTGGCCTGCTTCGTCGCGGGCGCTCTATTCGCGGCGGGCGCTAAAACGCCGCCGGCCGCGGTTTCCATCTGGCCTGTCGATTCGCTGGTGCAGGTGTTCCAGGACGACCCGCCGGGCAGGAATCGCGTACCCGACGCGAGCTATGTGCTTGCGCCGCGCAACGGACACGCGACGGTCCAGCTGGCGGTGCAAGCGCAGACGCGCCTTGACGCGGTATCGGTCACGGTCGATATTGCCGGCCGCATCGGAACTGAGGTACGCCGCGTTGGCTATGTGCCGGTCCACACCGATCCGCAGGACACTCCGGCGTCCGAGCTGGTCCGGCGCGCGCCCGCAGTCTTTCCGGATCCCCTGCTCGAGGAATCGAGCTTTACCCTCGAAGCCGGCCGCACCACGCCCATCTGGATCACCATCACCGTTCCCCCCGATACGGCTGCCGGCGTCTATAACGGCACGGCGCATTTCCGCTCCGGCGCACGCCGCCTCGCCGACATGCCGTTCCGCGTACGCGTCGCGAACGCCATGGTCCCTCGGCAACAAACGCTTCGGGTGACCAACTGGTTCTACCTTTCGCCGGAGGATGTCGGGCGTTACTACGACCTGAAGGACAACCCGGACCGCTACTGGCAGGTGCTGAGCAACATCGGACGCGTGCTGGCCGATCATCATCAGAACGTAATTCTCACTCCGGTGTACGATCTGACCGACGCGCACGTGGCCGATGGCGCGCTGGCGTACGACTTCAGCCCGCTCGACCGCTGGGTGGAGACGTTCCGGAATGCGGGCACGGCGCAGATGATCGAGGGCGGCCATCTGCTTACACGGCAGAACGGCTACACCTCACCGCTCAGCATCCCGATCTTCGCCATCGAAGGCGATCAGGCCCGGCGCACCGGCGTGTCCCCCGGCGATCCTCGCGCGGAGGCGTTCCTGCGCTCGTTCCTGCCGGCGCTCTACGCACACCTGAAGGAGAAAAACTGGCTCGATGATTACGCGCAGCACGTGCTCGACGAAGCGCACGGCGCCGAGGTCCCGGTGTACGCGCGGTACTCGGAGATCGTGCGCCAGGAGATGCCTGGCGTATTGACCATCGATGCCATCGACCACCCCAGTCCCTTGCTGGCGAAGAACTGCGACATCTGGGTCCCGCAGCTCGGAACGTTCGATAAGGACATGGACGCCATTCACGCGCACGTGGCGCAGGGTGGACAGGCGTGGTTCTATACCTGCCTGATGCCGCGCGGGCACTATCTGAACCGCTTCATCGATTTTCCGCTGCTCAAGACACGGCTGCTGCAGTGGTTCAACTTCCGCTATGGCTTCAACGGTTTCCTGCACTGGGGCGGCGACTCATGGGGCAGTAATCCGTTTGGCAACCCCGAGGTCACCATCGGCGACGGACCGAAGACCGTAGGGCTGCCCGCGGGCGATGCGTTCATCACCTATCCCTGGCGAGAGCAGAACAGCATCCATTCCTCCATCCGCCTCGAGGCGATGCGCGAAGGCATCGAGGATTACGAATTGCTCAATGTGCTGCAACAGCGCGATGCGGCGAAGGCGAACGTGCTGGCGCAGCGCGCGGTTTCGGGCATGACGGAGTACGTGCGCGATGTGCCAACATTCCGCGCGCTGCAGGCGCAGCTGCTGGATGCCTTTAATGGGCCGATCATGGACGACAGCGCGCCACCGGTCTCCACAGTTCCTGCACGCACTGGGCCGGGTCCGCTGCGCGTCCTGCCCGGCAATCCGCGCTGGTTCACCGATGGGTCCGGCCGTGCTGTTTATCTGGCCGGCTCCCACACCTGGAACGATTTCATCGACACCGGGCATCGCCGCATTGAGCAGAACGGCCAACCTCCTGCTTTTGACTACGCAGGCTTCCTGGACGTCCTCGGGCGGCATCACGACAACTTCTTCCGCCTGTGGCGGCAGGAGGTTCCACAGTTCAGCGACGAGGATCCGCCTGGCCTGAAGCATGCGGAGCCGATGCCGTGGATCCGCGCCGGCCCGGAACTCGCCGCCGACGGAAAGCCGAAATTCGATCTGACGCGGTTCAATCCCGCGTATTTCGAGCGCATGCGCTCACGCGTGATGGCCGCCGGCGAGCGCGGCATGTATGTTTCGGTGATGCTGTTCGAGGGTTGGTTCGTGCAGTTCCTGCCCGACGCGTGGACCTATCATCCGTTCAATCCGGCCAACAACGTCAACGGAATCGATGGCGGCAAACTACGCTACTACACGCTCGACGACAGCGACATGGGGAAGCGAGTGCTCGCGCTGCAGGAAGCGTACATGCGGAAGGTGGTCGAGACGGTCGGCGATCTGGATAACGTGCTGTACGAGGTGTGCAACGAAGCCGGCCCGTACTCCACGGCCTGGCAATATCACGTCATTCGCTATGTGAAGCAGGTGGAGGCGCAGCGCCCGAAGCAGCACCCCGTGGGCATGACCTTCCAGTATCCCGGCGGGACGAACGATGCGCTGTTCAACAGCCCGGCCGACTGGGTTTCGCCGAACAACGGCGAGCCCGAGACGAATTACCTGTCCAACCCGCCATCCACATACGCAGGGAAAGTTGTGGTGTCGGACACCGACCACCTGCTGGGGCATACCGGCGGCGACAGCATCTGGGTTTGGAAGACTTTCCTGCGCGGGCTGAACGTGCTGTTCATGGAGGAGATGACGCCGTCGCCGACATGGCAGGATTCGGCGCGCGAAGGCATGCGGCAGACGCGGCTGTGGTCGGAGAAGGTGGATCTGGCGCACATGACGCCGCACGACACGCTCGCTTCGGGCCGCTACTGCCTCGCGCAGCCCGGCGTGGAGTATCTGGCTCTGCAGCCGGAGGCGGCCGAATTCACCGTCGATCTGACGGGCGCTCCCGGCGAGTTCGCGGTGGAGTGGCTGGACGTCAATACCGGCCGCGAGATCCCGGGCAAGTCCGTCGAAGGCGGCAGAAAGGTGCGCTTCATTCCGCCGTTCGGGGGCCCGGCGGTGGTGCACCTGAAGAGACGCTAACCTCGCGGCGCGGTATGATCACGCGAACCGTCGAGTATCACTGGCCGCCTTGTGGATGAGGATTCCGACATCGTAGCTTCCATCGTCGTTCCTGCTGCAATGGCGCACTTCCCCAAACACGACATTGCGATCCCCGAGAAAGACCTGCACAGTCATCTTTGGCATCGCAGGGCAACGCGCCCGAACGCGCAGTCCGCTGGCGGAAACGTCCTGGATGGAGGCGCTCATGCAAAGCTCTGTCAGACCGTTAAACACAACCAAATGACACGGGCCATTCGTGGAAAACCGCGGCTCGCGGCGGCGGTCACGCCCGGCATCTTCGGTATGGCTAATCGGTCTTGTGTGCGCGTACGTGGCGTCACCCCGGCAACAGCTCGAATCTGGTATCGACAGGGTATATGGCGCATTCGATATTGCAGAGTACCGTGTTCAGAGCTAGAAGTTCGATTTCCCATCGCAACCTCTGGCCATCCGGCAGCGTTCGCACGAGTTCCTGTGCGCGGTTATACGCACGACGCGCGTTCGCGGTAGCGGCCTGTGCTCCGGACGCGGAGCGCTGGTTGCCTGCTGTCCGCACCAACACGCCGGCAACCAGGAGATTCTTCTTGATGAGGTCTTCTACCGGATGATCGCTGAATGCGAATGCGCCCATTTCTTTTCCTGAGAGAGAGCAAAAGCAGTTCTACTACCAAACCCGTGGAGGACCGTGAGCAACAGCGAGAAAAGACGCGCAAACCGTTGAAACTTCTTGAATAAAGCGATCAGATGCCTTAATTTGCGGCGGTTCGCCGGCTGGCGTGTGCCTCGAGCGGCTTTCGGAGTTTTCGCCTTTCATCGCCTCTGATACCTGCATTGCTCTCGTGCGTGTTTTCGGCCAGGACACCCAGGAACGCCCGCTGAATTTGGCGCATCCCGCCACGGTTGCGCCGGACCCACCCGCTGCCGCAGCATATAAGGAAGGCGCGTCGTTCAGACGTTTCGCCCTCCCGTCCCATGAAACGAGCCGATCCCGTTGAACACGCGCTGAACTCGCTTGCCGACCTGCGCCGCACCCCGGAAACAGCCGAGCACGTGACGCAGCTCCGCGCCTTCCTGCGCAACCGCTCCAACCTTGTGGTGGCCAAAGCGGCGAAACTCGCCGGGGAACTGCGGGCCGACGATCTGATCCCGGACCTGGTGGCCGCCTTCGGCCGCTTCATGGCCGATCCGGCGCGCCTCGACAAGCGCTGCGCAGCCCTCACGGAGATCGTGGCCGCCCTGTACGCGATGGACTACATCGATGCAGCCGACGTGTATCTGCGCGGCATTCGCCACGTCCAGATGGAGGGCTCCTGGGGACCGCCGGTGGACGCCGCCGTTCAGCTGCGCGCGCATTCCGCGGCCGGTCTGATACGGACCCGTGACCCTGATGCGGTTTTTGAAGTAGTCAACCTGCTGGCCGACAGCGAGTCCGGCGCGCGTGCGGGCGCGGCGCGCGCCCTGGCATGTGTCGGCGGCGATTCGGGCGCGCTCCTGCTCCGGCTGAAGGTCCTCACCGGCGACGAGCATCCCGATGTCATCGCCGAGTGCTTCACCGGTCTGCTGCGGGCCGATCCGGAGCGATCCGTTCCCTTTGTCGCGCGATATCTGGACGATGCGGACAACGCCATCGCCGAAGCCGCCGCCCTCGCGCTCGCTTCCACCCGCTCGCCGGCCGCGGTCGAGCGACTGAAAGAGAAATGGGCCCGCACCTCACGCGGCCCTATGCGCGGGACCCTGCTCCTCGCGCTGGCGACCGCCCGCGAGGAATCCGCGATGGAGTTCCTGCTGGAACTCATCCGCGACGAAACCGCTCACGTCGCTGTGGAAGTGATCAACGCGCTGCGCGTCTGCCGGGACGACGAGCGCGCGCGCGATGCGGTCCGCCGCGCAGTGGAGCAGCGCGCCGCGCCGGAAGTGACCGAGGCGTTCCACTCGGTATTCTGAAACCCGGGCGTCCCCATGCTCAGGGCGTATCCGTACCTGGTCGAAAGAGCGCCGAGCGTCCGGTCATGACGTCGCTACCAGCCCATGCGCTGGCGCAAGCTCGTGATATGCGCCGCATGATGGCGCGAGTGCCACGCGTACAGCCCCAGGTTCCACTCCAGCGTCATGGTGCGCTTCAGGCCCGGATGGACGAAGGTGCGCGCGTACTGCTCCGGCGTCATTGCCTCCAGCAGCATCACCCAGCGCCCATGCAAACACTCCAGCAGTTGCAGCGAAACGTCGACGGGCATGCTCGTCGCGTCCGGCAACTCCGCCCACAGCGCTTCGTCGTACGGTTTCGCAACCGGGTTGTCCTCGGTAAGCGCCAGCCGGAAGCGCACGTAACTGTTCATGTGACTGTCGGGAACGTGGTGCACGACCTGCCGCACGGTCCAGCCGTCCGGCCGGTACGGAGTGTCCAGTTGAGCGTTATCCAGCCCGGCGACTGCGGCCCGAAACGCGGCGGGGGCCGCGGCGATATCCGCAATCCAGGCGCGGCGGTGTTCGGCGGTGATCCGCTCGGGCGGGTCATACCGGCCGACGGGGAAGCGCAAATCGGGCGAGCCTGCGGTTTGCATCCGACTATTATCGCGTCGTTCGGTCCAGCACCTTCTCCACTGCCGGAGGCTGATATTCGCTCAGCCGATCGAGCATGCGCGCCGCATCCGTGTCGCACAGCAGCATCTCGCGATGCGGCGCGCGCAGGAAGCCTTCGGCCAGCGCTTGATCGGCCAGGCGCAGCAGCGGATCGTAATAGCCGTCGACATTCAGCAGGCCGCATGCTTTGCGCTGGAGGCCGAGCTGCGTCCAGGTAAGAATCTCGAAGAACTCCTCGAAGGTGCCGAAGCCGCCCGGCAGCGCCAGAAAGGCGTCCGCCAGATCGGCCATGAGCGCTTTCCGCTCGTGCATCGAGCGCACCACCCTCAGCTCGGTAATGCCCCGATGCGCGATCTCCTTGTCCACCAGCATCTGCGGCATTACCCCGATGACGCGGCCGCCCGCGCCGAGGCACGCATCCGCCAGCACGCCCATGAGCCCGACCTTGCCTCCGCCGTAAACGACCGTAAGGCCGCGTTCGGCAGTGAGCTGGCCTACACGCCGCGCCGCGTCCGCGTACGCCGTTCGCCTCCCCGCGCTCGATCCACAGAACACGCAGACGGTCCGCAGCGTATCTCGCATATAATGCCATCATCCATGACCGCTATGAAAACCGCGTACCGTATGTGCATCGCCGGCAGCCTTCTGGCGCTGGTTCTTCTCGTTCTCGCCGGCCTGCCGGCTTCGGCCGCCGACACCCCGGCCATTGTCGGATCGTGGAGCTGTACCTCCTCGACCGCTGACGGAAACGACGCCTCATGGACTCTTTCCGTGAAGAGCGACGGCGGCAAGCTGTCGGCAAGCGTCGAGGACAGCTCCATCGGCGACATCAATATCAGCGATTTCAAGGCAGACGGCAATGAAGCCAGCTTCACGGCCGAAACCGGCGGAGCGGCATACTCGGTGAAACTGACCGTGAAGGGGGCCGAACTGGAAGGCACCTTCGAGGGCGATCAGGCGTCCGGCACCATCAAGGGCACAAAAAAGTCCTGACCGGCTACTCGACAGTTCGCACGTAAACTCCGCCCGCCTGGTTGGGCGCGGCAAACCACGTCTCCGCCACCCAGGCCACCTCGCCGGGTCGCAGCGTATCGCCGAAGTCCTTCACCTGGGCGGCGCGATCGTCGAGCCACGCCGTCGCGGCGCGCCCGGTCACCGTGCCGAAGCTGCTGGCGTGTAATCGAGGATTGCCTGCTGTAACCTGGCGCTGCAAGACCACCTGCCCCCGATTTACGCAGCCGGCCGAAGATGCGGCGCAATCAGCGTCGCTTACCTTACGCACCGTGCTGACAATCACGACCGCATTCTCCGGCCGAATCGGCAGGTCCTGGGCTCGCGCCAGATCGAAGATGATGCTCTGGCTTTCCGGCCGCGAAAAATCGACGCCCTGCCGGTACATGCTGGCGACGTCGTGGGCAAAATGGCTGGCCCTGTTTGTCAGCTTCAGCCCTGAGGATGCCGACAACAGCCCGAACGCCAGCGGCATGCCGAACAGGAGGCACAACGCCACAGGAATCAGCCCCGCCCGCCGTTCCGGAACGATTGCCGCCTCGTGGACCGGCAGACGCCGGGGCAAGATTCGCGTGTTCAGTGCGACACCCATGGCCTGCGCAACTATCGAACGGACCGCGCCGGTTCTGTAGACCTAAGGCAAAGCATTTCCCAGGACCCGGCGCGCGGGAGTACGGATCTCCGGCGTTACCCCGAGCATCACAGTACTAAAGGAGATCTCTATGCAGGCCACCATCGAGGAGTTCCTGCGCGATCAACTGCTCGATCGGCGGCAACGGCTCAAGACAGCAGCGGAGGGCGCCGGCGCCGCTCGGGTCCGCGGTCTCCTCGAGGAAGTGGACGCCGCCCTGGCCCGCATGGACCAGGGCTCATGGGGCATCTGCGAAGCCTGCCACGAGCCGGTGGAGTGCGATCGGCTCATCGCCGACCCCCTGGTTCGCGTCTGCCTCGACCATCTCAATGAGCCGGAGCGGCGCGCGCTGGAGCGCGATCTGGAACTCGCCGCGCAGGTCCAGAAAAGCCTTCTGCCGCCCTGCGAAATCGCATCGCGTGGCTGGCGCGTTTGCTATCACTACCAGCCGGCCGGCGTGGTCAGCGGCGATTACTGCGACGTGGTGGACGCAGGCGACGCGGGGCTCTACTTCATGGTCGGCGATGTTTCCGGCAAGGGCGTGGCGGCCTCCATGCTCATGGCGCACCTCCACGCCATGTTCCGGACCCTCATCTCCGTCCGCCTCCCGCTGCGGGTCATGATGCAGCACGCCAGCCGCGTGTTCGCCGAGAGCACACTGCCCACTCAGTACGCGACGCTGGTGTGCGGCCGCGCCTTCGACAACGGCCGTGTGGAGGTCTGCAATGCCGGCCACCCCCGTCCGCTGGTCGTGCGCGACGGCATCGTCTCCGAGGTGGACTCCGCGGGCCTGCCGGTCGGGCTCTTCGGCGAGGAGGAGTTCGCGGTTACGGAACTGTGCCTCGAGCCATCGCAGAGCATGCTCGTCTTCTCCGACGGGGTAACGGAAGCGATGGATCACGATGGCGCGTTCTACGGCCCGGAGCGGTTGTCCCGGATTGCCGCCTGCTGCGGCGCGGAGATGCCATCGGCCCTGATCGCCGCCTGCCGTGAAGATCTGGACAGCTTCTGCAACGGCGCGCGCCGCGCCGACGACATGACCCTCTTCGCCCTCGGCCGGGCCTGATCAGTCTTCCAGATCTTCCTTCGACCCAGGCTCGCCGGAGGTCACCTGCGCGTGGTTCAGCGCCGAAACCAACGACACGCCCCCGATGACATTGCCCAGCAGTGTGGGGACCATGTAGCCGCCGAGGTAAGCGCCCCACGGCATCACGCCGGTCATTACCAGGAAGAGCACCTCGATCGAGCCGGCGATGATGTGAGTGAACTTGCCCGCGGCCACCAGCCAGGTGAGGAGTACGATGACCGCAACGCTGTGCGACTCCATGGCCGCCAGGATCCACACCAGCAGGGCAATGATCCAGCCCGCGAAAATCCCTCGCAAGACGGCCGGCCAGAAGCCCACCGCGGCCGCTTCGCGCGCCAGGTCGGCGAGCGCGGTCTGAATCTCGCGGGAGAGGACCGGCGTGTTCCCCAGCACCCACGCCACGATATGCGCTCCCACCAGATTGGCCAGCAGCACCACCGCCCATAACCGCGCCACCTGCCGGAAGGTGCTCGTGTTGCGGCGGCTCATCAGCGGCAAAAACGCCGTCAGAGTGTTCTCCGTAAAAAGCTGCTGCCGGGCAAGGATGACCACCAGAAATCCGAACGAATACCCGATGAACACCACCAGTGGGCGCCACGCGGTATCGGGCAGGCTGGCTTTCAGGATGCCCTCGACAATAAAGGAAAATCCCATGGAAAACCCCGCCGCCAGCCCGGACCAGGCCAGCGCCGATGTGGAGCGGCACAGCTCGCGCTCGCCGTTGCGCACCACCGCGGCATGCACCACCTGCACGCGGACGTTGGTGTGCTTCTCGATTTCCTTCTGGATTTCGGGCTTTTGTGCCTCTTCGCTATCGGCGGTGATTTCCCCCGGCATACCACTGTGAGACGCCGGAAACGGGAAAACCCACCCTTGTTTATTGCAGACCGAGCAGGCGTCCCAGCGCGGGCAGCGGCACGGCGCTCTCCTTCAGCGCCCGTTCGTGGAACTTCGGCAGGCTGAACGAGCCGTCCTCTTTCGACTTGTCCGCTTCGCGTAACCGCAGCCACCCGCGCCAGCCGACGAAATACATCGGCAGCTGGGCTGACGAAAGCTTCGCCCGCTTGAGCTTGAGCTCGGCTTCTTCGTGCTCCTGGTAAGCCTTGTCCACCATGAGGTCCATGGCCTGCTGATCGGTCATTCCCATGGTCTGCAAGCGAATATCCAGAATGGCGTTGGTGATTACGCGCAGGCACTGCTTGTACAGCGTCATCTTGTAGCCGGGATCGTTGTTCATGTACCCGGCTTCGCTCATGAGTTGCTGTGTATAGAAGGCCCAACCTTCCACGTAAGGGCCGTTGCCGAAGACACTCCGCAGCACGCGCCGCGACAGCGGTTCGATGTGATTGGCGTACTCGAACTGAAGATAATGACCGGGCATCGCTTCGTGCACGACGAGGTGCTGCAGACCGTACTTGTTGTACTCCCGAAGCTTGGATTCCGAGCGCTTCGGATCCGCGGAAAGCGGCGTAACCCAGAACCAGGCCCCGAGCTGTGGCTCCAGCGCCGGCGCCGGCGAGAACCCGCCCACGCCGTAGATTCCGCGCATGAACTCCGGCGTCGGAATCACCCTCAGGTTGGAGGTGTTCGGCACCGGAACCAGGTTCTTCTCCTTCACGAAACTGATCGCCTGGTCGAGGTCCTTCTGGGCATCGGAGAAGTAGCTCTGCGGCGTCGAGTGCTGCTGTGCAAGATTGTCGAGATATGCCTTCACCGGAGTGGCGCCGGCCAGCTTCGCCATCTCGCCATGCACGCGGTCCAGTTCCGCCTCGGCGTCCGACAGCACCTGGTCCGGAGCCTTGCCTACGTCCAGCACGTAACGGAACTTCTGGTCGTACTTGTCCTTGCCCAGCCGCCAGTCGCTGGTGCGCTTGGCGAGATCGGTCTTCAGCCACGTGTTGAAGGCGTGCAGGGAGTCGACCGCGGGCTTCGCTGCCCGATCGTAGTCGTCCCGGAGAGAAGCCGGCGCGTTGTCCTTCAGCGTGTGCTCGATCAGGTCGATCGTGCCGTCGTTCTCTTCCTGTGCCGTCTGATTCCAGATCTCCGGCGCGTCCACCAGATTGGCGCGCGCCTGATCGAACAGGTTCGGCACCTTCGCGAGCCGCATGATGATGTGGCGATATCGCGTCTCCTTCGGCGCGTACTCCAGCACGAAGGGATTGAACAACGCGTTGCCCGCCAGCTCGACGTAAAGCGTGGGATTGTGCTTGTAGCTCTGGATGGTATCCAGCTCGAGCAGGCCGAGCCCCGCGGAATCGTTCATCAGTTCCAGGTCGGCCTGGTCCTCGGCGCGTAACGACTGCTGGTCCAGCGCGGCGATGCGCTGTTTCATGCGGTCGTAGAAGGTGTGCTGGCCGCGCAGCCCCATCGGGCTGTAGTCGTCCATCATCTCGTCCAGCGGCAGCCGCCCGTGCTTGTGGTATCCGGCCATGGTGGCCGAAACCGGGGAGAGCGCCAGAGCGCCATAGACGAAATCACTGCGCAGGTTGTCGAAGTTCTCGTTTTGCTTCTTTGCGCCGCAGCCCCCCAGAATGCTCATCGCCGTGACCGTTCCAATGACGCCTTTCAGCATGCGGCGAGCACCTTTTCCATGTCTTCGGCTTCTCCCGACTTGATCCCCTCCAGCGAGGAGTCGATGCTGCGCAGCAGCCCGGTCAGAACGCTGCCCGCTCCCACCTCGTAGCAGCGCGTCACGCCCGCGGACGCCAGCCAGCGGATGGTGTCTGTCCAGCGCACCGGGTTGGGAATCTGCTGATAGAGCCCCTGGCGAGCTTCCGCGCCGGTGCGGATCGGCTGTGCCCGCCAGTTGTTGACCAGCGGCATATCGAGATCGGCGAACGAGGTCCTGTTCAGCTCCTCGGCCATGCGCTCCTGCGCCGGCTTCATGAGCGCGCAGTGAAATGGTGCGCTGACCGGCAGCAGGACCGCGCGGCGCGCGCCCGCGGACTTCGCCAGCTCCGTTGCGCGCTTCACCGCTCCGGCATGCCCGGCGATGACCACCTGGTCGGGCGAGTTGAGGTTCGCCGCGCTCACCACCTCGCCCTCAGCCGCGTCCGCAAGGACGGTGTCCAGCTTCTCCAGGGGGAGTTTCAGCAGCGCCGCCATCGCGCCGACTCCGTTCGGAACCGCCTGCTGCATGAACCGGCCGCGTTTCCGCACCAGGCGCAGCGCGTCGCCCAGCTTCAAAGATCCGGCGGCCACCAGAGCCGAGTATTCGCCAAGACTGTGCCCCGCCACGAAATCTGCCTGGATGCCGCTGGACGCAAGCACACGCTGCGCCGCAACGGAAACCGCAACGAGCGCCGGCTGCGTGTTTTCGGTAAGCCGCAGTTCCTCCTCCGGGCCTTCGAAGCACAACCGGGAAAGAGGAAAGCCAAGCGTGTCGTCGGCCTCTTCAAAAACCTCCCGCGCGACGGCATACTGTTCGGCCAGGCTCCTCCCCATGCCCGCGTACTGAGACCCCTGCCCGGGGAACAGAAAAGCGATGCTCATGTCAGGCTGTCCGCATGAAGAATCATTCTACCTTTGCTTCTTCGCATACCTTTACAAACGGCGGCCATCCTTTTAAAAAGTCGCGCGTCCAATCGAGTGACAGGAGCGAGGTATGAAACCAACGGGGAACCAACCAGTTCAGACGCGAGTGGAGAAAGGCCGCGTCTATTGCATCATTTGCACGCATAACGTGGAGGCGGACGTCGTCACCAATGGGCGGCAGACGCGCGTCAGGCCGGGGCAGAAATGTCCGCGCTGCGGCTCTACCCTCGACGGCGGCTACGTCGTCCGGTATGATCGCGCGGCGTAGCCCAGATATAGGCCGTTCGTACTGTTGACGACCATGTTAAGGTAACAGTAGTGAAACGGAAAGCACCACTGCCGGCCGAGCCCGTAATCGACAAGCAGATCCTCGAAACGGCAAAAAAGGCTCTCGAAACCGACAAAGATCGGCCGGCTGGTAAGTGCGTAGTCTGCGGCTCCAGTTGCGCGCCGAACTCGGCTGAAGGTCTTTGCTGGGTTTGCCGCCGTTTGAAGATCAGCGCCTGGCGCGATTCCGATCAGCAGGCCGCCGCTCAGGAATAAAGCGGCCGTCCCACGCCGCGCTCTCTCGCCTTTTCGTAAACTCGCGATCCCGCCGCCACATCTTCCAGACCCAGACCAACTGACTTGAAAATGGTGATCCGGTTCGGGTCCCATCCGGGCTGCACGTCCTTCAATTCGACGACATTATTCCAGCTGCCAGACAGAATGAGGTCGCCGGCCTCGAGGCGCGCTGCCTCGAGCGTGTCCACAGCGATCACATCGGCGCGGCGCACAAGCTCGGCGGGAAGTTCGCGCCGATCGGCCATGTTCGATCCGACGGCGTTAATGTGCGTGCCCGGCGCGATCCATCCGTCTTCGAGTACCGGATCCTTCGCGTAGGTCGCCGTGACCACGATGTTGGCGCCGTGGACGGCATCCTCAGCCGTCACGGCTGGCACGGCGCTCATCTCGCGCGCGAAGCGATCCCGCTTCTCCGTTTTCCGGCTCCACACGCGCACTTCATCGATGCGCCGCACTGCCCGGACTGCGTCCACCTGAGAGCGGGCCTGAAACCCGCTGCCGATCACGCCGAGGACGTGTGCGTCAGGCGAGGCCATCAGATCGGTGGCATACCCGCTGACCGCCCCGGTGCGAATCTGGCCCAGCCAGTTAGCCTGCATCAGCGCCAGCGGCGCGGCGGTCGCTGCGTCGTACAGAGCAAACAGGAAGTGCGCTCCGTGCTTCGGGTTGGTGGCGTAGAACTTGGTTCCGAAGTAGCCGCCGTATGCGCCGGCGAGCTGGTGCAGCATCGATCCGGTTTTCAGGATGAGCCGCCGCCGCGGCTGGTTCTGCGCTTCTCCCCGGGCGAGGGCACTGAACGCGAGGCGCATCATCTCGACCGCCTCGCTCATCGGCAGCAGCTCGCGAACTTCCTGCTCAGTCAGGAAGAGCATACGTGTGGGGGGCAGGGCCTCGCCCTGCGGCGGCCCCTCGGGCCGCATTGTTCCCCGGCAGGGCGCGGCCTCCGCACTGCGCTCACGTCGTCACTGGATCGGGGCTGTCCGGAACAAGCCCGAGTTCGTTGACCGCGGCGGCGGCCTTCGCGGCGTCCAATTTGCCGTCGCGCGCCAGCGCCGATAACGCGGCGGCCGCGATCGCTTCGGCCCCGTTCTCGAAGTGCTTCCTCAGGTACTCGCGATTATCGCTGCGGCCGAAGCCATCAGTGCCGAGTGACGTCAGCCGTCCGGAAAGCCAGGGCGCGATCTGGTCGGCTACGGTCTTCATGTAGTCGGTGGACGCGACGATCGGCCCTTCCGCGCCATCGAGCGCCTCCAGCACGTACGGCCGGCGGGGCGTCTGGTCCGGGTGCAGCCGGTTCCAGCGTTCCACGTCCAGCGCGTCGCGCCGCAGCTCGTTATAGCTGGTGGCGCTCCAAACGTCAGCGTTCACGCCGTACTTCTCGGCGAGGATCTTCTGTGCGTGCAGCGCCTCGTTCAGGATCGGACCGCTGCCGAAAAGCTGAAGCTGCGCCTTACCGCCCTCGGCGGCTTTGAATCGATACAGGCCGCGCAACACACCTTCGCGGATGTGCTCGCCTTCCGGCATCGCCGGCTGGGCGTAGTTCTCGTTGTAAACGGTGATGTAGTAGAACCGGTCCTCGTTCTCCTGATACATGCGGCGGATGCCGTCCTGCACGATGATCGCGATCTCATAGGCATAGGCCGGATCGAATGCGTGGCAGGTCGGCACGGTGCTGGCCAGCAGCAGACTGTGCCCGTCCTGGTGCTGCAGTCCCTCGCCCGAGAGCGTGGTCCGGCCTGCCGTGCCGCCGATCATGAAGCCCTTGCCGCGTGAATCGGCGAAGGCCCAGATCAGATCTCCCACGCGCTGGAATCCGAACATCGAATAGTAGATAAAAAACGGAATCATCGGCACGCCGTAGTTGGCGTAGGCCGTTCCGGCCGCCGTGAGCGAGCACATCGAGCCCGCTTCGGTGATCCCTTCTTCCAGAATCTGACCGTTCCGCGCTTCCTTGTAATAAAGGAAGATGTCGCTGTCCACCGGTTTGTACAGCTGGCCCTGGCTGGCGTAAATCCCGAACTGGCGGAACAGCGACTCCATACCGAAGGTGCGCGCCTCATCCGGAATAATGGGCACGATGTACTTACCCAGCACGTGGTCCTTGAGCAGGATGGTCAGCACGCGCACGAAGGCCATGGTGCTGGAGACCTCGCGTCCCTGCGAGCCTTCCAGCTGCTCTTTGAAAACTTCCAGCGCAGGCGCCTGTAGTTCGATTCGCTTCGCATTTCGCGCCGGCAACGGACCGCCCAGCTCCTCGGTGCGCTTCTTCATGTACTGCATCTCCGGGCTGTCCTCCGGAGGCTTGTAGAAGGAGATGGTGAGGATCTTATCGTCCGGAATAGGGATATCGAAGCGCTGCCGGACGTAGCGCAGCTCTTCCTCGTTCAGCTTCTTCTGCTGGTGTGTGACGTTGCGGCCCTCGCCGGCTTCGCCCAGCCCGTAGCCCTTGATGGTCTTGGCAAGAATGACGGTGGGCTGTCCTTCATGCCGTACCGCGCGCAGGTAGGCGTTGAAAACCTTCAGCGGATCGTGACCGCCGCGCCGGAGCGCGCCCACCTGCTCGTCGGTGAGGTGATCGACAAGGCGCTCGAGCTCCGGGTATTTCCCGAAGAACTCGCGCCGCGTATACGCGCCGCCTTTGGCCGCATAGTTCTGCTCTTCGCCGTCCACCACCTCTTCCATGCGCTTGACGAGCAGTCCGGCGTAGTCGGCGGCCAGCAGCGGATCCCAGTCGGAGCCCCACACAACCTTAATGACATTCCAGCCCGCGCCCCGAAAGGCCGCGCCGAGCTCCTGGATGATCTTGCCGTTGCCGCGCACCGGCCCGTCGAGGCGCTGGAGATTGCAGTTGATGACGAAGATGAGGTTATCGAGCTTCTCGCGCGAGGCCAGCGTCAGCGAGCCCAGCGATTCGGGCTCGTCCGTCTCGCCATCGCCGAGAAATGCCCAGACCTTGCGCCGCGTGGCGGGAATAATGCCCCGATTCTCCAGATAACGCATGAAGCGAGCCTGGTAAATCGCGTTGATCGGACCGAGGCCCATGGAGACGGTCGGGAACTGCCAGAAATGAGGCTGCAGCCACGGATGCGGATAGGACGAGAGCCCAGGATGGTCGCGCAGCTCGTGGCGGAAATTCTCGAGATGCTTCTCGGTGAGACGGCCTTCGAGAAACGCGCGCGCGTACTGCCCCGGTGAGGAGTGCCCCTGGAAGTAAACGAGGTCGCCAGGCTGATCGCCATACGAGCCGTGGAAGAAATGATTGTGGCCGACTTCGGTGAGGGTCGCCAGCGAAGCGTAGCTGGAAATATGCCCCCCGATTCCCGGATCGTATTTATTGGCGCGCACCACCATGGCCATCGCGTTCCAGCGAATCAGGCTCTTGATGCGCCGCTCCATCTGCCGATCGCCTGGGTAGGGCAGCTCTTCATCGGCGGGAATGGTGTTTACATAAGGAGTGTTGACTCGCAACGGGGCAGTCACACCGGAATTGGCAGCATGCTCGACAACCCGCCGCAGGAGAAATGCGGCGCGCTCGGGCCCTTCGTCGGCGACGAGTTCGTCCAGCGCTTCGAGCCATTCGCTGGTTTCCTGCGGGTTCGTATCCTGTAGTGGTTCTACCTTTGCGTCCAGCATCAGAGGGTTCTCCACTTTACGATAGCATCCGCGTTTTCATTGGCTCCGGAATGCGTGTGCCAGGCTGGGAGCATGTCCCCGGGCCTGTGCGAGACCTGCACACACATGCGTGTGGTGCGGTCCGACCGGGGGTCGATTTTTTATCGTTGCCTGTTGGCCGAAACCGATCCCAGGTTCGACAAGTACCCGCGACTACCAGTCCTGAGGTGTGAGGGCTGGAAGGCGCAGCCTCCTGCCCCACCCGAAGCGCCAGCCGGCGCTGCCCAGCTTTAGCAGGCGAAAGCAGGCGCGGGCCGGCCACGGCTCGCCCATGCGCCAGATTTCAGAGAGCGACCGTGCGCGCCCGTGGTCGTCATCGATGAAGGTCCGATCGGTCCAGCGCGCGCGCTCCGGGTATTCCGGGTAATCGCGGATCAGGTCCCAGGCCGCCTCGATCTGGCGCAGGCTGTGAGATTCGGCGTAACGCGGCATGAACAGAATCGTGCTGCGCCTGTCGCGGCGAACTTCGTCGGCGAACTGCGCGAAGGTCGATGCATCGGTGAGGTTAACGCAGGCGCTCGGTTCGGGGCCGTGGCGGTCGCCCCCGGACACGGCAGGCAGGCCGACTTCCCGGGCCAATGTCAGAACCGCGGAATTCTCGCGCCAGGAACGGAGTCCATTCAATTCCAGGGCGTGAATCGAGCCACTGCAGCGCGCCAGGAGGTTGCGGACGATTTGCAGGTGCGCGGCGGTCCCAATGTGAGCCTCGTCCCAGAGTGGATGGTTCAGTACTACCAGCGTGGCGGGATCGGCGGCGATCCATGCCAGCAGCTCGGACAATGATTCGTCGCGCGGCGCGGCGGTGTACTCCCGCATGGCGCGGAACATGGATTCGGCTTCTGAGCGCGGCAGATTATGGACGCCGAGATGTACGAACGAAGACCCAAGGGGAACGCTCCATTCGAGAGATATCGGTGTGGCCTCGCGCCCGTGAAGAAGCCGGACGACCCGGCACGCGGCAATCTCGTCGTGATCGGTAATGGAAACCAGCGCCTGGGCGTCGATCTCTCGTTCGATTTGTGCGGTTTCTATGGCGAACACTTCTCCGGGCGGCAACGGCGGATTCCACCACAGGCGCGGGAACGCCAGGTCGCGGCCGCTCCGCCGAAGGAGTTCGCCGAGCAGCGGCGTGGCGCCAAGCGCTGCGCCGAGAAACGAGAGATTCTCGCGCGAAAAGTGGGTATGCGCATGAAGGGAAACGGCCGCCGCGTATCTGTGCCTCGGACGGCGGGATTTCCAGCCGAAATGGATTTGGGTCGTCATACCTGGCCTCTATCTGAATCGTGCAGTGAAGCAGGTTACAAACCCGTATGCCGCCGATGAATTTTTCGTGAAACAAATGAGCGGAGATATGTTCCCGAGCAAAGTTCACGGCTTACGCCGAAGCGGGGCGGGAACATGAAGCCCGTTGCTTTTAGCGCGATTTCTGTAATATCATCCAGCGAACGGGATTTTTTACGGAAAAGTGACACGACGATTCAGGAACGTGTCACAATAAATGACGGACTGGCTTTTCGCGAGGACCTATGGCGAGTGATCCCGATCGACTTTCAGTGGATGCGACGCGGGAAGCTTTTCCCGAGGGCGGCCCTGGCGCCGACGCGGTTGAGTTCCGGCAGCGGATGGCCGTCATGCCCAGGCTGCTTGACGATTCCGATCTCGAGCCTTTTCGCGCCAGCGGCCTTGCGGTCGAAGATGTCCGCCGCGCGCGCCGGCAATACTTTCGTGAACTGCTGGCCGATCTCGAGCGGGAGAGCGCGAACTGGGCGAGGGAGATGGCGCAGGCGCCAGAGCCGAACTTCGCCGAAATCGCCGAGTTCCGCCGCGGCATCCGCGCGCAGATTCGGCAGTTGCGAGTGCTGGCGTTCCTGCATGGGATGCGCATCCGCGTGGATGCAGCTTCGCGCAAACGGTCGGCTTCGCTCAGCGCGATAATGCTCGCCGCACAGCGCTGACCATCTCCTGGCGGCGCTGCCTTAGCCGGGTCTCCTCATCGCTGGTCAGCTGCCGGCGTTCCGGAAAATCCTCTCCCTTCGGTTTCAGCAGGAATACCCAGCCCAGAAACAGAATTGACGCGGCGATGCTGGTCCCGTTCGCCACCAGAGACCACTTCGGACCATAACCGACGAAATTGTCGACCAGTACGCTGACACTGTTCAGCATGACCCACGCTCCGAACAGCCGCGCGTGAATCAGAAGGTTTCTCTGAAACGGCACCGGGACCAGCGATACGAAGCGTTCGGCAAATAAAAGCAGCAGCGCGATGAGGAAAGTGGTGACGCGGGACACCAGCAGCAGCCGGCGAATCCAGACCTCACGCGTGGGCAGCCCTGTTACTCCTGAAATTTCGACGATTGCGGATGTGACGGCGATCAGCAGGGCAACCTGAAAAGTCGTGATCAGCCGCTGCCGATTCAGCTGCTGCCGCGGAATCGCGTACTGGTCCGGAATCCTCGACAGAATCTCCAACCCCCCCGCCACAATGCCAACCAGATACAACGGGTACGAGATCAGCCACAGATGCAGGTACGGCGCGCCATTGACGTCCATCATCAGCAACGCGACGTTTACACCGAGAGACAGAAAAATCGTCGCCGCAAACCATCTGTAGTGCCGGACAGAAATGGAGAGAAGGCGGACGATTGCCGCGCCCTGGGTGAGGGCGAGCAGAATCGTAGTTGCCTTCAATAACGACATCGGGGAGCTCCGGACGGCGCATGCCGTCCGGAGACCGGTATACCGCACCTCGGCGCGGTTTGCAAACTATTCCGGGCCGCTCTTGCAACCGTCGGGCGGGCAAGTCGGCGGAATGGGGCTCTGCCGATCAATCGGGATCGGGATCAGCAGCAGGTGGCCGCCGCTGCCGCAGCCTCCGGGCGGGCAGGTAGGAGGGATTGGGCTCTGGGCAGCGAGACTGCCGGTCAGCAGAGTGAACAATGCGGCGATCGCCGCGGCTTTGACGAGGTTATTCATGATTCTTTTCCTTTCTGGTCCTGTGTGGCTGGGTTTACTGTGGGCCGCTCTTGCAACCGTCGGGCGGGCAAGTCGGAGGAATCGGGCTCTGTTGATCAACGGGGATGGGGATCAACAGCAGGTGGCCACCGCTGCCGCAGCCGCCGGGCGGGCAGGTAGGAGGGATCGGATTCTGAGCAGCGAGACCGCCGGTCAGCCGAGTGAACAGTGCGGCAATCGCCGCGGCTTTGACGAGGTTATTCATGACTTTTCCTTTCTGGTCCTGTGTGGCTGGGCGTTACTGGGGGCCGCTCTTGCAACCGTCGGGCGGGCAAGTCGGCGGA
>DASRCB010000313.1:0-3725 GCA_035653295.1 Bryobacteraceae bacterium
CCTGCTCGCGGCCGAGGCGCAAGAGAGTTTCGGCCCATTCGCGCGCGGTCTCTTCCGCGGGGTAAGCTTCATAGGCGCGGCCGGCCAACTGCTCGGCTTCGAGCTGCTCGCCGAGCACCCCGCGGGCGCGCGCCTGCACGATGAGCATCCGGGCGCGGGCGCGATCCCGATCCTCCTGGCGCTGCGCGGCATCGGAACCAGTGGGCGGCGGCATCGCCTCCACGATGTCTTCGAGCTTGCGCGCGTAGGACAGCGATTTCTTCGCGTTATCGGGTCCGCCCAGCGCCAGCAGGGCCTGCGAAACGCGGTCGAGCATCAGGACGTCGTCGGGCGTGCGGCTTAGCACGCGCTCTCCATACAGGACGATTTTCGGGTTGTCGCGCATGTCGATGGCGGCCTTGGCGAGGGTCTGCTCGATTTCCGGGCGCTGGACCGTGTTGGGGTACTTTTGCAAGTAGGCTTCGAGCGACCGGAGCAGATCCACGGGCGAGTTAGTGGAACTGTTGACCGCCGTCATGAGGTCCTGCTGCTCGGCGTCAGAGGGCTTCGGGGCTTGAGGCTGAGGCTGGAAGGGCGCCTGGGGCTGCGCCGGAGCTTGCAGCGAGACTGGCGGAGTCTGTGCGGCTGCGATCGCGCCCGCGGCAAGCAGCATCCAGGCCGTGTATCTCATTCCGCTTTCGTTCTGGCGCGAATGGCGCCGGCAATATTCGAAGCGCGATCGCGCGCCATGTTGATCAGCGCCTCATTCTTCGACACACGATCGAGCAAAGGCAGCATCTGAGGAGTCCCCACCAGCCGTTTCTGATCCCATAAAGTTTGGATCTGCAACACCGCCTGATTCACGCCGAGGCGGTCGTGCTTGAGCACGCGGTTCAGCTCCAGGTAAGCGCGCTCGCTTTCGGTGATGCGCTCAAACCAGTCCTGCAAGGCTTTGGCGTTTTCGTCTTGCGAAAAGTTGAATTTCGTCTCGTGCGCCTCGCTCCCGTTTTCCCAGCGATACGTCTTTTCGCCCATGTTAGCGACTTTAAGGCCGCTTTCCAGGGGGCGTTTAAAATGGTCGAGTTTCTCCGCCAGTTCAAAAATCGCCGCCACGGCATCTGGTTCCAAGGTCAGTTTTTCGGCGTTGTCGGGATCTTTGGTTTCGTTGTAGGTCGCCTCCCCGGTGCGCTCGATCGTCATGGAGACATAGGACGGAGTCGAGCCTGGGAACGATTTCGAATAAACGATCCTCGCACCACTCTGGGCGCACGCGGCCGCGGCCATCAGAGCGAACCCGAAGAGATGTCTCATCGCGGGACTCCGTGGGCAGCAAGGGCGGAATTGCGGCTCGAATGCGCCGCGTGGCAGATGGCGACCGCGAGCGCGTCGGAGACGTCTTCGCTTTCGAGCTCGCCGTCGAAGCCGGTCAATGTGCGGACCATCCGCGCCACCTGATGCTTCTCCGCGCGGCCGTAGCCGACCACGCTGGTTTTCACCTCCAGAGGCGAGTATTCGCCCAGCGCGATCCGGGCTTCGGCGACCGCCAACAGCGCTACGCCGCGCACGTGCGCGAGTTTCAATGCGGTCCTCACGTTTTGCGAATAAAACACTTCTTCGACCGCGGCGGCATCGGGCCGGTGGTCGGCGAGAATGCTTCGCAAGGACGCTGCGATAACTCTCAGGCGGGCTTCGAGAGGATCGCGAGGCGAGGTGCGGATCACACCATGGCCCAGGACGCGGTGGGTGCGGCCGTCGCTGGAAACCACTCCCCAGCCGGTGTGCTCCGTTCCGCAGTCGATTCCGAGAACCCGCACGTTGGGTGTTCTCCGGCGTCTTCGGATGCTAGGACGCCAGCGCCTCCATTTCCTTTTCGTCGATGTCGAAGTTGGAATAGACGTTCTGCACGTCGTCGTGCTCTTCGAGAGCTTCACTCAGCTTCAGCATGCCGCTGGCGTTCTTGCCTTCGAGCTTGATGAGGTTCTTGGGGATCATGGCGATCTCGGCGGAAACCGTAGGGATACCCGCCTTCTGGATGGCCTCGAGCACCGCTTCGTGCGCCTCTGGCGGAGAGATCACCTCCCAGTTGGCGCCGTCATTGCGCAAATCTTCGGCTCCGGCCTCGAGCGCGATGTTCATGAGCTGGTCTTCCGACGCCTTATCGCCTTCGATGAGAATCTGGCTTTTGCGCTCAAACATCCATCCGACGCTGCCCTGCTCGCCGAGGTTGCCGCCGTTTTTGGAAAAAATATGGCGGATCTCGCTGACAGTGCGGTTGCGGTTGTCGGTGGCCACCATGACCAGGACGGCCGCGCCGCCGGGGCCGTAGCCTTCGAACATGATTTCTTCGATTTGTCCGCCCTCCAGTTCGCCGGTGCCGCGCATGATTGCGCGCTTGATGTTATCCGACGGCATGCTGACGGCTTTCGCCGCCGCAATGGCGGTGCGCAGACGAGGGTTCGCGTCCGGATCGCCGCCGTTGCGCGCGGCGATCATGATTTCTTTGATCAAGCGAGTGAAGGCTTTACCGCGTTTGGCGTCGAGAGCAGCCTTCTTGTGCTTGATCGTCGCCCATTTGGAATGACCGGACATACGGACCTCTACCGTTGAGAAAGACTTTCGGAAACACCCAACTTTTGAGGATATCAGATCAAGAGTTTGGGAACCTCCGGGCCTGCGCGCTGTTCGCGGTTCCGTTTCCATCCGTACAGCCCGCAGATGAACCCCGATGGGCGCGGATCATAATGAGACTAGATGCCAATCCTTGAAGCCCGGAATCTCACCAAGATTATTGACACCGGCACGCACCGCGTCGAGATTCTGAAGGGCATCGATCTGGAAATACCCGCGGGACAGTTCGTGGCGATCATGGGAGCTTCGGGGAGCGGCAAGAGCACGCTGCTGGGGCTGCTGGCCGGCCTGGATACGGCCACCTCGGGCACGATCGTGCTCGACGGCACCGACATCACCGGCCTCCGCGAAGACGATCTGGCGGTGGTGCGCGGGCGTAAGATCGGATTCGTGTTTCAGAGCTATCAACTCATTCCGACGTTGACCGCCGAAGAGAACGTGCTGCTGCCCTATGAGCTGCTGGGGGGCGAGATCCGCGCCGGCATCCAGCGCGCGCGCAAGCTGCTGGACGCCGTGGGTCTCTCCGGCCGGCTGGACCACTACCCCGTGCAGCTTTCCGGAGGCGAGCAGCAGCGCGTGGCGTTAGCTCGCGCGTTCATGGCGCAGCCGCCGATTCTCATGGCGGACGAACCCACGGGCAACCTCGACAGCGTCAACGGGCAGCATGTGCTGGAACTGCTCCTGCACCTGAACCGCGCCGAGAACACCACGCTCGTGCTGGTGACCCACGACCAGCTTCTGGCCAGCCGCGCAGACCGCATCGTCACGCTGCGAGACGGGCGCATCGTGAGCGACCAGGTGCGCGAGGCCGCCCCGGCCGAGGCGGCCCCATGAAGCTGTCGCTGCGGACAGCGGCCCGGATCGCGTGGCGCGAGACGCGCTCCTCCCTGGTGAAGTTCGTCTTCGTGGTGCTGGGCGTGGCGGCGGGCGTGGGAGCGCTGGCGGGAGTGCGCGGCTTCAGCCAGAGCTTCGAATCCATGCTGACGCGCGAGGCGCGCACGGTGATGGCCGCCGATCTGACGGCGCGGCAATTCCTGCTCGCCTCGCCCGAGCAGGAGCGGCAACTCGACGCGCTGGCCGCAGAGGGCGTCGATCGCACGCTGATCACGGAAACCGTT
>DASRCB010000314.1:0-18491 GCA_035653295.1 Bryobacteraceae bacterium
GAAATGGATCCGCGAAGTTGAGTCGGCGGGTGCGAACTCAGGCGCTCTCGCCGGAAGGGTACAAGCGCGATGAAAAGCAACGCATCTCTTCGTGAGGCCGCCGCAGTTGCCGCGGACTCACTGCGATCGAGCAAGCTGCGCAGTTTCCTCACGCTTCTCGGGATCATTCTGGCCACCACGACGCTGATCGCGGTCATGTCCATCATTCACGGAATGGATGTGTACATCGCGGAGAACGTGTCCGACATGGGCGCGGACGGATTCCAGGTTTATCGCATGGCCTTCATCGGCGACTACACGCCGAAGAAGTTCATGCTGATGCAGAAGCGCAACCCCGAGTTGTCGCCGGAGGAGTACGAGTTTCTGAAGAGCCACGCGGTGCTGGTGCGCGACTACGGCATGCAATCGGATCGCTCGGCGCGCGTGGAGTACTCGGGAAACTCCCTCGACAACGTGACACTGCACGGGGTGACCTCGAATTACGGAATGCTCAACAACGTGGAGCTCAGTTCGGGCCGGTTCATCACCGACATGGAGGACCGCCGGCGCCAGGACGTCGCTGTCATCGGCGCGGACATCGCAGATCGGTTTTTCGCCGGCGCCGATGCGATCGGCAAGACGATCAAAGTGGACGGTCACCCGTTCACGGTGATCGGTGTTGGCAAGAAAAAGGGCAGCGCGTTCGGGCAGTCGCTTGATGAATACGTGCTGATTCCGATCGGCACGTTTTTCCAGTACTACGGCTCGCGGCAGGGCATAAGCTATCTGGCGCGCGCGACGGACCGGCTGATGCTGGACCGGGCTCAGGACGAAACGCGCATGCTGCTGCGCGCCTATCGGCACCTTCGGCCGCAGCAGGACGATACGTTCTCGATCATTACTTCTGACGCCTTCGTCCGCGCCTGGGATCAGCTGACGGGCGCCATCGCCGTGACGGCGACGGCTGTGGTCGCGGTCTTCATGGTGGTGGGCGGCGTGGTGATCATGAACATCATGCTGGCCGTCGTGACGGAGCGCACTCGCGAGATCGGCATCCGCAAGTCAGTGGGCGCGCGCCGGCAGGACATACTGAATCAGTTCCTGGTGGAGTCGTCGATGCTGGCGGCGACGGGCGGCATACTCGGCGTGGTCAGCGCCTGGCTGATTGCCGTGCTGGTGCGGAACTTCACGCCGGTCCCGATGAACCTGCCCATTTCCGCGGTCATTCTCGGCGTCGGTCTCTCCGCGATTGTCGGCTTGTTCTTTGGCGTCTACCCCGCGCAGCGGGCGGCGCGGCTGGATCCCATCGAAGCACTGCGGGCAGAGCAATGAGAAGCACGACCCTGCGCTCGACGATCATGCTCGCGCTGAATACCGTGCGCGAGCACAAGATGCGTTCCTTCCTTACGGTGCTGGGCGTGATCATCGGAACGGGAACCATCATCGGCGTAGGCTCAATCATTGCGGGACTCGATAACGCCATCACCGGCATCATCCGCAGCATGGGCAGCAACACGGCGATCATCTTCAAGTTTCAGCCTGGATTTCGCGGCCGGCTCACGCCGGAAGAACTGAACCGCAAGCCGCTGAACTGGGACAACGCTCTGGCCCTGCGGGAACGATGCGCTGCGTGTGCGCGTGTGAGCGCTTATTTGTTTCCTCCGGACGCTCTTGGCGGGCCGCGCACGGACACGGCGCGCTACAAAGGAAACGACCTGTACAACATCAACATCGCCGGCACGGACGAGTCCTACTCCGCCAGCGGCCAGGCGGAAATGCAGGAAGGCCGGTTCTTCACCGACATGGAGAGCCGCCATCGCATGCCCGTGACCGTGATTGGCGAAGACGTGCCCAAAGCACTGATGAACGGCGAGGATCCACTGGACAAGTGGATCGAGGTGGATGGGCACAGGCTGCAGATTATAGGCGTGATGAAGCGTCCGGCAAACTCGTTCCCGGGTCAGAACGACGAGCGCATTCTCATTCCGTACTTCACCATGGAGAAGATGTTTCCTTCGGCGAAGGAGAACATGCTCATCATCGTCGCCAAACCGGGGCAGTTGCCGGCGGCCATTGACGAGGCGCGCGCCGTGCTGCGCATCGAACGCCGTGTGCCCTTCGACAAGCCCGACAATTTCGACATTTCCACGGCCGAGCAGATGGTGGAGAACTTCCACCGCATTACCGGGATGGTGGCTCTGGTGATGGTGGTGCTGAGCTCGGTGGGGCTGCTGGTGGGCGGCATCGGTGTGATGAATATCATGCTGGTCTCGGTTACCGAGCGCACGCGGGAGATCGGCGTGCGCAAAGCTATCGGCGCTCGCCGCTCCGACATCGTTCTTCAGTTCCTGACCGAAGCCGTCGTGCTAACCGGGCTTGGCGGACTCATCGGCATGTCCTTTGGATGGGGCATCTCGTTCCTGAGCCGGGCCGTGTTCCCGTCGCTGCCGACCGCTGTCCCAATGTGGGCGGCGGTGCTGGGCGTTTTCGTATCGGTGGGCGTAGGCTTGTTTTTTGGGATTTGGCCGGCGAACAAAGCGGCGCGCCTCGATCCTGTGACTGCTTTACGTTACGAATAGGTGCTCGGCCGGGTGAGTGATTTAAGTCAGGCGCTCGGGAGCGCTGTTCGACGGAGGTGGTGTGGGCCATCCACGCGCGGCTGCTCGCCTGCCCGCGCTTCCACTTCGCGCGGAAGGAAGCGCTGATGGGAGTTCTCAATGCAGACGAGAGGCGCGAGGAGGTGGCCGAGCATGATCATTTCTTCGCTGAAGTTGGGCTGCTCGACCGCAGGCTGGAGCAGGGGGGGGCGGCAGGGTTGGCCCGCAGACGCTGCGGTTCCTGAATCGCTGGTTGAACACGTCCTCGGTGCGGACCAGCGGTTCGCGCAGGCGCTGCGGAAGAGTGGCGGTGGGGCATTAGGGGTCGAAGCAGGCGCGGTACGATACAGACGCGTAGCTCAGTTCGTTAGAGCGCCCGCTTAAGACTTACCGGGTAATATCTTCACCTGTTGTTACGAGATACCAACATTATTGAAGTCGCCGGAGTTGCTGCGCTGGACCCACACATTCAGATAGCGATGAGGATTAGTTGACACTCGTGGGTCCTGCGCTTCCTTCCGTACATCACAGCGGCGCTATCCGATACTCGATAGCCCCGGGACGTACGATTGCGCCACGGGGCCGTAATGGCCAGCATGGGTGTTCTGAAGCACGTTGGCGTATCGCTGAAGCCGAGCAGGTTCTATCAACGTGTGGCGGAGTCATCCATTCCGTTGATGAATGGGGCGATGGTTTCACGGATTATCTGTAGCCGTCCCGCGAGCGCATCGGCCCACTCGGGCGTAGGCTCAACACCCACGGGCGGGAGCTTCCTGGACGTTTTACCCTGACGCGCCAGGGCGACCCACGCCTCCATCAGCTCCATGTAAACGCGAAATGCCTGAGCGGGCGACTTGCACTGATCGACGACGAGGTAAAGCCGTGGAATGTCGCCCACGATTACCCACAGCCATTGGTCAATATCCGGTGTACGGCCATCTACCTCAAACAAAAAAATGGCGAAAACTTTTCCGACGCCGCCTCCCCAATAGCGGGGCGCAGCCGACTGGCACCAGTGGAATGATTCGAGGTATTGCTTCGCCTCGATGCACATGTCCTTGAGCAGCTTCGTTTCCGCATCATCCTCGCCACGCATCTGATGCACGGGCACAACATCGAACACACCTGGCGTCATTCTGACCGTGCTCCTCGGTCGGTTTGCGATTCAACAACCCAGTCTCGCAACTCCGTGCATCCCCTGCAACTAAGTCCGTTCATCCCCGAACAATCCGCGTCGCCATCGCCGCACCGATGCCCGCCTCCGTCGCAATCGCTTGCCCCACGTCCGAATGAACCACCTGCTTGAGGCGCCTCCTTTATGGTCGTGCGGCCATCAATTCGGCGGAATATCGAACGAAACGGCATTCGACATGACACACCGACCGGAATGTACGCCACCGCCGTAACCAGCAATGAATTGGTAACTGCCACGCGGTACCCGAAGGAGGAGCGAGGTGCTTCGTGATTCGCCAGAACGCAGCGTGAATGTCGAGGGCAAGCGCTCGGAGAAATGCCAGCCCCACACATAGTCGCCCAACTGATTATCGCCATCCGGCGATGCCGCGCTGACGCGAGTGATAACAGCGCACGAACTTCCGTCTGACGGACACCCGAGGAAGAACACAGGTCCTGCTCCGTGAGCCAGAACCGCAATGCCCAGGCTATCCGCGTCAATCACGACCGGGGAGGCGCTCGTGGACAGTATTTCAATGACCGCTCTAACGTTCCGGTCGTGCCGCGACACCGTCGGTTGCACCTGTACTCCTGCAATCGAGGGAGTACTCGCATTGGGTTTCGAGTGCCCGACAACCACGAACTTCGTAATCAAACCGTCGCCGGGGTTCATCGGCTGTTTGACCAATTTAGCGTCAATCTCGATGGACTGGCCTTCAAACGGCTTCAAAGCCGCTTTCTCACGATTAGCAATGTACATCAGGTAAACGCCACTGAACAGGTAGCAGTTGTTCCAGCGGTCGAAGAAAACCACTCCGTTGTACTTCCCAGCGCCGCGCAAACCGGCTAATACGGTTGAGGCGACCAGAAAGCACGAGGTGGTCAGCACCACGGACATTCGCGGTTTCTGCATGTCGTTTCTCCGGCGGCGTTTGGTGGACTCGACCGATCAACGCCTCTCCACTCCATCCGCTGATACGATACACCCAGACGAACCAGTGTGATTCGCGGCCCTCCGTGATCCTGCCGGAACGGCAATGCTCGACTGTTCCTGGGAAGGCGGCAAACTGTGACCGTACCACGGGGATATGATGGCCAGCGATGGGCATTCTGGAGCACGTCGGCCCCGTGAATTGGGACGATGCAGGATGTCACGGGATGACGGTCAATCGGACCCGAGTCTCAGCGGGTTCCGTCTCCGACAATCACCGTGTGGATCGCACAACCGTCGACGGCGACCGAGCACGGGAGTACGATCCAACGCGCCGGCAATGGGATGGAGAACGGCATGGCGGAAGCTGACTGAACAGGCGGGCCTTACGTCGCCGCGATGTGAGGCACAACTGGATTGCCGCGGATGCGGAGATTGGTACGCCAAAGTCGCTTCTGGAGGCGCACGCGGGCCATCTCTCAGAGCGCACGTCAGACCACTACAAGCACCTTTCAGAGCAGGCGCGTCGAGGGGAGGCCAAGCGACAGTGGAGGCGCGCGAACTTCTGCTAGGCTAGTGGCATGGCGACCGGCTGGCACGGGCTGAGCGATAGTTTTGAGCGGGGTGGCGGTTCCGCTTCCGTACGAGCTTCCGTACAGGCCGTCAACGCCGGAGCCATAATGGCCGCAACCCGTTGATGCTGCAAATATGGGCGCGTAGCTCAGTTGGTTAGAGCGCCTGCTTCACACGCAGGAGGTCACAGGTTCGAGTCCTGTCGCGCCCACCATTAATTTCAGCAGATACAGACCGAGGGAAGAGTTGGAGGGAGTGGTTGTGACGTGGATTGTGACGTAAAGTTTCAATTCGCCTTCCTCGACTCGGGCTGGGCCGTTGCCGAGGGTCCGCCCATCAGACCGCTTTCCAGTTTTTCCAGCGCCGAGCGCTTCGCGGCCATGCGCACGTGGCTGTAGTGTTCGAGCATTCGGCGGGACATGTGACCGGCGACAGCCATCAGCGTGGCGTCGGACGCGCCGGCTTCAGCCATTTCGGTGATGGCCTGGTGGCGAAGGTCGTGGAAGCGCAGGCCGCGGATCGGGGCGGCTGCACGTTTCCAGGCTGCGATGGCGCCGCGAAGACCTTTGCCGGATTCGAGCGCCTGTTGGGCGGCTTCTCTTCCGACACGTCTGCCGGTTTCGCGGACCAGTTTCCGCCACGCCGTGCGCCAGCTCTTCTGCGGGCGTGATGGATCGATAATCCGCTCCTCGCAGGCGGGAAAAACGTAATGCTCGGGTTCGCTGCTGCCGAGGGCGCGAGCACGTTCCAGCAGGCGAGCGAGCGCGGCCATGGCATCGCCGTTCAATGGAATGGTTCGATGGCCGGCTGCCGTCTTGCTGCGGCGGATTGTCGCGACTCGGCCGAACAGATCGACGTCTTGCCAGCGCAGATTCTTGATCTCCACGCCGCGACAGGTAGTCGAAAGAGCGAGCACCGCCGCGCAATGCGCGACCATCCATTCCGGACGGCTTGCGGCCGTCTCGAACAGTCTGCGCTTCAGATCGGGCGGCAGAACCTTCGCTACTGCGCGGCGATCCTCCGGGAGTGCCTTTACGTCCTCGGAAATGGCATTCCAGACCTTGGCCCGCTTCAGCATCCGGCGAAGGACGCCGGTTTCCATGTTGACCGTCCGGCCGGAGATGCCAGCGTCCAACCGCGCTTTCTGATACCCGGACACGTCCTCGGCTTTGAAGCGAAGTAACGGCTTCTCGCCGAAATGTTTCATTAGCGGCCCAAGTCGCTCCGATTCGAACTGCATTGTCCTCTCGGAAACGTGCGGCTCGCGTTCTTCGAGATAGACCTTCACCGCTTCATGGAACGGCTTGCGCGCGAATTCACGCCCCGTCTTCGAAGCGTTCTTGCCCTGTTTGATTTCGGCAATGCGATTCTTTTCCAGCTCTTTCGCTTGCCGCTTATCGGTTGTGTTCAGCGCCTCGCGATAACGAACGCCGTAGATCGTTACGTCGAGGTGCCAGTGACCAATGCGCTTGTAGATCATGCTGCTCCTTTCCAACGCGGGATTTTTCCCGCCCTGGCGATCAGACTAAAGCACGGCTGGTCATCGCGGCAACCGCGACACCGTTCGAATCTCCGCCGGTTGGCAGCGCAGCCACCCACGAGTCGAGATCTTCAGGACGATAGCGCACGAGCGAGCCGACGTTGACAAACATCGGCCCACGCTTCTCCAGTCGCCACCGCCGCAAGGTCGGGACGCTGACATTCAGGCGTTTGGCAACTTCCAGTTCGTTAAGAAAACTCTGCATCGTTCACCTCTGAGGGAGAATTGGAGCTCCATTGCTCGCCGGAGCCCCTAAGTACTAAGTGATTGCCAGAGGATGTTAGGGACGCTTGCCCGAAATTTGCGCTGGGACGGGTGCATCCCATCCGGGATGCAGTGCGTGGGAAATGGGATGCGCCGCACGACGCTGAGAGAGCGAGCGATCAGCCGAATCAGAGGCGGGTCCGAATCCCGCATTCTTTATGTTCCTCTACCAGGTTTCGTCACTGTGGGCTGGTCTTTCGGCGTTGGTTGGTTGCCGTAATCTGTAGTGAATTGTCGTAACGTGTCGTGGTTTGTCGTAGCGGTCAACAAAAGTCAACAAGTTACAACGGAGGTCGACAGAATTCAACAAAAGTCAACACTCTACGACGATTTACGACACCCTACGACACTTTTGCCCGATTTTCCGAGCAGGTCAGGGCAGGCAGACAGCCGTAGAGGAACATAAACAAAACGTATTACTGGAACGTTTTTCGCGGTTAAGTTTAACGTTTCGGCTGGCTTGCGTCGTGTCGCGTTTTCGATCGAGCGTACCACATCCGTGATACTCACGCGAATTGGCTTTCCTGGCTGCGGAAAGGTTCTTGAATTCATCGATCTTCCATGCGCGGCGGCTCTCTGTTACGCTGGAGTCGCCGTTGTGAGCAAGGCCCTACATGGAACGTGCGGCAAAAACCGTCGCCGGTAAAACTACTCTTGATCGGGAGCTGCATCTGCGTGCTCGCGCTGATCGCCTTCGCCGCGCTGATGATCTTTGGACCCGACGAGATCGTCTGGCGATGTGAACTACATCAGGGCAATGACGCGATCCAGCGGATAGAGTCCTACCGCGGCAAGCATCACCGGTCACCAGGCTCACTCGAGGAAACGGGGCTTCGTGATTCCGATCCCTCGTGGATTTTCTATCAGAAGTGCAACGATCGGCAGTATGTAGTGTGGTTCGGGACGACGCTGGGCGAGTCCATGACGTACACTTCGTGGACTCGCAACTGGGAGTCCCTGAATCGAACGTGTAAAGGAGCGGAGTAGGTGCGTTTCGTCTGGCCTTGGCTCCGCGCGCTTGAACTGAGGTGTTCGTGAGGCGTGTTATCGGCTATTTCGTGGGAGCGCTTGCCGCGTCGCTCATCTACATCGGCTGGCTTCTGATAGGCATGACACGATTGCATGGCGCGGCCGCTGAATTCGGTTTCAACCTCGGATTCTCATTGCTCTTGTGGATGACAGACGGTTTTGGCTTAACGCTCGTCTTCGTGGCAGTTCCCTGGATCCTCGCCGTCTGGGTGTGCAGGATCCTACGCTGGCCAGGTGGAGTGTATTTTCCGCTGGTTGGTGCCATTTCCATTTTTGTGATCGGTTGCATGATGGCCTCGGTATCACCGAAGCCGCTTTGGATTGAAGATCAGACGTTTTTACAGGGTGCCGCCATCGCTGCCGCGCGCCAGGGTCTTTCCTTCCTGGTCTCGGGCTTCGTGTTTGGATTTGCGTACTGGCTCATAAGTGAACGCCGGATTCCGACCCGGTGACGCGACGTTTTCCGGCAGCAGGCTGATGACTGGCGTCGCTTCCCGTTCGGCGACTATCAGGACGCTGGAATCCAGGACTAATCCCATTCGGGCGGATTCAAGGGCTCGCGATGAGCATCAATGGCGGCTTGCACATCCGCAGCAAAGTCCGCGTCCGGGACCGGCGCGTAGCCGAGGTTCTTTTCGTACGCCTTTGCGATCGCGATGCATTCGCTGAGTTTACGGCCGGGGCCTTGCGGTGTTTTGATGACGGCGACGGGCCGGTGATCTTGCTCGACGATCACCTCCAGGCCCTCCTCGCGGACTCGCGCAAGGACCCCGTGGATATCGCGAACCAACTCGGCTTCGGTAAGCCGGAGTGTCATCTCGTTCCTGATCATACCCTAGTTCGTTGTCTTGCAGCCGTCCTTACCGTGCGTTCCCAAGGAGGTCACTCAACCGGAAGGACCCCTCGGCTTTCGGCTTTTTCCCTGACCACGGGGTGCGGTTCGCGTTCTTCCTCACTGGGAACGCTCGTGCACAAAACGGCGCCATCGCGATCGTCTCTTTGGCCAGGGTCGGATAGCCTTCAAGGATCTCTTCCACGGTCGCACCCTGGGCAAGCATGTCGGCGATCAGGTCCACCGAATACGCGTCCCCTTGAAACACTGGTGTGCCGCACATCATTTCAGGATCGCTGGTCACGAGTTCCCTTAGCCGGTCGAGTTGTGTCGAATTGGAGTTGCCGCTCATTTCCGAATCTCTGCCAACACCCTTACAACTCGCTCAAGATGCTTTGCCGGATCAAGGTGCCCTATGAATAGGTCCGCCGCCCGGTATCGGCTCCCGTCGCGATTCAGAAGCCAGATGCCAGGCTTGCCGACTGCGCCACGCCAGTCAGGTCGCGTCAGACACCAGCCTTGGCGAAAGTCCCTCTCCCAAGCAAATGGCAGGCTATCGACGTTTCCGATGTCGCCTTTCAGAACCCGATCTACTTGAATGTGGCCCCGCTCGTTCCAGCCGTCAAACCACGGGAACTTGAAGTCGCTATACAACTTTCCCACCACCACGACATCCACTTTGGCGAGGCTGGCCGGTAGCAAGACGTCGACTTCCTGGGCCTTTATTAGCCCGACTGCGGCGAAAAGCAGGAGAATCGAGAGCGACTTCACCGTGCATTATGTTATCGCGTGACAACTACAGAGTGAAGGGTTGCTTCGGACTGGGGTATAGATCGCGCGTCCGGCTGGAGTTGTCTTGGATTATTCGCTGGCCAGCACCCGGCGCACGACGGCCGGCTCCTTCGCGATTACTGTCAGGTAGGCGCGCGCGGCGGAATCGGGTTGCCGGCCACCCTGCTCCCACTCCTGAAGGGCGCGCTTGCTGATGCCATAAGCTCGCGAGAATTCGGCCTGGGACATCTTCACCCGCTTGCGAATCGCCTTTACGTCGACGGGTTTCGGCCACACCTGCTCCAGCTCGACCTTGCCGCGCTGGTGGGCCAGAACGAGTTTCATTCCTTCGAGCAGGTCTTCGCCGAAGGTCGAAACCTTCTTCTTCGCAGTTGCTTTCCTGGGCATTCTATTGCGCTCCTTTCAGATGGGCGGCGATCTGCCGCAGCTGCTTTTTCTCATCCGCGGTCAGATCCGCTTTGACGTTCTTGGCGTAGCAACGAATCAGGTAAACGCGGGCGGCAATCACGACGTACAGATAGATGATCCTGGCGCCGCCGCGCTTTCCTTTGCCCTTCGCCGCCCATCGCAATTTCCGGACGCCGCCCGATCCCGGTATCACGTCGCCGGCGTCGGGATGGTCAATCAGATAGACGGCCAACGCTTCAATGCCGTCCGCCCCAATCAGCTCCGTCGCCTCGGCCTTGAACTTCGGCAGTTGCAGGACCGTGATCTCGGGCGCATCGTCCACTACTCAGCAGTATACCGCAATGCGGTATAGCCGATTTTGTGACGTGGATTGTGACGTAACCCTACCCAGAATTGGCCAAAACGATCGACTCTGCGCCTCTGCTCGACAGCACTCGACACAGCTCGGCAAAACCGCCAATGCCGACGAAGCGCCTCAATTTCAAGAGCTTCGCCGGCACTCGCAATCATCGCCGCTCGCCGCGTCACACGTCATCCGGCCAATTCACACGCAGGAGGTCACAGGTTCGAGTCCTGTCGCGCCCACCATCCCACTCGTTTCGCTGCCGCTGCTACGGGGTCCACGTCCCTTCGAGCGTGAACGGGACGGTGCTTCCGCTGAATCCGGTCACGCTCATGTACACGTTCTTCTGTCCCGTAAACGTCGCGCTGAAGGTCAGGGCGGCATTCAGCGTGAGCTGGTTCCCACTCGTGGCAACAGACGAGGCGCCCGCGTCGAGCGTGCACTGACTGTTGGTCAGCTTCGCTCCCGTTGTTCCCAGGGTTACGGGTCCCAGGAATGCCGTTCCCCCATCGTTGCGCAGGTACAGCGAATTGGTCGGTGGATAGTAATAGACCCAGCAGGCGTTTGCACCGCCGGTCGAGCTGTTCACCATGAGATACACGAGATGCAGATCGCCGAGACCATCGGGATCCCCGTAGGTCGCCTGGAACGTGACCGATAATCCCGATCCCGACGTCGGCGAAAGCGACACGATCGTCGGTGGTCCGCCACCCGGAATCGTAAAGGTCCCGCTGCTTACCTGGCCGCTCGACAGCCCTGTCATCCCGACCGCATACAAATACACGGTCTTCGCTCCCGGGGAGAAGGTGAAGTTCGTGAACGCCCAGTTTACAGTCAGCGTGTTTCCGCTGGTGGAAACAGTTGTCGCCGAGGCGCTCAGCGCGCACTGGCTGTTGGACAGCATTGTGGCCGATCCCAGCGCCGCGGATGTTAGCGCGGTTCCGGCATCATTGGTGAGCGACAGCATGTTGCTGCGCGGCGCGTAGTATGCATAACAGGCGTTCACCACCGACGCCACCGGTGAGATGAGGATGCGGACGCTGAACAGATCGGACACTCCGTCCGCGTCGGTGTACTGCGCCTGCAGCGTTGCCGATGTGCCCGTGCCATTGTTGGGCGACAACCCACCCACAGTCGGCGCTACCGCCGCCAATCCACTGCCGCTCAGGGCAACGGGCTGAGTGCTGCCGGACACACCGCCGGAATTGTCAGTAAAGACGAGATTCGCCGACCTGCTTCCGGTTCCCTTTGGAGTAAATATCACGGATACCGTGCAGCTGGCGCCCACCACCAGAGAAGACCCGCAGGTAGTTGTCTTCGAAAAATCGCCGGCATTACCGCCCGAGAAGGCGATACTGCTGATGACGAGTGTGCCGGTGCCCGTATTGGTCAGGGTAACGTTCTGTGAGGTGCTGCTGGTGTTCACCGCCTGCCCGCTGAAGGTGAGCCCGCCGGATGGTGAGGCGATTGGTACGGCCACGCCGGTTCCGGTCAGGTTTACGGTCTGACTCGCCGCCGTGTTGCCCGAGTTGTCGCTTACTACCAGTGTCGCCGGGCGGCTGCCGGCCTTGAGTGGGGAGAAAGTCACCGTAATCGAGCAGTTAGCTCCAACGGCCAGCGTGGCGCCGCACGTGGTGTTGCTGACCGCGTAATCGCCAGGGTCCGTGCCGCCAAAACCAATCCTGCTGATGGTCAGCGTCCCGGTCCCGGTGTTGTTCAGCGTTACGGATTGTCCCGAACTCGTCGTCGCGAGGTTCTGGTTGCCGAACGAGAGGCTGGCCGGCAGACCTGTGGCATTCGGTATTCCAATGCCGTTGCCATTCAGTGTGACCGTCTGGGTCGACCCGGCGGTGTTGTTCGCGTTATCGGTGACCGTTACCAGCGCGGTCCGGCTCCCGGGCGCCGAAGGGGTGAACGTGATGTAGATCGAGCAACTGGAGTTGGCTGCCAGACTCGACCCGCAGTTGCTGGCCCCCGTAACGCGGGTAAAGTCAGCGGCATTCGCGCCGGTGATGGTCACCGATGAGATGGTCAGCGCGCCGGTGCCGCCGTTGTTCAATGCGAAGCTCAGCGGCACGCTCGTTGTATTCACGTTCTGATCCGTAAAGGTCAGGGTTCCGGGCGTGGCGGTAGTAGCGTTGGGAACTGCCTGCCCCGTGCCGCTCAGCGTAATCGTCTGTATCGAACCCGCCGTATTGCCGGCGTTATCGGTAATGGTGATCGTGGCAGAACGGCTGCCGGCAGCGGTTGGAGTGAAGGTCACTGAAACCGTGCAGCTGGTTCCGTTCAGCAGCGTCGCGCCGCAGTTATTGGTCTGGCCGAAATCGCCCGAGTTTGTCCCGCCGCCGGCAATGGTGGTGATGGTCAGCGGCCCGCTCCCTGCATTCGTCAACGTCACAGTCTGCGCGCTGCTGGCGGTTCCGATATTCGTGGTCGCAAAGGAAACGATGCAGTTGGAAGCGGTCGAGCCCGCGGCGCACGCCCCTCCGGAAAGCGCGGCCGACGGCACGGCAACACCGGTACCGTTCAGCGCCACGTTCTGTGTTGATCCAGCGGCGTTGTTGGCATTGTCGGTAATGGTCACCGCCGCCCCGCGGCTACCCGACGCGGTGGGTTGGAACCGCACCGAAATCGTACAACTCGGATGCGGCGAGCCCACCGAAGCTGCCAGCGTAGCCCCGCAGGTGTTCGCGGAGATGTTGTAATCACCCGCGTGCACGCCGGTGATCGTGATACTGGCGATACTCAGGACGTCGCTTCCCGTATTCGTGAGAGTAATGTTCTGGGCGGCGGTCTGAACGCCAATGTTGGTGTTTGCGAAATTCAGCGCCGCCGTGCTCAGGCTCGGGACGGGAACGCCGAAGCCCGTGCCACTCACCGAAATCGAGTGCGGCGATCCCGCCGCGTTGTCGGTGACGCTCACCGTGGCCGACCGGGTTCCGCCCAGCAGCGGTGAGAACTTCAGGGACACGGTGCACGCCTGGTTTGGATTGAATGTTCCGCCGGAGCACCCGTCGCCGGTGATGGCGTAGTCACCGGCGTTTGCTCCGCCCAGGGACACGTTGCTGACGGTCAGGCTCGCGCTTCCGGTGTTGGTGACACTGAAGCTCTTCGCCACGCTGGCTGAGCCCACGTTCTGCGTGCTGAAGGTAATCAATGGCGGACTCAGCGTCGCTGCCGGCCCAGTGGCCACGGCCGTGCCGGTCAGTGTTATGGGCAGAGATGTTTCACCCGCGACCGAGGTGGTCACGGTGACCTGCGCCGACCGAAGGCCGCTAGCTCCCACCTGAGGCGTGAAGGCGACGGTCATATAACAGGTTGCGCGAGCGGCCAGAGTGGACGGACAGTTCACGTTGGCGAACTGGTAATCGGCCGCGTTCGTACCCCCCAGCGCCATGGAGATCGAAACGCCGGTGTCGCCCTGATTGGTCACGAACACAACCTGCGCCGTGCTGCTCGAACCCGCGGGTTGATTCCCGAACGCAAGCGCGCTTTGCGAGAGCGCGATCTGCTGATTGGCAGGAATTCCCACGCCGCTCAACTGTACCGTGTGTCCACCCCCGTTGTCGGCGATGGTGAGCGTGCCGGTTATGTTGCCGCTCGACGCCGGGGCGAAGGCCACATAGATGGTGCACGAATTGTTCACAGCGAGACTCGCGAGCCCGGTGCAGCCATCGCCGCTGGGCCCGATTACGAAGCCGCTGGAAACGGTGTCCGTCCCGAAACTCACCGAAGAGTTTCCGAGATTGGTAACCGTGATCGCCTGCTGCGCGCTGGTCGTGCCCACGATCTGCACCTGGAACTGTGTGCTCAGCGGCGTGACCCGCAGTGTTTTCGCGTTTGCAACGCCCTTGCCGGACAAGGTAGCGGTGACAATCGTGCTGCCGTCGGCGAAGGTCACCGGGAACTGCACGTTGCCGGTCCGAGTTCCCGTCGCTGACGGCGTGAACCTCACGTTCACCTGGCAAGAGCCCCCGACCGATATCGTCTGGCCGGAACAACCGTCGCTGCCCCCCTGTGCGCCCAGGTCGGAAAACTCATTCGCCGGAGGAGCACCCAGGTTCGTTCCCGTTACAGTGCCCAGAGTAAATGACAGGTTCCCACTGTTCGTAAGCGTCAGCGTAACGCTGTAACCAGTGGTAATTCCGACGGTCTGATCGACAAATGACCCTGCCGTCGGCGAGATAACGGCAGAATCCTTCTCCGCTGCGCCGGTCCCGGCAAGGCTGCCGGACAGGTTCGTGATGGTCCCGTCGGAGTAAGTGATGGGGACTGTCAGAGTTGTACTGCGAGCTCCCGGCGCGTTCGGCGTGAAGGTAAAGGTGTTGGTGCACGCCTGCCCAGGCTGCAGCGTGTGCGTGCTGCAGTTGCTTACCAGTGCGAATTCGCTTGTTGGCGCGGCGCCGAGGTTCGATCCCGTTATGGTCCCGATAGTTAACGGGATATCTCCGCTGTTGGTCACGACCATGGAAACCTGAGGCGCCGTCGTCGTCCCTACAACCTGGATCTGGGGGAACGTGCCCGCGCTCGGATTGAGCAGCGCCGAGGGGTCATCCGGCGCGAATCCGTCCAGATTGGCCGTCGCCAGCGGAGTGTTGCCGCTGGTCTGGAAGGTGATCGTGCCGGTTCGGTGGCCGGCGGCGGTTGCCGCAAACGATACATAGCTGAAGCAGCTCGTGCCGGAAGTGAGCGTTACGCCACTGCAGTTCTGGTTGTTAGCCGGTATAAGGAAATCGCCCGTAAGTGCAATGTTCCCGAGGGAAACGTTCGACCCCGTGTTGTTATAGAAACGAATAAACGTGTTGGTCGTGCTCGTCGTTCCCAGCGGCTGGTTATCATACGTCAGCAGGTTGTTCGAAAGATAGAAGTTCGGCGCCGCCGCGATGCCCGTACCCTGCAGCGTGATACTCTGCGTGCCCGCGTCGTCGGTGAACGTAAGTGTTGCGGTTTCCGCGCCCGTACCACTCGGCTGGAAGTTGACCCACATCGCGCAACTGGCGTTCGGCTGAAGCTGGGCGCCGCTGACGCCGCAGCTTCGGGAGTTATTGAGGTGGAAATCGGCTGCGTTCGCCCCGGTAACGGCCGGATTGGCGGAGAACGTGACGGCTTTGGTCCCGGTGTTGCGAATCGAAATCATGTCGGCGTTGACGCCATCATCGTTGCCATTGATGCCGCTCTGCTGGCCGACCACCACCGATCCCGAATTCAGTGGCGATGGTGGGGTAAACGCGATCGCCTGCGTTGCCGTCACGCCCGTGCCGGTCAGCGCGACGCCCGGGTTGCCGGCGCTCGTGTTAAGGGTCAGGGTTCCGGTTCGCGCTCCGCTCGCGGTGGGGGTAATGGTCACCTGCACCTGGCAGCCGCCGAACGGATTCATCACGAACGGCGTTGGCGGACAGCTGAGGTTTGTGACCGCGAAATCGCTGGCGCCCGTGCTGTAACTGTTCACCGTTACCGGCGAGTTTCCTGGATTCCTGACGAATACAGCCTGCGCCGCGCTCGTCGTGCCATTGATCTGCGTGCCGAAGTTCAGCTGCGCCGGATTCGTTGTGGCAGTCCCTGTATCGGCGATCCCGGAGCCGGAGAGCGTCACGGTTTGCGGACTGTTGGACGCGCTGTCGATGAAGGTCAGGGCTCCGGAGCGGAAGCCAGTCGTTGTGGGAGTAAACGCTACGTTCACGCTGCAGCTCGCGTACGAACCGGTCCCATCCTCGATGGTCCCGTTCAGCGTCGTCTGACAGGTGCTCGCCGTGATCTGGAAGTCACCGCTTACCAGCACGCGATCGATGGCGACGGGCGCCGTGCCGGCATTTTGAACGAAAACGGTAACGATGTTCGTCTGCACTCCTACGGGTTCATCCGGGAAGGCGACGCCCGTGGCGGGATAGAAGTTCAGTGTCTGCACCGCCGGAAGACCCACGCCGGTGAGGGAAACCTGTTGCGGGCTTCCGGTAGCCGTGTCGGTCACCGCGAGATTGCCGGTGCGAGTCCCGGCCGCCGTGGGCGTAAAGGTCATGTTGACGTTGCATGAGGACTGCGGATTCAACTGGCCGGGCACAGTGCAACTTGTGCTGAAAAGGGCGAAATCCCCGGATACAATCAGGGCCTGTATGGTGACTGGGGTGCTGCCGGTGTTCTGTATAACGGCGGTCTCGTTGTTGGTTGTAGACCCCACGGATTCAGTCCCGAAGTCCAGCGTCGAAGCGGCGAACGCAATCGTCCCGCCGCCGCCGGGCGGCACGCCGGTGCCCGAAACCGGCATGGTTCCGCCGTTGCCGATTACGAGGGTGTCATTCAGCAGTCCCACCTGCGTGGGAGTAAATGTAAGGCTGATCGTACAGCTGATGCCGGGCGCGAGTTGCGACGGACAGTTGTTGAGTTCGGTGAAATTGGTACCGGCCGCCGCGCCTGTCGAATTCATGTAAATGAGTGTCTGGACACTCATGTCACCGAGGTTCGTCAGCGTAAGGGTCGTGGCCGGACTTGTGGTTCCCACCTGCTGTCCACCGAAGGCGGGGACTGGGTTAGGCGTCACCTGAAGCAGGACGCCATCGATGCCCGAACCGCTGACATTAACAACCGTGGGACTGTTGCTGGCGTTGGAGTTGATAGTAACCGTCCCCGTGCGCAAACCCGGCGCCGCCGGCGTGAAGTATAACGTCAGGGTGCAATATCCGCCCGCCGAAACGGTTCCGGCGCAGTCGTCGCTCTCCGTGAAGATACTGCCGGGAGATACCACGATGGATGATATCGTTGCCGGAACGCCGCTTAGATTCCGCAATCTCAGCGTGCCTGGGTATGGGCTGCTCGCCTCATAAGTGGCTGTGCTCACTCCCACGGTTTGGCTTCCGAAGTTTATCGTGCCTGGGTTTGGAAGCAGATATGGCGACGAGGACGCGCCAATTTTTGCCAGAAAGGCGCTCGTATTCGTGTTGCCGGGGATGGTCGTCGTCGTCGGAAAATCGAAAACAGAATTTCCCAGATTTCCGGTCAGGTAAACGTTGCTCGCGCTGTCCACGGCGAGTCCCGGCGTGAAGCCGTACAACGCAGCGCTGCTCGAACCGTCCCAGACTCCCTGGGCGAAACCGCTGAGGTATGTCGACAGGAGTGCGCTGGTTCCATTGCTGGAGAGCTCGGTGAGGAATGCCATGAACCCGCCCGGTGCGGGATTGAAATTCTGGAGTGCGTTGATGGCCGGGAAGTCACTGCTGCTGGTCCACCCGGAAATAAAGGCATTGCACGACGAAAGGCATCCGTTGGGAATGGCGATGCCCCAGCCGGTTACGTTCGTTCCGGTGAAGCTGCTGGGGCCGCCCAGAAACGTCGAATAGTCTTCTGAGGCGCCGTCGGAGTGCAGCTTTACGGCGAATCCGCCTGCATAATTCGTCTGGTAGGCCCCGTTCGTTGTGGGCCAGTCTGCCGTGCCGACGAGTCCGGTTATGTACGCGCTCGGCGCGCCGCTTTGCTCTACCGCGATTCCGTAGGGTGTGCCGAAACCGAGGTACGCGGAATAAACAAGAGCTGTGCCGGCGCCGTTCAGCTTGGTGACGTAGGCGCCCCCATTGAAGGTGCTGTAGCCGGTATACCGGAATGCTCCGTTGGTGACCGGAAACGTCGACGTGGTCGCCGCGCTCGCGGCGTACGTGTTCCCCGCAGGGTCAGCTGCAAGGCCGAAGACCTGTGAATTAGCTGTCCCCAGGTAGGTCGAGTAGATGAGCGATGCGGGGCCCGTGACCGCCGAAGGATTGAATTGCGCGATCCAGCCGTTGTAGTTCCCGGTCGTCCCGGCGTGCGCAGGTTGGTAAACGCCGGCGGTTGTGGGGAATGTCGCGGAATAGGTCCATCCGCCGGCATAGACGTATGTGGTCCCGCTGATGGTCTCGACAGCGAGGCCCTGCGCCGCTGAACCAGTTGTCGCATCCGTTCCGCCGAACCACGTGGCCCATGGCACGGTTGCGCCTCCCGCGGCTACCTCGACCAGGAAAGCGGCGTCGGAAGACGCGCTCGGACTGCTGGCCTGGTATGCATTG
>DASRCB010000315.1:0-73686 GCA_035653295.1 Bryobacteraceae bacterium
TGCATGAGCGCCGCAAAATTCCCGACGATCATGGTCAGCAGCGCCACGGCCCATACGAACGGCTCCCAGCGGCCGGTGATCGGCTCGAACGCGGTCATGAACACACGCACGAACATGGCGAACGCAGCGGCTTTGGGCCCGGCGGACATGAACGCTGTCACCGGCGCCGGCGCACCCTGATAAACGTCGGGCGCCCAGACTTGAAACGGCACCACGGACACCTTGAACGCGAAGCCGACGAACATCAGCGCCGCTGCCACGCTGACCATCGTCAGGTTCACATTGCTGTCGTGATTCAGCAATGCGGCCCGGATCGACGGCAGCACGGTCGATTCCGTCGCCCCATAGATCCATGCGATGCCGTACAGCAGGAACGCAGTCGCGAAGGAACCCAGCAGGAAATACTTTACTGCCGATTCGTTGTTGCGCTTGTCATCCCGAAGGAACCCTGCCAGCACGTACGTGGCGATGGAGGAGATCTCCAGGCCGATGAACATGATGATCAGCTCGTTGGCCGAAACCATCAGGCACTGTCCAACCACGGAGAACAATATGAGCGCGTAGTACTCGCCTTTGTCCGCCTTTTCGCGATGCAGGTACTGAAACGACGCGAGGATCGCCAGAATACCGACGATCACCACCAGGCCGCGGAAGTAAGTGGCGAAGCCGTCGATGACCAGCAGATTCGAGAAGGCGGTCCCGCCCACCGCATAGGCCGCGGAAGCGCCCCATAGCGCCGCCAGCAGCGAAGCGATCGCAAAATATCCCAGCCAGTCTTTACGGCGCTTGCTGGTCAGCGGCTCCAGCACCATGATGACCGTGCCGGCGACGCTAAGAATAATTTCCGGCAGGACACGAATGTAATCGTCACCCGACGGCAGGTTGATCATCGCCGTGTTAGCGAGCATGAATCAACTCCGCCACCGAGACGGTACGCGGCCCGTGGTTCCGTACATGCATTTCCATTGTGTTCTTCGACTGGTTCAGCATGCTCGCGTTCGATGCGCTGATCGAGGGCAGGAATGTCTGCGCGTAGCTCCCCAGCCACACCATCAGCAGAATCAGCGGGACCATGCAGGCCCACTCGCGAACCTTCAGGTCGTACATATGATGGGCTACCTCATCGCTGGCTTTGCCCATGAACGTCCGCTGGTACAGCCACAGCATGTAGCAGGCCGACAGGATTACGCCGATGGCCGCGAACACGGCCCACTTGAACTGCGCCACCGCCGCTCCCTGCAGCACCAGAAATTCGCCGACGAAGTTATTCAGCGTCGGCAGGCCGATGCTGGCCAGCATGGTAATGGCGAACACCACCGCCAGATTTGGCGCGGGCGTCCCCACCCCGCCGTAGGCCGCGATCTCCAGCGAGTGCCGGCGCTCGTACATAAAGCCCACCAGAATGAACAGCGCACCGGTCGAGATGCCGTGATTCAGCATCTGGTATACGGCGCCATCAAAGCCCTGCTGCGTGAACGAGAACAGCCCCAGCACGACGAACCCGAGATGGCTCACCGAAGAATAAGCGACCAGCTTCTTCATATTCGGCTGCACCATCGCCACCAGCGCGCCGTAGATGATGCCGATAATCGCCAGCACCACGATCCACGGAGCGCACGTTCGCGCCGCGGTCGGGAACATCGGAATGCAGAAGCGCAGCAGCCCATATGTCCCCATCTTCAGCATTACGGAGGCCAGCATCACCGAACCTGCCGTCGGAGCCTCGACGTGGGCATCAGGCAACCACGTGTGCAGCGGCCAGAGTGGCACCTTGATCGCGAACGCGAGGAAGAATCCGAGGAATAACAGCAGCTGCTCGACCCCGGCGAATCCGGCGGTGCCGTGCTGCAGCTTGTCCATGATGGTCAGGTAGTCGAACGTGCCGGTACGGCCATAGACATAGATGATGGCCACCAGCATCATCATCGAGCCGACCATGGTGAAGATGAAGAACTTCACCGCCGCGTAGATGCGCCGGTCGTAGCCCCAAACCCCGATCAGGAAGTACATCGGCACCAGCGAAACTTCCCAGAACACGAAGAACAGGAACAGATCGAGGGCGCAGAACACGCCCACCAGTCCGAATTCCAGCAGCAGCAGGAATATGTAGAATTCCTTAATGCGTTTGGTGATGTAGTTCCACGAGATCAGAACGCAGATGGGCGTTAGCAGCGTTGTCAGCAGCACCAGCCAGAGGCTCACGCCATCGAGGCCGACATGATAGCGGATGTTCGGGGTATCGATCCACGGCAGGTTCGAGCCATAGCTGAAATCCTTCGGCATCGCCAAAAGCGCCAGCGACAGGAGGAACGTCAGCGTCGAGACACCCAGCGTGTACAAACGCACCAGCTGCGTATTGTTCTTCGGAAGCAGCAGGCCGATGACGAAGGCAGCCAGCGGGATCCAGATGACCAGGTTCAGCAGCATCAGCGCGCCCCCGCCAGACCCACGATGAACAGCAGCACGATGCTGCCGAACACCACCCAGACCGCGTAGCTGCGAATATAACCGGATTGCGCCAGCCGCAGGACATTGCCGATACCGCGGGATCGCGTGCCGAGGCCGTTTACGGCGCCATCGATCACCGCCGCGTCCATGCCGCGCCACAGCACCGTCCGCGAGCCCTCCACCAGAGGTTCCACCACCGTGGCGTTGTACGCTTCATCGACGAAATACTTGTTGTAGACCAGATTGTAGAGCCAGCGCGCTGATTGCGTGATCGTGTCGGGAATGCCCGGTCGCCACATATAACAGAGGAACGCCAGGGCGATTCCGATCAATCCCGCCGCCGAAGAAATCCAGACCAGCGTCTCCGTCTGCGTGGCCACTTCCGGGAACAGCGGCTTGAGCCAGAGCGGGACGTTGATAAACCCGCCCAGCAGCGACAGCACCGCGAGGATCGTCAGCGGGATCGTCATCAGCAGCGGAGATTCGTGCGGGTGAGCGTGCCCGCGATACTCGCCGAAAAAGGTCATGATCCATGCGCGAAACACGTAGAACGCCGTCATTCCCGCCGTGATCACGCCAACCCAGTACATCCACGGCGCTCGGCCGTACGCCGCCGAAAGGATCTCGTCCTTGCTGAAGAACCCCGACGTGCCGGGCACGCCCGAAATGGCCAGCGAAGCGGCGAATAGTGTCCAGCACGCAATCGGCATGAACTTCCTCAGGCCGCCCATGTTGCGCATGTCCTGTTCGCCGTGAATCCCGTGGATCACCGCGCCCGCGCCGAGGAACAGCAGCGCCTTGAAGAACGCGTGGGTCATCACGTGAAATATGCCCGCCGAGAACGCGCCTACGCCGCAGCCGAGAAACATGTAGCCGAGCTGCGAAATGGTGGAGTACGCGTAGACCTTCTTAATGTCGAACTGCGTCATGCCGATGGTCGCCGCGAAGAACGCCGTCGCCAGGCCGATGCCGGCAACCCAGTCCATGGCGATCGGCGCGTGCAGGAACAGCACGTGCGAGCGCGCCACCATGTACACGCCCGCGGTCACCATCGTCGCCGCATGGATCAGCGCCGAGACCGGAGTCGGACCGGCCATCGCGTCCGGCAGCCATACATAAAGTGGAATCTGCGCGGATTTACCGGTCGCGCCCAGCAGCAGCAGCAGGCAGATCACCGTCAGTGTCCCATAAGCGGCTTCAACCGGCATCCCATTGGCGGCGGTGAACACCTTCTGAAAATCGAAGCTGCCGAACTGCCGGAAGATCATGAACATCGCCAGCGAAAAGCCGAAGTCGCCGATGCGGTTGACGATAAACGCCTTATTGCCGGAATCGGTCGGCCACTTTTCGAGGAAGTAAAAGCTGATGAGGAGGTAGCTGCACAGGCCCACGCCTTCCCAGCCCACGAACAGCAGCACGAAGTTTTCCGCCAGCACCAGCACCAGCATGAAGAACATGAACAGGTTCAGATAGGCGAAAAAGCGGTAGTAGCCGCCCTCGTGCTCCATGTAGGAGGTCGCGTAGATGTGAATCAGCAGACCTACGCCGGTGACAATCATCAGCATCACCGCGCTCAGCCGGTCGACGGCGAAATCCACGCCGATGTTCAACGCCCCACTCTGCATCCACGTGTAGTAGTGCTCCACGTAGGGCGCGCTCAGCGGACTGCCCGCCCCGAACACTCCCAGCGCGAAGAGCGTCTTCACCACCCACAGGAAAGACAGCGCCACCGAGCCGATGGCCACGGTCTTGATCACCGGCATGCTCAGTCGCCGGCCGAAAATGCCGTTAACCAGGAAGCCGAGCAGCGGGACTATCGGAATCAACCAGAGAAGTTGGTCCATTGCAAGGTCCGAGTCAGTTCTTCATCGAGCTGACTTCGTCGATCTGCAGCGTCTTTCGGTTCTTGTACACCGTGAGAATGATGGCCAGGCCGACCGCGGCTTCCGCTGCCGCCACCACCATCACGAAGAAAGTGAAAATCTGCCCATCCACCTGCTTCATGCGGTACGAGAACGTCACGAAACTGAGGTTCACCGCGTTCAGCATCAGCTCGATCGACATGAACACGGTGATGATGTTACGGCGGAAAAAGAAGCCTGCGATTCCCAGGGAGAACAGCACCGCGCTCAGAATTAGATACCAATCCATCGGAACGCCGCCGCTCGTGGGCATCTATTCCAGCTCCTTTCGGGCCAGCACGATCGCCCCCAGAATCGCGATCAGGATCAGCACCGAGGTCACCTCGAAGGGCAGCAGATACTGCGTGAACAGCACGTGGCCGATGTCATAGGGGCTGCCTTTGGCCGCCGGGTCGCCGAAGTGCACAGTCTCGCTGTTCGGCAGCACGGCCTGAATAATGAAGGCCACCAGCCCCAGAAAAATCACCAGCAGCGGCACACCGAGAATCTTGACCATGCGGCGGAGCGGCGTCACCGGCTCCGACCCTGCGTTCAGCAGCATGATGACGAAGACAAACAGCACCATCACCGCGCCGGCATAGACGATCACCTGTGCGGCCGCGATGAACGGCGCGCCCAAAAGCAGGTAAAGCACGGCCAGAGACCCCATGACGCCGACCAGCGACAGCGCGCTGCTGATCGGGTGCGTCTGCACCACGAGGTTGACCCCGCAAACGACGGCGATGATCGCGAAGACGAGAAACAGTACGAGGTCCATCGTTTATTTGCTGAACAGCGCTACCAGAACGCCCGTCACAAGCAGGTTTAGCATCGCCACCGGAAACATGAACACCCAGGCGAAGCGCATGAGCTGGTCATAACGGAAGCGCGGCAGCGTGCCGCGGATCCAGATAAACACGAACAGCAGCAGGACCACCTTGCCGCAGAACCAGAACAGCGGCATCAGGATCCGAAACACAGGCGCCAGTGCGGGAACCAGCCAAATGGCCAGAAAGATCAGCGCCAGGCCGAACGACGCCAAAGTCACCACCCCGAAGCTGTACTTCTCGATCGGTTTGCGCGGGTGCATCGCGCCCCAGGCCGCCATCAGTCCGAAAACGAAAAAAATGATTGGAGCGATAACGTTGGAGTACGGCTGCGGAAACAGCGGATGCCAGCCACCCAGAAACAGCAGCGTGGCTACACAGGTTACCGTCACCATGTTGCAGTACTCGGCCATGAAGAAGGCCGCGAACTTCATGCTGGCGTACTCGGTGTGATAGCCGGCCACCAGTTCGTTCTCCGCTTCCGGCAAATCGAACGGAATGCGGTTTGTTTCCGCGAACACGGCGATCAGAAAGAGGATGAAGCTGATGATCTGTGGGAAGGGCATCTCGAAGATGCTCCACCGCGGAATGAAGCCCAGATAGTAACCGCTCTGCTGCTCCACGATTTTGCGGAAGCTGAGCGTATTCGCCATCAGCAGCGGCGCGGCCACGGCCAGCGCCATCGGAAGCTCGTAGCTGATCATTTGCGCCGAACTGCGCAGCCCGCCCAGCAGCGAGTACTTGTTGTTCGATGACCACCCGGCCAGCGCCACCCCGTATACGCCAATGGACGAGACCGCCAGCACGAACAGCACCCCGATATTCAGATCCGTCAGCTGCATCCACGTGCGCACCCCGAAGATGTCCACCTCCGGCCCGAACGGAATCACCGCGATCGAGGTCAGCGCGAGCGCGACGGCAACAATCGGCGCGAGAAAGTAAAAGAACTTACTAACATGCGAGGGCACCATGCCCTCTTTGGTGATGAGCTTGATGACATCGGCCAGCGGCTGCAACAACCCATGCGGCCCCACGCGGTTCGGCCCTGGCCGGATCTGGATATGCGCCAGAACCTTCCGCTCCAGCCACTGCAAATACGCCAGCGCCGTCAGCAGCACGAAGGCCACGATGGCGACCTTGATCAAACTGATGACGTAGAAGTTCATTGCCGCGAAACCGTGGCTGGATCAGATCTCTTACTTGTGCTCATCGTCCCGTGTACAGCGCGCCCGGCGCTTCCAGCACCGTGGTCAGCGTCTTGGACCAGCGCCCGAGTGTTCCGGACGTATAAAGCGTGTCGCCCGCCGACCGGATCAGCTCCGGCCGCGACTGCGTCGGAACCCGCCCATTCACCGGAGCGGTCTGCGCCGCTCCGCCCGCGGTGATCACGGGCAAAGGAACATTATAGCCATGCACGGTTTGCCGGATCTCCTCGAACACCTTCTCCGGCAGCCAAATGCCGATGTTGGCCCCCATCTCTTTGGCCAGCAGCCCCATGATCTCCAGATCCGGCTTGGCCCCCATCATCTTAATCGCCGCCTTGAGCCGCTGGACCTCGCCACAAACGTTGGTCACCGTGCCCGACTTTTCGTAAGCCGAAGCTCCCGGAAACACCACATCCGCGCGTTGCGCCGTTTCGGTAAGGAACAGGTCCTGAACCACTACAAAGGCGTGTTCCGCCGCGAGCGCGGTTCGCCGTAGCGGATTCGCGCCAACCACCCAGAGCACGTCGAGATCGGCCGCGCTCAGGATCTGATCGTACGCCAGCCCCTGCTTCTCCGCTGCCTGGTATCCGGGCCCAAGATCGGGCAGCAGCCCCATGTCGGAAGCGCCACGGGAATTGGAATAATCCACCAGCGCCACGTATTTCACCGGAATGCCGAGCGAATCGCCGAACGCCACCAGCTTCCGCACCGCATCGCCCTGGATCGCGTCGCCGAACAGGATGACGAGGTCGCCCTCCTTGCTCAGCGATTCGCGAAGTTGTTCGAGCGCCCGAATCTCGCGGCCCGGCTGCGCCTCGAGGGCCATCATCGCGTACTTGTCTTCGCGCGTTGGTCCGCGCGTGATGGTGTAGATGTGCGCTTCGTGATGCCGGTAGTTGGCGCGCGCCTGGAAGCTCAGGAACGGCTGCTGTTGCGCGAGATCGTTGGCAATAACCAGCACCGCTTTGGCGTTGTAAACGTCGGCTGTGGTGGCCAGCGCGTTCGCGCGCCCGCTGAGCGCGTCCATGAGCGTGGCAATGTCGCCCGTTCGATGATGGTCGATATTGGCGGTCCCCAGCACCTGTCGCGCGAACTTCTGCAGGAAGTAATTCTCTTCGTTCGAGGTGTGGTTCGACCCGATGACACCGAAATTCCCGCCACGATCCCGAACCTCTTTGAACTTCGCCGCCACCGCGGCCAGGGCTTCCGACCACGACACCGGCTCCAGCGGACCGCCGCCTTTGCGCATCAGTGGCGACTGGAGCCTTTCCGGATGCTGCACGAAATCGAACGCGAAACGGCCTTTGAGGCAGAGGAACTCGCCGTTGATGCCCGAATGGTCGCGGTTGTTGCCGCGAATGATCTCGCCGTTGCGAACGCCGAGCGTGGTCTTACAGCCGTTCGAGCAATGGGTGCAAATCGTGCCCACGTGCTCCATCTCCCACGGCCGCGTCTTGTAGCGGTACATGCCGCTGGTCAGCGCGCCGACTGGGCAGATGTCGATGCACATGCCGCACTCGTCGCAGTTCAGGTGGTTGCCCTGGTTTGGCAGAATCTCGGAGATCACGCCGCGGTTGCCGACGCCCAGCGCCGCCACGCCCATGCCCTCGTCGCAAATACGGACGCAGCGGTAACACAGGATGCAGCGCGGCCGGTCGTAGAACACCACCGGCGACCACTGCTCTTCATCCACGTGCAGCTTCTCTTCCAGATACCGGCTCTCGCCCACGCCGTAGCGGAACGTCATGTCCTGCAGTTCGCACTCGCCGCCCTTGTCGCACACCGGGCAGTCCAGCGGATGATTGGTGAGCAGAAACTCCACCATTGTCTTCCGCGCTTCGTGCACCGGCGCCGAATCGGTGTGCACCACCATGCCTTCGGCCACCGGCAGGGTGCAGGCCACCTGCAGCTTCGGCGTTTTCTCCACTTCGACAAGGCACATGCGGCACGCCGCCTGCAGCTTCAGCCCGTCGTAGTAACAGAAGGACGGGATCTCAATGCCCGCCTGCTTAGCCGCGTTAATTACCAGCGTGCCGGGCGCGGCCTGCACCGGCTTTCCGTCGATCGTCAGGTTTACCAGATCGGCCATTCTTTCAATCTTTCAGCTGCGGCGGCTACACGGCCGCCAATTCATGCGCATGTTCGTACGGGCACGGTCTCCCGTCCAGATGCGCTTCGAACTCATCACGGAACTTTTCGACGAAGGACATCATGGGCATCGCCGCCGCGTCGCCAAGGGCGCAAAACGTGCGGCCGAGCATGTTGCGCGCCACGTCGTACATCAGATCGATGTCGCCCCGCACACCGGCGCCGTCGTGCATGCGCGTGAGCACCTTCCGCAGCCAAGTGGTGCCCTCGCGGCAGGGAATACACCAGCCGCAGCTCTCGTGAGCGTAAAACCGCATGATGCGCAGCATGGCTTTCACCATGCAGGTGTCTTCATCCATGACGATCACGCCGCCGGAGCCGAGCATGCTCTTTGCTTTTGCGACGGTGTCGAAATCCATGGCCAGGTCGCACTCGTCGGCCTTCAGCACCGGACACGAAGACCCGCCCGGAATCACCGCCTTCAGCTTCTTCCCGCCCGGTATACCGCCGCCGACTTCGTCGATCATGCGCAGAAGGTTGAAGCCCATCGGCAGTTCGTAAACGCCAGGTTTGTTGACATGACCCGAAAGACAGAACAGCCGTGTGCCGCCGTTCTTGGGCGTACCCAGCGCCGCGAACGCCGCGCCCCCGTCGCGAATGATGAACGGGACCGCCGAGTAGCTCTCCACGTTATTGACCACCGTCGGGCAGCTCCACGCGCCGACAACGGCCGGAAACGGTGGCTTCAGACGCGGAATGCCTCGTTTCCCTTCCAGCGAATCGAGCAGCGCCGATTCCTCGCCGCACTCGTAAGCCCCCGCACCGCTGTGTGTCCGTACGTCGAATTTCCAGCCGGAGCCCAGCGCGTTGTCGCCCAGAAACCCGCGCCCGTACGCCTCGTCGATGGCCCGGTCCATGATCTCGATCAGATAGCGATACTCGCCGCGTATATAAATGTAGCCGGCGTTCGAGCCGATCGCCCGCCCGCAGATCATCATGCCCTCGATCAGCTGGTGCGGATCGTACTCCATCAGCAGCCGGTCTTTGCAGGTGCCCGGCTCGCTCTCGTCGGCGTTGCAGATCACATACTTCGGTTTCGGCGAGTTGCGCGGCACGAAGCTCCACTTCATGCCTGTCGGAAAACCCGCGCCGCCGCGCCCGCGCAGCGCCGAGGCCTTCACTTCATCAATGATCTGCTCCGGCGTCATTTCCAGCGCTTTGCGAATCGCGGCGTATCCGTCGGTCGCAAGATAGGTGTCGATGCTCGCCGAATTCGCCATCCCGAAGCGGCGGCTCAGAACTTTCACCTCCAGCGGACTCGGTTCGTTATAAAGCGGCATGTGCTTAACTCACCCGCGCCCGGCGGATGTCGTCGATCAGCTTGTCCAGTTTCTCGGGCGTCACGAAATGATGGAAATCGTAATTGATCTCGACCGCGGGCGCCCAGGAGCAGGCGCCCATGCACTCCACCTCTTCCAGCGAAAACAGCCCGTCGGGAGTCACTTCTTTGTTGCCGATTCCCAGCTTCTTCTTCGCATGATCGTAGAGCTGCTCTCCACCCACCAGCAGGCAGCTGATATTCGTGCACACCTGCACGTGATAGCGGCCCATGGGCCTGCGGTGCAGCATCGAGTAGTAGCCAACCGTTTCATCCACGGTCAGCGGCTGCACGCCGACGCGCTTCGCCACTTCCTCGATCAGCTCCGTGGTAACCGCGCCCACCTCATCCTGGGCGTACAGCAGCATGGGCACGATGGCCGACCGCTGCCGCCCCTCGGGATAGATGGTCAGCAGCTTCGCGAACTTCGCTTCCAGCTCCGGCGAAAAAGTCATTTAGCGATCCACGTCCCCCAGCACAAAATCCTGGCTGCCCATGGTGGCGATGGTGTCGGCGATCAGCGTCCCCTCGATCATCTTCGGCAGGCCCTGCAGGTTCCCGAAACTCGGCGTGCGCATGAAGACGCGATATGGCCGCGACGTTCCGTTGCTCACGATGTAGTAAGCGATCTCGCCGCGCGGCGACTCGATAGCCTGATACACTTCACCGGCCGGCACGCGGTAGCCCTCGGTGACGATCTTGAAGTGGTAGATGAGCGCCTCCATCTGCGTCTTCATCTTTTCCCGGTCGGGAAGTACGATCTTCGGCGCGTTCGCCTGCCACGCGCCCTCGGGCATGCCCTCCAGCGCCTGCACGATGATCCGCGCGCTTTGCCGCATCTCTTCCATGCGCACCTGGTATCGCGAGTACACGTCGTTGCCGGTCCGCGTCGCTACCTTGAAATCGAATTTGTCGTAGCTGGAGTAGGGCTCGGTTTTTCTCACGTCCAGTGGCAGTCCCGCCGCCCGCACCATCGGCCCGGTGATGCCCAGGTCCAGCATGTCCTCCAGCGCGATCGGCCCCACGCCGACGGTCCGCCGCTTCCAGATCGGGTTCTGATCCAGCAGCTCTTCGTACTCGTCCACCTTCTCCGGAAATGAGCGAATGAAGCGCGCCACCATGCGGTCCCACCCGCGCGGCGGCTCCAGCGCCAGGCCGCCCGGACGGATGTAGCTGGTCATCATCCGCTGCCCGGAGAACTGCTCGAAGATCTTCAGAATCTCCTCGCGCTCGCGGAAGCAGTAAAAGAATACGCTCATCGCGCCCAGATCGAGCGCGTGCGTCCCCAGCCAGACCAGATGGCTGGCGATCCGCTGGAATTCCACCAGCATCACCCGCATCCACTGCGCCCGCGCCGGGATCTCGATATCGCCGATCAGCTTCTCCACCGCCAGCGAATACACGAGGTTGTTCGACAGGTTCGCGAGATAATCGACGCGATCGGTCAGCGTGACCGTCTGCTGCCAGGTCTTGACCTCGCACTCCTTCTCGATGCCCGTGTGCAGGAAACCGATGTCCGGCGTGGCCTTCACCACTGTTTCGCCGTCGAGCTCAATGATCACGCGCAGCACACCGTGCGTCGAGGGGTGCTGCGGCCCCATGTTCAGCACCATGCGCCGCGGCGTGCCCGTCCCGCCTTCCAGCGCCGCGGGCGCCGGCATGCTTTCGGTATGCTCGATCAGTTCCTGCATGGTGAGTTACTCATTCTGGTACGTGTACTTGTGCCCATGAACCGGGTAATCCTTCCGCAGCGGATGTCCTTCCCAGTCAATCGGCATGAGAATGCGGCGCAGGTCCGGATGATTGCGGAAGCGGATGCCGAACATATCGAATACTTCGCGTTCGTACCAGTTGGCGCCGCGCCACACACTCGTAACCGATTCCACCTCGGGCTCCTGCTCCCGCACGCGCACTTTCAGACGGATCCGTTCGTTACGGCTGGTCGAGTGCAGATGGTAAACCACCTCGAACCGAGGATCTGCGGGATACCAGTCCACGCCGGTGATGGAGCTGATGCGATTAAACTCCATCTCGCGGAAAAAGCGGCACACATCGACAATCTTCCCCGGCGCTATGAACAGCGTCGGCTCATCGCGGTCCCGGTGGCCGTCGACAATGGCCGCGCTGTCGCGCTGCTCCAGCGCCGCTGCGGCGGCGACATCCTTCAAAGCTTCAGGAAGCATTCGGCTCTTAGTCTTCTTCTCCGCCCGGACTGCTCAGCGCCCAGTCCAGCACGCCCTTCTTCCAGATATAGAAGAAACCGGCCAGCACCAGCACCACGAAGACCAGCATTTCGAAGAACGCGAACAGCCTGAGTTCGCGGTAAACCACAGCCCACGGGTAAAGAAAAATGGCTTCGATATCGAACAGAATGAAAACGATGCCCACCAGGTAGAACTTGACGCTGAAGCGCTCGCGCGCCGACCCCGTCGGCGCCATGCCCGATTCGTACGGCGTATCCTTCAGCCGGCTCTTGACACGTTTTCCAAGCAGCCACGAAAGCGTGACCAGCGCCGAGGCAACCGCGATGGCGAGGAGGATCTGTATCAGGACCGGAAAGTATGTCTGCGGATACGAAGTAGGCATTACCAGTCGCTGTCCTTCACTATAATACATAGCGAGACATGGCCAGCCCCGAAACAGAATCGAATCAGAGTGTTGTGATTAATGGGCGCCCGCGCGAGATTCCCGCCGGCCTCACCGTTGCCGCGCTGCTGCGCCACCTGTCCGTCGACCCGGAGCGCGTAGCTATCGAACTGAATCGCGAGATCATTCGCAAGCCGTCCTGGGACAGCACGAAGGTGGACCCCGGCGCGGAACTGGAAATCGTCCAGTTCGTCGGCGGCGGCTGAGAATCTCCTGCCGCAGTAGAATTATAGACAGCACATGAACAACCCACAGTTGTTCTTCGCCATCGGCATTCCCACCCTCGCCATCCTTGTCGGAATCCTGGTCAACATGATCCAGGTGAGCACGATAAATGCACGTATAACGGATGTGGTCAGTCGCCTCTCCGCCCTCGAAGACCGCGTAAACACCGGTTTCGACCTGCTCACGAAGAAGATCTACGAACTGGACACCCGCATCTCACGCATCGAAGAGCGCCTGAACTTCCGGTCCTGAGGGCTGTCTTTCGGCTTCCCGGACCGCTGATTCCGCGGTCGGTACCGGTCCGTCGATTGCCCTATTGACTCCTCCCGCCGCTGACGTACAATCTTTATGGCTCCTCAACTCAGAAACGCGGACGGGTAAACATGTTCAAAACAAAGAAAACGCGTCCTGAAAGTTCGTCCGACGCCCAGAACTTCTCCTCCAGCGACGTGGCGCGCATCGCCCAGGTCAGCCTGCGCCAGCTCCAGTGGTGGGACGAGCGCAAGGTTGTATCCCCCAGACACGAAGGTCATAAGCGGGTCTACACGCCTGAAGAAGTAATCGAGATCACAGTCATCGCCGAACTCCGCCGCAAGGGTTTTTCCCTCCAGAAAATCCGCCGCGTGCTCCGGTTCCTGCAGCGTGAGATGGGCCGCCGCCTCGCCGACGTGCTGGAGAATAATTCCGACCTGCACCTCGTCACGGACGGCAAGGCAATTTACCTGGAAGACGAGCGCGAACGCATCATCGACATCCTCAAGAACGCCCGCCAGCCAATGTTCCTGGTCTGCGTCACCGATCAGGTACGCCGCCTGGGAACCACCAATGGCGCCCCGCGTAAGCCCGTCCGCACCGAGAGCGCCGCCGGGATCAAAAAAGCCCGCATGGGCTAACCGGAACCTCGGCAGGAAACTGAACCTTTCGCTGCGGCGTCCCGTCTTAACAGAAGACGTCCGTCATCCTCGCTATAATGAGGTCAAGAACCCGTATGCCCCGCCGCAGCTCACCCCTCCTTCTTGTATTTCTTTTCGTGGCCCTCTGCGCACTCATTGGAGGCGTGTTCGGCCCGGGACTTACGCGCGTCTCGGCCGCGACGGCCAGCGGGCCGGAGGACGACGTCCAGGCCAGCATCCACCGTTTCACCCGCATTTACGATGTGGTCGAGCAGAACGCCGCCACCAAACCGACGGCGGATAAGGCCATCTACAAGGGCGCGATTCCGGGCATGCTGCGGACGCTCGATCCGCACTCGAATTTCTTCGATCCCAAGGATTTCGCAGCCCTCCGCGACGACCAGCGCGGTGAGTATTTCGGCGTGGGAATGTATGTCGGGGAGCGGAACGGCAAGACCATTGTTATCGCGCCCTTCGAGGGTTCGCCCGCCTATAAAGCCGGCCTGCGGCCCGGGGACGTGATCATGGAGGTCAACGACAAGCACACCGACAACATGACCACCTCCGAGATCGCCGACATGTTGAAGGGTCCCAAAGGCACCAGGGTTACCGTGGTTGTCGGCCGCGACGGCGTGGACAAGCCGATCACCTTCAACATTACCCGCGGCGAGATTCCACGCAACAGCGTCGAGAAGGCATTCTGGCTGAAGCCGGGAATCGCCTACGTCAAGATCACGTCGTTTAACGAGACCACCAGCAAGGAACTTGATGACAACCTCGCCCGCCTGGGCGAAGAGAACATCAAGGGCCTGGTGCTCGATCTTCGCGACAACCCTGGCGGCCTGCTGAATGAGGGCGTCGCCGTAGCCGGCCACTGGCTGCGCAAGGGCGAGATCGTTGTCTCGCATCGCGGACGCGCCTCCGCCGATAAGCCCTACACCGCCAAGGGCAGCCCGTACGGACTGAACTACCCCATGGTGGTGGTGGTCAATGGTTACTCCGCCTCGGCGGCCGAAATCGTCGCCGGCGCGCTTCAGGATCACGACCGCGCGCTGATCGTCGGCGACACCACCTTTGGGAAGGGCCTCGTGCAGACCGTGTACCCGCTGGATGACAACACCGGCCTTGCGCTCACCACAGCGCACTACTACACCCCCAGCGGCCGCCTCATCCAGCGCGATTACTCGAACATTTCGTTCCTCGACTACTACTACGGCAAGCACGCCGAGCAGAAGAACCCGCTGGATGTGAAGATGACCGACGCCGGCCGCACCGTTTACGGCGGAGGCGGCATCACGCCGGACGAAAAGATCCCGACGCCAAAGCTGAACAAGTTCCAGACCGAGGTCCTCCGCGCCTACGCATTCTTCAACTTTACGGCGGACTACTTCGGCACGCATTCGACGAAGCTGCCCACAGGCTGGTCGCCGGACGAGGCAGTCGTCGAGGATTTCCACGATTACCTGCTGAAGAAGAAGGTGCCCTTCACGGAAGCGGAATGGACCGAGAACCACACGTGGGTCAGGAACCAGCTCAAGCACGAGATGTACATCACGGCATTCAGCTTCGAGGCCTCGCAAAAAGTCCAGGCGGAGAATGACCCGGTGCTGGGGAAGGCCGTCACCTACATGCCCGAGGCCGTCGCTCTGCTCGACAAATCCAACAAGCTGGTTGTCCAGCGCATGGGGCGCGATCGCTTTTAATGGATTCGGCCGTAACGGCTGCATCGCTACATACTCTTCCGCACGCCCGGCCTGAGCCGCAGATCACGGTTCTCGACGCGGGCGGGCAGTATTGCCACCTGATCGCGCGCCGCGTACGCGACCTGGGCGTTTATGCCGAGGTCCGGCCCAGCGACACGCCCGCATCTGAGTTGAAGAACCGCCGAGGCATAATCGTTTCCGGCGGCCCGGCCAGCGTGTACGAAGCCGGCAGCCCGCGCATCGACCCCGAGATCCTCAACGCCGGACCCGCGATCTTCGGCATCTGCTATGGCCTCCAGGCCGTGGCGCACGCGCTCGGCGCGCCGGTACAGCGCGGCGAAAAGGGCGAATATGGTCTGGCGCGCATCGAACTGCGGCACGCGCATCCGTTGTTTCCCGGCGAGTCGGCCGGTGGTTTGCAGGTTTGGATGAACCACCGCGATCGGCTCGAGGCGCCGCCTGCCGGCTTCGATCTCATCGCTTCCAGCGGCGACTGCCCGGTAGCTGCCATCGCGCACCGTGAGCGGCCGATCGCCGGCGTGCAGTTTCACCCCGAAGTCGTGCACACCCAGTTCGGCGGCGAGATTCTGGCGAACTTCGTGTTCGGCATGGCCCAGTGCGAGCGCGACTGGAGCCCCAAAGACCGGCTGGGGCTGATTGAGGCAGACATCCGCGAAACCGTTCGGGACCGCAGCGTTTTCTTCTTCGTCAGCGGCGGTGTCGATTCCACCGTCGCCTACACGCTGTGCCTGCGCGCTCTCGGCCCGGACCGCGTGTTCGGCATCTACGTCGATACCGGGCTGATGCGTGAGGGCGAAACCGAGTACGTGCGGCGGCTGTTCGCCACTCTTGGCGCAAAGGCTTTCCGCGTTGAGGACGCCTCCCGCGAGTTCCTCGAAAAGCTGGCCAGCCTGACCGATCCCGAAGCCAAGCGCATGGCCATCGGCGAGGAGTTTGTCGCCGTCCAGGACCGCATTCTCCGATCCGGCCACTTCCTCGACGGCAACTGGATTCTCGGCCAGGGCACCATCTACCCGGACACGATCGAATCCGGGGGCACGGCCAATGCCGACGTTATCAAGACGCATCACAATCGCGTCGCCGGCATCCAGCAGTTGATCTCCGAGAACCGGCTGGTCGAGCCATTGGCCTCCTTCTACAAGGATGAGGTGCGGGAGATCGGCCGCGAGCTGGGCATCCCCGGCGAGTTCCTCTCCCGGCATCCGTTCCCCGGCCCTGGGCTGGCCATCCGCTGCCTGTGCTCGGCTGAGGAGCGCCCGCTGGTGCGCATCGATGACGGCCTGCTTCTGCCGATCCGCTCGGTAGGCGTTCACGGCGATTCGCGCAGTTATCGACCCGTGCTGTGGGGCTTCATCGGCATGGACCACGCCCGAGCAACGGAGCTGGTGAACGCGTCCACGGAGTTCAACCGTGTGATCTGCCAGACCGCTTCGAATGCCGCGTTCGGAGACATGCGGGTAACCCGGGGCTTCATCGACGAAACGCGGCTTGCCCGCCTGCGCCGGGCCGACTTCGTGGTCCGCCGCTTTTCCCAGAGCGCCGGCTTCGAGGACCAGGTATGGCAGTTCCCGGTCGTGCTGATCCCGGTGGGCACGTCGGAGCGGCCCGACTCCGTCGTCCTGCGACCCATTCACTCGGTCGACGGCATGACCGCGCAGTCGGTAGAGATGCCGCGCGAGCTTCTCAGCCGAATTGGCGCCGAACTGCTCGCCATCCCCGGTGTATGCAGCGTTTTTTACGACCTCACACACAAGCCTCCGGGAACGATAGAGTGGGAGTAGGTCCACATGGACAAGTTCGCGGACAAGATCAGCTACTTCCGCTTCCAGGTGCTGCCCGGGGAAAGTCAGGAGGAGTTCGACGCGCTCCTGGCGGAATACGGCCGAGCCTACGGCCCCAGCGGGATTCACGAGCGTTTTCTGGTGGACGACATGGCGCGGGCGCACTGGAAGATCGTGCGCATGCACCGCGTGGCGGAACTGGTTCGGGCACATCCTAAAGCCGCGGCCACGGCGGCCCGTGACATCGCCACCAACGAGCGCACGCTGCGCCGCGCGCACAAGCACCTGCTGGAGTTTCGCAAGCTGAATGGCCGGCCCGAAAAGGACACGCCGGAGCGGCGCGCGCTGCGCGACACTGCCATGCAGGGCCGGCTTCCGGCCAATATCGCGAGACGCCCCACCCTCGACATGCTCTTCGGCAACAGCGACCCGTTTGTTTCACGAGCGTAAAGGCGACATGCACGCATGAGATCTCGTATCGCTGCAGCCATTGCTCTGGCGGCAGTTTTCGTTCACGCACAGCAGCCGCTGACCGCGCGCCAGGTGATCGAGCGCATTCAGAAGAACGTCGGCGTGACCTGGCAAACTCCCACCGTCGACACCTTTAAGGCCGGGGATCCGGAGACGCGCGTCACTGGCATCGCAACCGCGTTCACCGACAGCTACGACGTCCTCCAGCGCGCCGCCTCGAGCGGGAAGAACCTGATCATCAGCCACGAGCCGAGCTTCTATAACCACCTCGATGAGACGAAGGCGCTCGAGAACGACGCCGTCTACCGGCAGAAGATCGAGTTCATCCGCCGGCACAACATGGTCGTGTTCCGCTTCCATGATCACTGGCACATGCGCCGGCCGGACGGGATCATGGTGGGCATGGTTCGCGAACTGGGCTGGGAAAGGCAGCAAAGCCAGACCGACCCGGCGCTGTTCGCCGCGCCGCAGCCGACCCTGGGCGCTCTGGCGGCGAGCATTCGCGATCGCCTGCACGACAAAACCCTGCGCGTGGTGGGCGATCCCGGGGAGAAACTCGCGCACATCGCCATGCTGCCCGGAGCGGCGGGCGCCGACCGGCAGATCGCGATGCTCGAGCGCAGCGATGTGGACGCGCTGGTGGTGGGCGAAGCGCGCGAGTGGGAAACGGTGGAGTATGCTCGCGACGCCCTCAACGAGGGCCGCCACAAAGGGCTGATCATCATCGGCCACGTGCTGTCGGAGGAGGCCGGTATGGACGAGTGCGCCCGCTGGCTAAAAACCTTCATCACGGAAGTGCCGGTCGAGTTCATTCCTGCCGGCGAGCCGTTCTGGCGCCCTGAATAGGGTCACTGCCTAATTCGGGGAGCATCAGTGCCACTGAACGAGACGGTCCGGGTCGTCCACCAGCACGACGTCGTATTTCTCCAGCATGGGCATGAGCACCTGTTCCAATTCGCCTCTCCAGAGATCGCCTTCGTAGAACCGCGCTTTCATCGGGTCGCGGGAGGCGAGGTCGGGAAAGCGACGCATGAAGAAGAAGGTGTCAGCGTCTTCCAGTGAAAGGAACGGGCCGAGGATCTTCATTCCGATCTCGTCGTGCGCCGGGATCACCCTGGTATGAAAGATCTCGAGAAACCGCGCGCGGCATCCCGGCTTCGTCTTATAGGTGCGCATTTCGATGATCACAGGGGCCCCTTGCCGAATTTCAGCACATAATCCGGGGCGCCGCCGGGTATGGGCGCGCCCGCCTCGAGCCGCAGCGGAAGCACGCCGGCCCAGACCGGGAGCGCGTAATCCTCTTCGTCGTCGATGGGAGGACCGGTGCGAATCTTGGCGGAGGCTTCCTCGATGGTGAAGGCCAGCGCCGCAGTGGCTTTCAACTCCTTCTCGCTGGGGCCTCGTACGTCGTTCCATCGGCCCGCGATCAGGTGCTCGGAGATGATCCGCAGCGCTCGGGTTTTCTCCCCCTCATCGGCGATAGCACGAGCGGTCCCGAACGCGGTCACGCTGCGGTAGTTCATGGAATGATGGAACGCCGAGCGCGCCAGCACCAGACCGTCGACGAGAGTCACGGTCACGCAGGCGGGCACGCCCGCATCGAGCGTCCGGAGCATGCGGCTCGCGGCCGAACCGTGCAGATACAGTTTGTCGCCGTCCCTGCCGCACAGCGTGGGGATTACGAAGGGCTGACCATCGACCTGAAAACCGACGTGCGCGAGGAACCCGGCATCGAGAATCGCATGGATCGTTTCCGCATCGTGTGACCCGCGATTCGGCAGCCGTTTCAGCTGTGTTCGGCCGGTCAACTTCACTGCTTCACTCGCGTATAGGTCATGATCCAGTTCGTTTCCCAGGTTTTGCCTCCGTCCTGAGAAAAGGCCTGCTCCCAGCGAGGATGATCGGGGGAGGGAACCAGCCAGAGGTAGCGGACGAAGATGTTGCGGCCATTGTAGTCTTCCTGGTCGTAAAACTCGCCGCGGCCGTTCCGGAAGTCCCCGACTGTTGCGGGCAGTGAAAAGACGCCACTGGCCTGATTCGCCCAGTAGATGCTCCACTGGTGAGACTTGGGATTCCAGGTGCGGACGGTCATCCCTTCGATGTGCCCGGTTGGGCTGTCGGCCTCGAATTCGTCCATGTTGGCGCGGCCGCCCCAGACGGGGCGCGCGACCAGGGTCCCATCGAACTCGACCCATTGATTCGAGCCGGTGAGCGGATGCAACAGGCGGCGGCTGTGCGCCTTCCACTGCCCGAACTCGAAATCGAAATCATGCTGGCCATCACGCTGCGGGCTGTTCGTTCCCGCGGGCGCGGCCAGGGCGGCCAGCAGGCAACAGATCGAAATGCGCTGCAACATGCTTCGAGGATGCCGCTTTCAGTGGTATTTTAAAAGATCCACTTTGTATGCAGCTGACGATACCACTCGCGAAGAACGCCGGTCCGTTGTTCCGCCAGGTCTACGCCGGCCTCCGGGACGCCATTCTCTCCGGCGCACTCGCGGCCGGGGAGAAGCTGCCTTCCACGCGGGAGCTGGCTGAGCAGCTCGGCGTATCGCGAACCGTCGCGCTGCTCGCATTTGACCAGCTGCTGGCGGAAGGATTCGCCCAATCACGCACGGGATCCGGGACGTACGTCGCCCGCGGACTGGCGGAACGCGGCTCCGCAGCCCGTCACGGGTCGGCAAAGCTGCGCTTATCGACGTTCGGGCGATCGGCGGCGCTGGCGATGTCGCGGGTCTACGTGCCTGCCCAGCAGAAGCCGGCGCTGCCGTACGACTTCGCCTATGGGCGGAGCGATCTCGAAACATTCCCGTTCGAACTCTGGCGACGCACACTGTTGCGCTGCGCGCGTAAGGCGCCCGTTTCCGAGCTGCACTATGGGGCCGCCGCCGGGAACGCACGTCTTCGCGAGGCGATCTGCGCGCACCTGCGCCGCTCACGCGCTGTTAACTGCGAGGCCTCGCAGGTGATCGTCGTTAATGGCTCGCAGCAGGCGCTCGACCTCATTGCACGAGTGCTGATCGAGCCGGGTGATCGCGTAGCCATCGAAGATCCGAGCTATCAGGGAACTCGAGAAGTGCTTCGCGCCGCACGAGCGCGACTCGCTCCCGTCGCGGTGGATCGGGATGGACTGAATCCCGAACGGCTGCCGGCCAAAGCACGGCTGGCCTTCGTCACACCATCGCATCAGTTTCCGACCGGCGCAATTCTCCCGCTTGGCCGGCGGGCGGCTCTTCTCGATTGGGCCCGCCGTAATCGCGCGGTAATCGTCGAAGACGATTACGATGGCGAATTCCGCTACGAGGGGCAGCCGCTTGAATCCCTGCAGGGACTCGATCAGGACGGCCGCGTCATCTACATCGGGACATTCTCGCGCACGGTGTTTCCTTCCCTGCGCATCGGGTACCTGATCGCGCCGGCGGCGCTGGTTCCGGCTTTCACTGCCGCGAAATGGCTTTCCGATCGGCACACCGCCGCGCTGGAACAGGCGACGCTGGCAGAGTTCATCTCGAGCGGGGCCTATGAGCGCTCGCTGCGCCACGTGCGCAGGAGAACTGCCCTGCGCCGGAGGATGCTGCTGGACGCGATAGCCAAGTGGCTGGGCGATCGTGTGGAGATCACCGGTGACGGAGCGGGGGCACACGTGGCGCTTTGGCCCAGGGAGGCGGTAGACGAGGAGGCAGCAATTGCCGCCGCCGCGGCCCGCGGCGTCGGGATTTATGGAATTGCGCCGTATTATCTGCGGCGGCCGTCGCGGACCGGGTTTCTCCTCGGATATTCGCGCATGCGGGAGACTGAAATTCGCGAGGGGATCAGCCGCATGAGCCAGGTTTTTTAGCAGACCAGGCGGGCCGGGGGCCCGCCGCAGGGCGAGGCCCTGCCCCCCAAAGATCCTACAGGCGCCAGCTCAGCGGATCTTCGTCGGTGAAGGGGACGCCGGGGGTGGGTTTACGCGGTTTTTTCGGCTCCGAAATGGGCGGTTTGGGTTCGTTTGGTTTGGTCCCCGAGTCCGCCCAGAGGCGTGCGGCGGCGACCACGGCGGCCTGCTTCGCCCGGCGGGCGGCATTCTGGGTAAGTTCACGGGAACAGCGGAGATAAGTCCGCTCGGCGGCCGCGGCGTAGCGCTTCAGCGTGGTGAAGGCGTCGGCCGTGCGGCCGATGAGAGCGGCGGCGATTCCGGCGTCCGGAGAGGCCGCGCCGGTATCCGGAGCGCTGGCCAGGCGCTCGAGGACGGCGGCGATGAGGCGATTGGTCCGCTGGAGTTCCCAGCGCGACTGGGTCATCAACTCGACCAGGAAGCGCTCGTGCTCGGTCGTGGGTTCGAACTCGTCGCGATAGCGAGCGAGGCAGGCATCGAAGTCGGCCTGGTTTTCGTGCGGAAGGACACGGAAACCGCCGGTCAGGCCGTGTGACACGGCGTTCTGGCTGGAGGTTGTTTTGCCTTCCGGCGTCCGTGGACCGGTAGAGGATTGCGCGTTCTTCTGGTTCGCGAGGATCTGAATTGAGGAGCTCATGGACAAAGCCCTCCTTTCTCGTCCAAAAAGCTATCATGCGAGGCGGCGATAACGAACTTAGGAGGATCTCGATTTCGGCTGTACCGACATGCTGCGATTAGAGATACAAGTTTTTCATGAGATGTGTGACCAGCCGTTGAATGGTATAGAGGTATAATTTATCTACCATGGGCTTAAACATCAAGAATACGGAGGTGGAGAGGCTGGCCGCCGAGGTCGCCCGGATGGCAAGCGAATCAAAAACAGAAGCGATACGCCGCGCGTTGCTCGAGCGCCGTGAGCGGCTTCAGGCGCAGGCGGGATATCGGCGCGGCCGCAGGAGTCTTTCCGAGTACCTCGGACGACAGGTTTGGCCACTCGTCCCACAGGCCGAGTTAGGTCGCACGCTCACGACGGCTGAGGAAGATGACATTCTCGGCTACGGTGGTCAGGGCTGGTAAGCGATGGTTCTGGATACATCCTCGATTGTCGCCCTGCACCTGAAAGAGGCCGGCTACGAGCGGCTTATCGAAGCGATTGAAGGGGCGCGCGTGATCCTCGTTGGAGCGCCGACTGTGCTTGAATCAGCAATGGTCCTGAGCTCTCGCATGGGCCAGGATGCGCGTTCATTGCTTTTTGCTTTTCTGCGCCGCATCGAAGCGGAGATCGTTCCTTTCAGCGAGGAGCATGTCCATGCCGCTACGACCGCGTTCCTGCGGTTTGGCAGGGGCCGGCATCCCGCACGCCTGAATTTTGGCGATTGTATGTCCTATGCCGTCGCGTTGCTGGCCGGTGTGTCTTTGCTGTTCACAGGAGATGACTTCAAAAGAACCGATATCGAGGCGGCATGTTGACCGCCACATGACTGAATACCCGTCATCCCGCCCGCCCTATCCCGTTGATTTCCAAGCCCCCGTTTGACAACGCGGTCCCGGTTCGGTAAGCTGAATGATTTGTAAGTCTCGAACGGAGAACGTCTGTCTGTATGAACACCCATTTCCCGAGCCGCGATGAAATCGCTCGGCAGTGGCATGTGATCGATGCCGAAAACCAGGTTCTCGGCCGCGTTGCCAGCAAGGCGGCCATGCTCCTGATGGGCAAGCACAAGCCCACCTACACGCCCTTCTTGGACACGGGCGATCACGTGATCGTCATCAATGCCGACAAAGTGCGACTCACCGGCCGCAAGGAAGAGCAGAAGCTTTATCGGCGGCACAGCGGCTATCCGGGTGGCCTGGTCGAGGTTAGCGCCCGAAAGGTGCGCGCGGCGCGGCCGATCAAGATGATCGAGGACGCCGTCTCTGGCATGCTGCCCAAGACGAAACTCGGCAAACACATGTATCGCAAGCTGAAGGTGTACCCCGGCGACAAGCATCCGCATCAAGCGCAGAAGCCGGCCGCCCTCGCTATCGGCTAATTGGAGAAGAGAAGAGAGTGCCAGCAACGTTAGTTCAGTATCTGGGGACGGGGCGCCGTAAGACGTCCACCGCCCGCATTTTTCTGCGCAACGGCAAAGGCCAGATCACGGTGAATGGCCGGCCGTTTGACAACTACTTCCCGAGCGAATCGGCGCGCGCCATCGTGCGCCAGCCGCTGCTCGCCGCGGAAGTGGCCGACAGGTTCGATGTTCTGATTCTGGCCGATGGCGGCGGCGTGACCGGTCAGGCCGGCGCCGCGCGGCTGGGCATCGCCCGCGCGCTTATCGAATTCAATTCCGAACTTCGCGGCCGCCTCAAGTCGGCCGGCTTCCTCACTCGCGACCCCCGGGCTCACGAGCGCAAGAAGTACGGCCAGAAGGGCGCGCGCCGCCGGTTCCAGTTCTCGAAACGTTAGCAGGTGCGGTAGTCTGGCCGCGGGCGCTGAGCCCGGCGTTCTTTCCTCCCTTCCTGCTCGACATTCCGCCTGCTCGCGGGGCGCAAATTCCGCTTTGGGCCGCGCCTCCGGAGCAGCATGCGGAGTGAAACCGTCAACCTACGATTCAAGGAGGCAGTTTGCCGTCAATTTCGATGAAGGAACTGCTCGAAGCCGGCGTTCACTTCGGGCACCAGACCAAGCGCTGGAATCCAAAGATGAAGGAATACATCTTTGGCGAACGTAACGGGATCTACATCGTCGATCTCCAGAAAACCCTCAAACTTTTCAAAGACGCCATGCGCTTCGTGGCCGAACAGGCCGCGCTCGGCAAGAACGTGCTGTTCGTCGGCACCAAGCGCCAGGCGCAGGAAGCCGTCGCCGAAGAGGCTGGCCGGTGCGGGCAGTATTACATCAACCAGCGCTGGCTGGGCGGTCTGCTGACCAACTTCTCCACCGTGCAGCGCTCCATCAAGCGCCTCAAGGAGCTGGAGGCGATGGCCGCCGAAGGCTCGTGGGAAGGCCGCGCGAAGAAAGAAGTCGGCCGCCTCGAGCGCGAGCGCAAACATCTGGACCAGAATCTCGCCGGTATCAAGGACATGCCCGGCCTTCCGGACCTCATGTTCGTGATCGATTCGAACAAAGAGGCGATTGCCGTCAAGGAAGCCCGCAAGCTGTCCATCCCCGTGGTTGCCGTTGTGGACACCAACTGCGATCCCGACGAAGTGGACTGGGTGATTCCGGGCAACGATGACGCGCTCCGCGCCATTCGCTTGTTCACCACCAAGGTCGCGGATGCCGTGGTTGAAGGCCGCCAGCTCGCCACCGAGCAGGACTTCCGCCCCGAGAAGGTGGTCACCGACGAAACGCCGGCGCAGGAAGAGTTCACGCAGTACGCGCACTTCGATCCGAATCAGCTGGACGAGCTCATGTCCGAGAGTCTGTCGGACGAGGATTTGCCGTCCATGTCGCTGCCGCGGAAGGGACCCGGAACCGAAACGCCGGCCGCCGAGCCCGTCACCACCACGCGCGGCGAGGTCTGATCCGCCCGCGGGCTTCGGCGAACACAGGAATCATGACAACAATGGAAATCAGCGCGAAATTAGTGAAAGAGCTCCGCGACCGTACGGGCGCGGGCATGATGGAGTGCAAGAAGGCGCTCGTCCAGGCCAACGGCGACCTGGCCGAGGCCGAAATCATCCTGCGCAAGAGCGGCGTGGCGGGCGCTTCGAAGAAGGCCGGCCGCGCCACGCGCCAGGGCGTCATCGGCTCTTACATCCATCAGGGATCGCAGCTCGGCGTGCTCATCGAAGTGAACTGCGAATCCGACTTCGTTGCTCGCACCGGCGACTTTCAGGATCTGGTGAAGGACCTCGCCATGCAGGTGGCAGCAGCCGATCCGCAGTTCATCCGCCGCGAGGACGTCACGCCGGAAGCGCTGGAGCGCGAAAAGGACATCCAGCGCGGGCGGGCGCTTCAGGAAGGCAAGCCGGAGAAGATCGTCGAGAAGGTGATCGAAGGCCGCATGAACAAGTTCTATGAGGAGGTCTGTCTTTACGAGCAGCCCTTTATCAAGGACAACACGACGACCATCGCCGACCTGATCAAGACCAAAATCGCCAAGCTGGGCGAGAACATTTCGGTTTCGCGGTTCGTGCGCTTCAAGGTGGGCGACATGGCCGTGATCGAAGAGACCGCAGAGACGACGCCTCCCGCGGCCTGAACCGGCCCGCGTGCAGGCGAGCGGCGCATGCCCCGATACAATCGCATTCTGCTGAAGATCAGCGGCGAGGCCATGGCCGGCCAGGGCTCGTTCGGCATCGATGCCGGGCGGGTCCAGGCACTCGCCGAAGAAGTGGCCGATGTCGCGCGGACAGGCGTGCAGATGGGGCTTGTGGTCGGCGGCGGCAACTTCTTTCGGGGCGTGGCTGCGGCGGCTCGCAATATGGACCGCGTCACGGCGGATCACATGGGCATGCTGGCGACGGTGATCAACGCGCTCGCCCTGCAGGACGCGCTGGAAAAGGCCGGCGTGCCGACCCGAGTGATGACCGCCATTCAGATGCACCAGGTGGCCGAGCCCTATATCCGCCGCCGCGCGATTCGCCATCTGGAAAAGGGGCGGATCGTCGTGTTCGCCGCCGGCACGTCGAACCCGTATTTCTCAACCGACACCGCCGCGACCCTCCGGGCGCTGGAGATCCACGCCGAGATCATCGCCAAGGCCACCCGCGTGGACGGGGTGTATGACAAGGATCCTCTGCGGTACCCCGACGCGGTGCGGTACACCGAAATCAGCTATCTCGATGTGCTGGCCAAAGCGCTGGGCGTGATGGATGCATCGGCGGTGGCCATGTGCCGCGACAATCACCTTCCCATCACCGTTTTCAACCTGAATCAATTCGGCAACATCAAGCGTATGGCCCAGGGCGAGCCCGTGGGCACGATCATTCGGTAAGGCCGGCTACAATCCCAATTTTCACGTGACTTCGCGCCGTCTCGTGCCATAAAATCTGTTGTCCCCCTCAGGACAACGGAGGAAATCTATGAAGAGCAGCAGATGCTGCATTCCTGCGGCAGCGTGCGCCCTGGCAATGGTCAGCGCCGGCGCGCTGCGGGCAGACAATGACGCTGACTGTAGCGGCCTGCCGTCGCACGACGCGCTTCAGGCGGCGCTGAAATCGGCGCAATCCCAGTCCAACGGCGGCTTCGGCCTGAACATGTGGGCCACCGTGGTCAACCGCGATGGGGTTGTTTGCGCGGTGGCGTTCACCGGTAATTCACGGGGCGACCAGTGGCCCGGCAGCCGCGTCATCTCGGCCCAGAAGGCGAACACGGCCAACGCGTTCAGCCTGCCTGGGCTGGCGCTGTCGACGGCGAATCTCTACAGCGCGGTGCAGCCCGGCGGCAGTCTGTACGGGTTGCAGCACAGCAACCCCGTGGATACCTCGGTCGCCTACAAAGGCCCGGCGTCGCAGTTCGGGCAGAATAACGATCCCATGGTGGGCAACCGCATCGGCGGCGTGAATGTGTTCGGCGGGGGGCTGGCGCTGTACAACTCGCGCCATCAGTTGCTGGGCGGACTCGGGGTCAGCGGCGATTCATCCTGCGCCGATCACAACATCGCCTGGGAAACGCGCAGCACACTGAAGCTCGATTACGTTCCTTCGGCGACCTCGGTGAGCGGCGACAGCACGCGTCCGGACAATATCGTGTATGACATCACGCCGGCGCCGAACGAAATGGAAGGAATCAGCGGCAGCGGATGGGGTCATCCGGTTTGCAGTGCCGCGGCGAAAGCGGTCGCGGCAGGTCTGCCGTTAACCCGGCACTAGTTTAGGGGGCGCGGGCCGACTCCCGGCGGACGGCGCCAGTGTCAGGCGACGACGGTGGGAGTCGCCGCTTCCACTTTCTCGGCCGGAACGTGGAAGCGGAATGTGCTTCCGGCTCCCGGCTCGCTCTCCACCGACAGGCTGCCGCCCATCATGTGGACCAGTTGACGGGAAATGGCCAGCCCCAGCCCCGTACCGCCATACCGTCGTGCGCGGCCGCCGTGCCGGAAGGCCTCGAACGCGGCTTCCTGTTGCTCCGCTGTCATTCCCACGCCGGTATCGGCGACGGTGAAAGCCAGCGAGCAGTGCCGTGTCGCGTTGGTGGTAACCTCCACTCGGACCCAAACCCTCCCGCGCTCGGTGAACTTGATGGCGTTTCCGACAAGGTTCACCACGACCTGCCGCAACCGGACCGGATCGATCAGCACGCATCGCGGCACGTCCTCCGCGATGTCGCAGGTCAGCTGCAGACCTTTATCGCTGGCCCATGGCGCCAGGGCGCTGACGATGTCCGTTACCGCGCGGCCGACATCCACGGCCTCCGGACTGAGCGGCAGTTGCCCGGCCTCGATGCGCGAGAAATCCAGCACGTCATCCAGCACGTTCAGCAGCGACCAGGCCGAACCCTTCAGCGTTTGAAGGTAATCCCGTTGTTCGGTGTTCAGATGAGTGTCGAGCACCGCCTCGGCCATGCCGATAATCCCGTTCATCGGCGTGCGCAGGTCGTGGCTCATGTTGGAGAGGAACTCGCTCTTGCGCCGCGACGCCTGCTCCGCACGGCTCTTGGCCGATTCGAGCGCGACAATGGAGCGGACATGCAGCGCGGCCGCCTCTTCGGCATGCCGCCGCTGTTCATCGAGGCGGTCGGCATACGCGCGGAGCGCGCCATAAGCTGCCAGCGCGAATGACATGGACATCAGCATGAGCGTCTGACCGCCCGCGGGTTTGATGGTTTCCACCGCCGTCACGAGCGCGGCGCCGGCCACGAAATACGGCAGCGACCATACGCCGGCATGCCACCACTGCAGCGCTGCTTCACGCCAGCTCATGGCATCGATCAGCGACTGGCAGATGCTTCGGGCGATGCCGTACAGCACTGCCGCCACGGTCACCCGGATACAGAGCAGCGCGATAGGGCTGGTATCGAACGTCAGGATCCAGGCCGCCCCCGCGGAGCATACGGATATGCTTGCCGCGGATATGTTCAGGAGGATATCCAGCAATCCGGATCGGCGATTCTCGCACCAGCGCGCCTGCAGCATTGCCACCACGATGGCCACAACGAGGACTTCCGGCAGTCTCATCTCGGCCATGGCCAGCAGCATGAAGATGTCACTGGCGAAGATCTCACCGCGAATACCGGGAAGCGCGATAATCAGCGGAAAGCTGACCAGCAACATAGCAGCCAGGGCGAAGAAGAACAAGGGCTGCTCGACGCGAAAGGACGAGAACGCGTACAACACCGCAGCCGCGCCGGACGCCATCAGGGCCGGGCGGGAAAGGCGGAACAGGAGCGAGCGGTCCTTCATCTGCACACGGATGCCAGAGTTCCCATCGACATCGCAGGGCAGGCGCCCGCTGAGCAGTTTCCCTGAAACACTTCTCAGGCTTTCTCCTGGGGAGGTACCCTAAAATACCGACGGCATGGGCGCTGTGATCGAAACTCACTGCTGTATTGCGGGAGGCGGACCGGCGGGCATGATGCTCGCCTTCCTGCTGGCGCGCATGGGCGTCGAAGTCGTGGTGCTCGAGAAGCACCGGGATTTCCTGCGCGACTTTCGCGGTGACACAATCCATCCCTCGACCCTGCAACTCATGCACGAGCTCGGGCTGCTGGACGAATTTCTGCGCTGCCCGCATCAGGAAATCAGCGAGCTTGCCGGCCAGGTCGGCGCGGAAAAAGTCACGATCGCGGATTTCACCCATCTGCCCACGTTCTGTCGTTTTCTGGTTCTGATGCCGCAGTGGGACTTTCTCGATTTCATGAAAGCGCACGCGCAGCGCTACCCCGAGTTCCGTTTGCTGATGCAGGCCGAAGTAACGGACGTGATCGAGGAAAACGGAAGCATCGCGGGCGTGCGCGCCAACACGCCTGACGGGCCGCTCGAGGTCCGCGCCATGCTGACCGTCGGCGCCGACGGCCGGCACTCAATGGTCCGCCAACGGGCCGGCCTGAAAGTGATCGATCTCGGCGCGCCCATGGACGTGCTGTGGATGCGGCTCAGCCGCCGGCCCGGCGATCCGGGACAAACGTTTGGGCATTTCGACCAGGGGCGGATCCTGATCCTGCTGAACCGGGACGAGTACTGGCAGGTCGCCTTCGTAATTCCCAAAGGCGCCGCCGGCCGCGTGCGCGAGAAAGGCCTCGATGCGTTTCGCAGCGAGCTGGTCGCGTTAGAACCTTTTCTGCGCGACCGTGTGGACGAATTGCGCGACTGGAAGGACGTCAGCGTGCTCACTGTCACCGTGGATCGCCTTGAGAAGTGGAGCCGGCCTGGCCTGCTGTGCATTGGCGATGCGGCGCATGCGATGTCTCCCATTGGGGGCGTTGGAATCAATCTCGCCATTCAGGACGCAGTGGCCACGGCAAATCTTCTCGGGCGAATCCTGCTGAGTCGCGCGCCATCGGATAGCAAATTGCAGGCACTACAGAAGCGCCGCTCATTCCCCACCCGGGCCACGCAGCGTGTCCAGATCGAAATACAGAACAGGATTATCCGCAACGTGCTCGCAAATACGGGCCCGCTCACGCCGCCCTGGCCGCTGGAACTGCTGGCCCGGTGGCCCTGGCTGCGCCGCTGGCCGGCGCGTGCCGTGGGCCTCGGCTTCCGCCCCGAACACGTAGAAACCCCGGAAGTTGCCCCGGCGCAGCAGAGGGCCGGCTTTGGATGAGAAAGCCTCGCCCCTGCCGGGACTCAATTCATAGACTTCCGAACAACCATGAATTGCTTCAGGGTGGCCGTTGCCTGGGCCCTGTGGTGTGCGGTTATTTTTGCGCAGGCGCCGGACAACAGCGTCTGCGCCGCATGTCATGCAGACCAGGTAGAGAAGCTCGGGGCCAGCGCGCATTCCGGCGTGGCCTGCGCCAGTTGTCATGCGAAGCACGAGGACTACCCCCACCCGGAAGGCGTAGCCAAACCGAAATGCGAGCAGTGCCATGCGTCGGAGGTGCGGCGCTGGTCGGCCAGCAAGCACGCCGACGCAAGAGCCCATGGAAAGAACGCGCCCGACTGCGCGGTGTGCCATGGCAGCCCGCATGAGCTGAGGCTGACCGGCACGGTCGCGTTTCGCACTGCCATTCCGAAGTTATGCGGCTCCTGCCATGGGACACAGGCCGCGCAGTATTCGGAGAGCGTGCACGGCCAGGCGCTGGCCAAAGGGATTGTCGCGGCGCCGGTGTGCAGCTCCTGCCATCCAGCGCATGACGTGCTACCACCCGCGGCGGCGGCGTCCTCGGTGAACCCGGTGCACGTTCCGGAAACCTGCGGGCGCTGCCACGGCGATGTACGCCTGGCACAGCAGTTCAACATGCCGCGCGATGCGGTGGTCAGTTTTGACGCCTCGTTTCACGGGCTGGCCCTGAAAGCAGGCCGGCAGTCGGTGGCCAACTGCGCCAGTTGCCACGGATTCCACGATATCCTGCCGTCCTCGGATCCGCGCTCCAGCATCAATGCGAAAAACGTGCGCAACACGTGCGGTAAGTGCCACACCGGCGCCGGCGCGCGATTCGCGATCGGACGCGTGCACTGGAGCGCGGGCCGCCGCGAGCCCGGGGCGGTTCGCTGGATTCGTGTGGCGTATGCGGTCCTCATTCCAGCGGTGATCGGCTTCATGTTCGTGAACGTCGCCGGCGATTGGATGCGCAAGGTGCTGCCACGCTTTTTCCGCCGCAAGCGCGTCGCGGCGATCGTTCCCTACACGCCGCGTCCGCGTATGCGCATGCCGCTTCCGGAGCGCGTCCAGCACTGGCTGTTGATGGGCAGCTTCACCGTGCTCGCGTGGAGCGGGTTCGCACTCGTGTATCCGGATTACTGGTGGGCGCGGCCCATCTCATACTGGGAAACCACATGGCCGCTGCGCGGGATCGTGCATCGCATTGCCGCCACGGTGTTCGTAATCCTGTGCTCCGCCCACATCATCGGGATCGTCACCGACGCCAAAGTACGCCGCCGCTGGAAAACCGTGATTCCCCGCCACCGCGATATACCGGAGGCTGTCGGAACCTTCGCCTACAACGTCGGCCTGCGGAAGACGCCGCCAATGGTTTGGCCGCACGCCTGGATTGCCAAAGCCGAATACTGGGCGCTGGTTTGGGGCGCGCTGCTGATGTCCCTTACCGGCGCAATGCTGTGGGCCAACACATTTTTCCTGCGCTGGGCGCCACGCACGTGGCTCGACGTGGCGACCGCCATTCATTTCTACGAAGCCGTTCTGGCGACGCTCGCCATCCTGGTGTGGCACATGTACTATGTGATGTTCGACCCCGATGTGTACCCCATGGAGCCGTCGTGGCTCACCGGCTACAGCGTGAGGCGGCACGCCGCCGAGAACGGCTCAGGCGCTAGCCATTCGACGGGTCCCGCTGGCGAGTATTCGCCACGCCCGAAATGATGCCGATCCCGATAAGCACCACGACCCCGACGCCGATCCACATGGCTGGCACGTGCAGCAGATAAGCAGCCATAGCCAGACCCACAATCAAAACCACGAAGCCAAGTACATACAGCCCGAAAGACATGCCGTTCTCCTCCGCCGAAGTTCGAGCAAGACTGCTGCCAACGCCGTAAGTCGCTGCAGCGCCGTGAGTACATGCACACCAGGCACGAGCTTCGTTACAATGCGGAATTGAAAAAATTCGATGTAATCATCATCGGCGGCGGCCACAACGGGCTGGTCTGCGCGGCCTATCTCGCGCGCGGGGGTAAAAAAATCCTGGTACTCGAACGCCGCGAGTTGCTGGGCGGCTGCGCCGTCACGGAAGAGGTCTGGCCCGGCTATCGGATCTCGACAGCGGCATACCTGACCAGCCTGTTGCAGGAGCGGATCATCCGCGAGCTCGACCTGCCTCGGTACGGCTATGTGGTGGACGCCAAGGATCCATCCTTCTTTTCGGCGTTCCCTGATGACCGCTACCTGTTCTTCTGGCAGGATGCGACGCGGACGCTGGAGGAGATCGCAAAGTTCTCGCGGCGCGACGCGGAGCGATTCACCGAATACGAAAATTATCTGGAGCGGCTGTCGGCGGCGGTGGAGAGTCTGCTGCTGACTACCCCTCCCGAGTTTCCGCCGCACGGCGTGGGCGACTTTCTCGATTACCTGAAGCTCGCGGCCAGACACCGCAAGCTCAAAGCAGCGGACATCGCCGGGCTGGTGAAGATCTTCACCATGAGCGCATCCGATTTCCTGGACGAGTGGTTCGAATCGGAGCAGTTAAAGGTCACGCTGGCCACCGACGCGGTGATCGGCGCCAATGGCGGCCCGCGTTCTGCCGGCACGGCGTACATCCTGCTGCACCACGTCATGGGCAAGGTGGCCGGCCACCGCGGGCTGTGGGGCTTTGTGCGCGGGGGCATGGGCGCGGTGTCGAACGCCATTGCCGACGCGGCGCGCGCCGCCGGAGCGCACATCCGGACGAACGCTCCCGTGGACAGCATCCGCCTCGAGGGCGGCCGGGCGCGGGGCGTGGTGCTGGCCGGGGGTGAGGAGATCGATGCCGATATCGTCGCCAGTAACGTGGATCCGAAGACCACGTTCCTGCGCCTGATCGAGCCCGGCGCTCTGGAGCAGATCGACCGCGCGTTCACGGAACGCATTCGCCGCTATCGCAGTGAAGGAACCTCCTGCAAGATCAACCTCGCGCTGCGCGCGCTTCCTTCATTTCGCGCGCTGCCCGGCGCTCCCGGCCCTCAGCATCGCGCGACGATGCATATCTGCCCGTCGGTAGAGTACGTTGAGCGCGCCTGGGATGACGCGAAATACGGCCGGCCATCGCGCAACCCGCTGCTGGAGCTGACCGTGCCCACGATGTACGACCCGTCGCTCGCTCCGCCGGACCGGCATGTCATGGGCATTTTCCTTCAGTACGCGCCGTATACGCTCAAAGACGGTACCTGGGACGAGCTGCGCGAGCCGTTCGCCATGCGCGTGTTCGAGCTGATCGAGGAGTACGCTCCCGGCTTTCGCGAGCTGATCGAGCATTACCAGATCCTCACTCCGCCCGATCTGGAGCGGCGCTTCGGCATACACGGCGGCAACATCTTCCACGGCGAGATGAGTCTCGACCAGATGTTCGTGATGCGGCCTGTCCCCGGAGCGGCGCGTTATAAGACGCCGGTGCGCGGTTTGTATCTGTGTGGGTCCGGGGCGCATCCGGGCGGCGGTGTGATGGGGGCCCCGGGTTACAACGCCGCACGCGAGATTCTGAGAAGCGGCGCGTCGTGGTGAAAACGAGGCCCTGAAGTTCTCACCGGCGCGAACCGATATAGGGGTTACGTAGAAACCCTTATGGTGACCCTGTGCACGGCGACGGTGCTGAAGCGGCTGGATAAACTGCCGACGCTCTCACCCATGGTGATGCGCCTCGCGCAGGAACTCGCACACCGCGATACCGACGGCAAACATCTTGCGACCCTGATCGAAAAAGACGCCGTGCTGTGTGCGCAGGTGCTCAAAGCAGCCAATTCAGCCATGTACTCGCGCCGCGGGAAGATAAGCTCCGTGCCGCAGGCGGTGGCTTTTCTGGGATTGAGCAAGCTGCGGCGGCTGGCTCTGGGGTTTTCGCTCTCGAACTTCTTCGGCCGCATGCGCGCCGCGAGCTCATGGTCGGCCACACGCTTCAATCTGCACGCTCTGGCGGTGGCCACTCTGGCCGATATGGTGGCGGCGCGCACGCGCGTCCCGGGAGCGGAGAACGCCTTCATCTGCGCTCTCCTTCATGACATCGGTAAGCTGGCGATCGCCGTGACTTCACCCGAAGAGTATGACGTGATCGCGGCGTACTGCTCGTCGCATGCCACCGGGCCGCTGGAATTTGAGCGACAGATTCTGGGCATCGACCATGCCGAGCTGTCGGGGATCATCGTGGCGCGATGGGATCTGCCGGCCGAGTTGCAGCAGGGAGTCGCGTATCATCATGAGCCGCACAAGCGGCCGCGCGCGGCCGGCCGGGAGCACGAGCTTCACCTGTGCGACCTCATCTTCACGGCGAACTCGGCGGCGCGCGCGCTGGGGATGGTGGTGGAAGCAATTCCGCAGGTCAGCAACGGCGCGCCCGAATTGTCGCTGCCGGGGCACGATTTGCCGAGCAAGGAAATTCTCGGGGAATTCCAGGACGAGTGGCTGCGCACCTGCGCGGCGCTGTAAGTCTCAGCCGCCGTACTTTCTGAGCACCGCCCGCATTGCTGTGTGTCCCATCTTGTCCGCCCAGGCGGCTGGGCGAGCCCACGGCTCAGCGGCGGCCTCGATCGGATCGGCGCCATGTTCGAGCAGGACTCGGGCGACCTCGGCGCGGCCCCAGCGGCAGGCCCAGCCCAGGGGCGTGCTCTCCAGAATGGTGTCTCGCACGGCGAGGCCGGCGCCGGCCTCCAGCAACACGCGCGCGAACGCCAGGGCTTCTTCCTCCGTGACGTGCTCGGCCATGGCGCCGACCTCATGCAGGGCTGTCTGTCCGAAGCTCCCGGTCAGATTCGGGTTGCAGCGCTCGAGGATCAGCTGGAAGCAGGTCAGGTAGGTTGACCGGTCGAATTCGCGATTGCCCGCGTCCAACCACGGGATGTGATGCCAGAAGCTCAGCGGCTCCGTCAGGAGGCGGAACCACCGTTCGTCGTCGCGGGACCAGTCGGTGCGCGCGAGAGCCATGCGCACGATCTCCGGATCGCCTCCGAGCGCGCCAAAGCGAAGCACCTCCTCCACGAGCTTCTGTTCGGATGAGCTCCGGGCGAGCATCTCTCGCGTCAGATCCGTTCGACGGTAAAGCGCGGCGGTGTCGGCGGTCACGATGCCCCCGTGCTGCCGCAGGAACTCGACCATCTCCCATTGTTTGTGGCTGAACGCGCTGTGCACGGCGGAGCCGCTGGAATCGACGTGCACGTTCGGATCCGCGCCGCGCTCGAGCAGCAGGGCGGCCATATCGATCCGGCCCAGCGCCGCGCAGTGCCACAGTGGATATCCCTGCGAATAAGCCACCCAGTCGCCCTCTCCGGACGAGACCCGTTCGTCGGGGTCGAAGCCGAAGTCGAGCAGCAGGCGAAGCGCGTGCGGCTGATCATGGCGCACGGCGACGGTGAGCAGACCGCCATTGTTCCAGCGAACGACATTGACGAGCGAGCCTTCGCCATGGCGGGCGCGGAGCCACTCCAGATCCCCTGCCGCGACAGCCGCACGCGCCGGCTCGTCGACGGGTTGTGCCGCGTCAGGCGCGTCGGATCCGGGATGCGCGCGGCGCGCGGCTTCCTCTTCCTCGATAATCGCGACAATTTCGTCGTATCCGCGCTCTTTCGCGATGGTCCACGCCGATGTCGCGTCGCGGTGCGGGTGGATGCCGCGCCGCGCGCTCGCGCCGTGGCGCATCAGCAGGCGAACCATACGGGGCAGCCGCTCCATGACGGCGAAGTGGACCGGGCGACGCTCGTCGGCGTATGACATGGCAAGGTCGGCGAGCTCCGGCCGCGCGTCCAGCATTGCCTCGACGCGAGCCAGATCGTCGGCCTTGACGGCGTCGGCAAGACGGCGGAGAGTGACGCCGTCGACATAGGCCCTGAGTTTGCGCCAGCTCTCGAACCCATAGCTTCGGGCAACGACAAGCTGTGCGTGGTGAAGCGCGAATTTCGCCGCTTCAGCCCCGTGATAATGGGCGCCGACTTCCCTGACGGCCGCGGCGTCTCCGGCCAGAAAGCCGCGCAGCAGCTCCTTCGCCTGACGCCTGAGTTGTTCGAGATCGGGATGCTCCCGCATTCGGCGGGTAGGCACGGTTCGTTTCACATGAGCTCCTTTCCAGCGCCCGGTGTCCGCTCGCCTGGGCAGAAAAGAGTTCATGGAACACTGACGGGAGAACGATAGATCAGGGGGACGCAGTCCTTTCCGCGGACACGGCGGCGCCCTGAAAGCGCCAGCAGTCAGGTTAGCATTTCCGGCGCCGTAAAACGCCCGCCAAGGTCAGCCGGCCACGGCTTCACGCTGGAAATCCTCGATCTCCTGCGCTTCGGTCTCGCTGAGCCGGAGTTCGAGCGCCGGGAGCACGCCTTTGGCCTGCTCGGCGGAACGCATGCCGACGATAGCCGCTGTTACCGCCGGGTTTCGAAGCACCCAGGCGATGGCAATGACACCGGCCGAGGCGCCGTGGCGGGCGCCGATGCGCTTCAACAGTTCCGCCAACTCCAGATTGCGCGATAGCTGCGGTTCCTGGAACGCCGCCACGCGCCGCCGAAAATCGTCTTCCGGAAATGCGGCGACGCGTTCCCTGGTCATGGCGCCGGTGAGAAGACCCGACTTCATGGGCGAGTAGACGATGACGCCGATACCGTGCTGCCGCGCATACGGCAGAATTGACTGCTCCACCTGACGGGTCAGCAGATTGTAGGGAGGCTGAAGCGACGTGATTGGGGCGATCCGCCGCGCGCGCTCCATCTGCTCGGCGTTGAAGTTGGAAACGCCGATCCAGCGCACCTTGCCTTCCTCTTTGAGGCGCGCCATCGTTTCCCAGCCTTCCTCGATGTCGGCGTCCGGCTCGGGCCAGTGGATTTGGTACAGGTCGATGACGTCAGTCCTGAGCCGCCGCAGGCTGGCTTCCAGCTCCCGCCGGATCGAATCGCGCTTCAGGCGGCCGGTGATTTCGCCCTTCTCGTTCCACGTCCGTTCACACTTGGTGAAGATATAGGGCCGCTCGGCGACGCCTTCCAGCGCTCGCGCGACCACTTCCTCGGAGTGGCCAAGGCCGTAGATTGCCGCGGTGTCGATCCAGTTCACGCCGCCATCGAGCGCCGTACGTATGGCGGTGATCGATTGCTGATCGTCCTGTGGTCCCCAGGCGAACGCCCACCCGCCGCCGCCCATGGCCCACGCTCCCACGCCGATCGGCGTGATGTCCATATCGCTGTCGCCAAGCCGCTTCTTCGTCATAACTGAAATGATGACGCGGAAACGCGGCGGCGTCACCTGCTGTCACGGTTGAAGCTTGAATCAATAGACGATCGTGAAACCACCGTCCGGGCGCGCATAAGCCGCTACGAGACTCCATGCCGGAACGCCGGGCGCTTGCCCCTGGGGACCGTCAGGCGCGCCATTTGACCGAAACAGCTGCCAGTGCAGCGATCCGCCCTTTTTCCAGCCCATGCCTTCGGTCCAGGCGAGGAGAATTTCACCCGCTGGATTGACGGCCAGGGTGGGATATTTTCGATTTGCGGTGTTGTCGGGCGCTGGCGTCCAGTCGCCGGCAACCCCGGAAGCAGGGGTCACAGGCGCGAAATGGATCTGTTTTTCCGTCTCCCACGCGGCAATCACTCCTGTGCGCGCCTGGGCAAAGGCCTCCGAGCTCATGACGCAATAGCCAACGTCCCACTTCGATATGTCGGAAGCGGAGAAGGTCTCGCCGTGGTCGCGCGAAACGAGCAGGTTCATGTCGCGATGCACGCCGCCGTGCGCGCCGCGAAACAAGACATAGACATCACCCTGCGCGTCGGTGGCGGCGTTAAGGGAACAACATCCGCAGGCCCCCACGGCATTGCCTCCGACCACGCGCTCGGCGGCGAAGGTTAGTCCATCGTCGTCGGAGCGGGCCATCCACACGCGGCGGTTCTCCTCGCCTTCGGTCCCGGGGAGCGGGGCGTGCCAGAAAACGTACACCCGGCCATCGCGGTCCGCGGCGATTCCGCCTCCGCCGTCGATGACCCAGGCCTGATGAATCAGATTGCGTTCCGGCTCGAATGCCGTCCCGGCATCGTTGAGCCGTGTGAACAACATAGGCGCGCGCATGGCCGGGCCGGTTTTGTCGGATCCGTTCCAGGCGACGTAAACGCGGCCATTCCGGCCGATGGCCATCCGCGGGCCGCGAATGTTGCCCGTCGCCACGGCCGCGCCGGCAACGGAGTTAACGCGCACTGGCTGCGTGAAGCCGCCGGCGGTGGAATGTATGTACCACAGGTCGCCGGCGGACGCATCACCGGTGTAGTACACGAGATGCACGATGCCGCTGTGGTCAGTGACAACCTGCGGCTGGAGTCCACCGTCCGGGACTCGCTGGAGAGCCACACGGGGCAACCCAAAAAGCTGCGGAGCGAGCAGGAGAGCGGCGCACAGAAATACGAGACGCACTATTTATTTACCGTATCAAACGAAGGAAAAGAGCCGGGCGCAAATTTCGGCGCCCGGCTGAGGAGTCCCATAAGCCGTTCGGAGGTGTACCCGGCTTATGAGCGTGGAGGAGCCTGTCAGGCCAGAAGGCCGCCATGCCCCAGACACGCGACTTCCCAGCCAGAAACACGATATCGCGCCAGAATGGGCGGCAGCAGCAGATCCACCACGTTCGGCTTCACTGACCGCCAGCACCCAGGCGCGGACACAACCGGAATCTCGTTCCGATAGCCGAGCAGCAGCAAATTGCCCGGCTCCACCGGAGCCATGAAGCGCTCCAGCTCACAACCGACGCGCTGCATCGCGCGCCCGATCACGTCGTCCGGGCCTGCTGGCGCCGTGGTGGAGGCGATCAGGATCGCGTTCGGCCGGTTGGCGAGCAACCGCTCGAGGTTCCTGGCTACTTCCGCCTCGTTCTCGACACAAACACGCACGACGGACGGCTCGAGGCCCAGCTTCTGCAGCCGCTGGCGCATGACACACTCGAACATCTGCCGAGCCCGCTCACCGGCGACGGTATCGGTATACAACACCGCCAGCGCCGGATTACGGATCGGCCTGGCCTGCAGGATGGGGCCTCGTTGCTTAAGAGTAGATAATACAGCGTCGAGCTGTGATTGCGCAATAACAAATGGAGCGCTCTTCACTGTGGCCACGCGTTGCCCGGCCTGAGCCCATGAGAAGTTCAGGACCGTGGAAACGCTGAAGCCGGCAAGGCAGTTAATCTGCTTCAACAGTTCATCGTCCACCAGCATGCAACAGGTCTCGGATGCGACCAGATTGGCGCGTCCCGCCGCCGCACTCTGAAGTTCCACCGCGCCACAGCCCATTTCGCGGGCGACGCACAACGCCGCTTCGTTTTCGCCTACCTCGCCCTCCTCCAGTTCTGTGACCCAGACTTCCCTCATGCCCTCCGTTTCCAGCAGACGAATGTCTTCCTCACTGATTACATGGCCTTTGGCCAGCAGTTTTCGGCCACCGGAACGAAAAACCGTGGAACACAGAATCCGGCCGGCAGACTGTCGCGGTTCGACCGTCAGTACCTTCATTGAAACGGTGCTGCTCCCCGAATAGTTGTATGGTTGCAGCCCGATTATACCCGATATTTATAGCCAAAAAGGCGACAAAAGCGCGCCGAATCCAGCCGGCTGGATTCAGATGCAAACCCTTTGCAGGATCAGTGGGCAGGCCAGGACCAGAATAGTCGTAGTTATGCAGCGAGACAGCAGGAAAAGTATTAGAAATTCACCTGAGGTGTCTTGTGCATCAGCGGCGGAGCCGCGGAAGTGGTATGGCAGGCCCGATCTGGAGAAGGGCTTCGGAACGAGTCTGCGCGATGCGCAGCACCTCGCCGCGTAAGGGCTTCAGCATGGCGATCTCGTCGCAGCAGTGAAATTTCGGACAGCGCATGCAGTCCTTCCACGCCTTCAGCGGCAGATCGCCACGCTCGACTTCCGAAAAGCCGAGCTTGTGAAAAAAGCCAGGGACGTAGGTGAATGCGAAAATCGCGTCCAGTCCCGCAGCGCGCGCTTCTTCCTCCAGCTGTTCCACGAGCGCGCGGCCGGTTCCCAGTCGTTTCTGTTCCGGCGCTACTGCCAAGGAGCGAACTTCGGCCGAACCCGGAGTATAAAAATGCAGGGCGCCGCAGCCGACCAGATCGCCGCCGGCGTGCGCGATCGTGAAATCGCGGATGTTCTCCGCCAGGTCGAGTTCGGTTCGCGGCAGCATGATTCCTTTGGCCGCGTAATCGTTGATGAGCCGCAGCATGGAGGGAATGTCGCGCATCGACGCCTTGCGCAGGGTGAGTGCGGTTGCGGTGGAGGTCATGACGCGGCCACCGTTCTGGTGCGCACGATGCGTGTGCCCACGGCTTCGCCCCGAAGCATTGCAGCGAGGACATTGTCTCTCGCGCCGGGGGCGATGGTCACCTGCTCGACCCCGCCGGCGAGTGCTGCCGACGCCGCCCCGAGCTTCGCCTGCATGCCGCCAGTCGCGATCCCGGACGCAATGAGTTCTTCGCATTCGGCGCCATCCAACTCAGGCTCTACACCGCCCGCGGCGCCGCGCACGCCTTCTACATCAGTCAGGAAGAGCACGTGGTCGGCGCGAAATGCGCAGGCGCAGGCAGTAGCCATCTGATCAGCGTTGACGTTATACAGGCGGCCTGCTGCATCCCCCGCGACGCAGGCCACGACCGGGAGAAAGCGCGCTCCGATAAGCGCCTCGAGAATGCGCGCGTCGGCCCGAACCGGCCTGCCGACATGGCCGAGCGCGCTGTCCATAGGTTCGGCGCTGACCAGATTCGCGTCAATACCGCTGATACCGACAGCCGCCTGGCCGGTCTGGAGAAATGCGGCGACCAAGTGTTTATTGACTGTGCCGGCTAGTACTTTCAGCACCGCGTCGAGCACCTCATCGGTGGTCACCCGCAATCCGTTCACGAACCGGCTTTGCACCCCTCGCTCCTCAAGGAAGCGCGTCATTTGCTTCCCGCCGCCGTGCACCACCGCGATGTCGAGACCAGCGCCGAACGCCGCCCCGATTTCCGCCGCCAGACGAAATCGCGACTGCGGATCATCAAGCAGCGTGCCGCCGATTTTGACCAGAACCCTCAAAGCAGGCCCTCCGTTTCGGGAAAGCCCAGCATAAGATTCATGTTCTGAAGCGCCTGCCCGGCCGCGCCCTTAACAAGGTTGTCGATCGCGCTGACCACCACCGCCCGTCCGGTCGCCGTGTCGAAGCGGACGCCAAGATCGCAGAAATTCGTGTGTTGAACACCCCGCAAATCGGGCAGCGCGCCCGCGGGATAAATACGAACGAACGGCTCCGATTCGTATCGCCGGAGATAGATGGAAATAAGATCCTCGGCCGAGGAAATATTCCGCGCTCGAAAATAGATCGTCTCAAGGATTCCGCGGGCCAGCGGGAGCAGCTGTGCCGTGAAACTGAAATCCCGCTCCTCGATACCGGAGGTCATCAGCACTTCCGGCACGTGGCGGTGATCGAGAACCGAATACGCGGAGAAATTCTCGGTGACCTCGCAAAAGCTGGTTTTCAGCGACGGCTTGCGACCCGCGCCGCTGACGCCCGATTTCGCATCGCAAACGATGCCCGCCGTGAGATCGACGACGTCCGCGTCTACAAGCGGCTGAATGGCAAGATTCGCTGCCGTCGGGTAGCAGCCGGGGTTGGCCGTCAGGCGGGCCAGGGGGATGCGCGTCCGGCAGAACTCCGGCAGTCCGTACGCCGCTTCCGCCAGCAGCGCAGGGGCGTGATGGTCGGCGCGATACCAGCGCTTGTAGTTCTCCACCGTTCGGAGGCGAAAGGCCCCGCTGAGGTCGACGACACGCGCGCCCGCCTCGAGCATGGCCGGCGCCAGATCCATGGAAACCTGGGGCGGCGTGGCCAGGAACACCAAAGCGAGCTTCTCGCCCGTCACGGCGTTGGGCGAACACGGTACCGGCCTCGGGGTTGCGACGTTCAGCGGCTGCGGGTCAGCGCCGGCATCGCCCCGATGCTCCAGCAGGACCGGCTCAACACGGGGATGCCGATGCAGAAGCCGGACCAGTTCCGCCCCACTGTAGCCGCGGAATCCAACAACGCCGACACGAGTCCTCACTGTCTAAAAATTCATCTCCATGCATAATTATACATCTCGATCGATGCCCGGAGATGTTCTGTAAAGACGCGGCGAGCGGTTAAGAGCGGATAGTCCGCAGCGGTGCAGCCCCGCTTAAGACCCGGCGATGTTGACGACGCTCCCCACCTTGGACATAATCGCGCTGACCGAGGACATGACTGTTGGCGGAAAGATGGCGCCGACGGCAACCGCGACGGCGGCGGCAAGAAGGGCATACTCCACAAAATCCTGCCCGGCGCGGTCAGCCCAGAGTCTCTGGAAGAAGGTCAGGAAAGGCATCGCTGTCTCCTGTGTAATCATCGCTCCCGCAACAGCGCCCGGCAATGCAACGATGCTCGTAGTCATACCCGGAAAACCACCTGGCCCGGTACCGTACAAAGGTGTGCCAGACTGAAGACATGCAAGCGCTGTCCGGCTGTTCCGCGCCGGTGGAGCGCGTGTTTCAGCTGTCCATCCTGGGCCTGCTGGCAAGCGGTTTTCTAGCCTTGGCTGGGTCCGGATATGTGGATCCGATTACAGTTCTGGTGATCGGCGGGGCCCTCTCGATCCGCGCCCTTTTCGTTGCAGGACTGATCCGCTTCGACACCCCGCCAAGAGCGGTGACCGCAGTCACCCTCGCGTACGTCGGGTTCTATCCCATTGATTGGGCGTTCATATCCCACAACTTTCTCCAGGCCACGGCACGGCTCATCCTCTTCCTGGCCGCGGTAATGGCGCTCACCGCCAACTCGGATCGGCAGTACCTCTTTTTACGGTTGATCGCGTTCTTAGAACTCATTGCCGCGTCGGTACTGTCGCCCAACCTCAACTTTATTGTTTTCCTTGCGCTGTTTTTATTTTTCGCCGTGGGGGCCTTAGCGAGCGGCGAATTGCGCCGGGCATCGAAGAACGCCGCTTCGCCTTCCCCTGTTCCGGGTGGCCTTCCGCCAGCGCTGTGGGCCAACGCCGTGATGGCGTCATCAGGCATCCTGGTGGTCACGGCAGGGCTTTTCTTTCTCCTGCCCCGGACCGCGCGCGCCGCGCTGGAACATTTCGTTCCGGCCCGCCTGCACGTTGCCGGCTTCTCCTCTGAAGTGAATCTCGGTGGTACGGGCAGCATTGCGGGCCAGAGCGCTCCCGTGATGCACATCGTCATGGAGGACGGCAAAGCGCCGCCGCAGGGCCTGAAGTGGCGGGGCGCAACGCTGTCGTATTTCGATGGCCGGCGCTGGTCAAATCCGCCGGGCATGTCTGCACTTTTATATCGGGACCGCCACGGTCTGTTCGTGCTGGCCAGCGACGATCAACGGCGCAGCCGCGAGCCGCGGCTGAACTACAAAGTCTGGATGACGGACGAAGAGTCCAGCGCGGTGTTCTTCGCCGGAGCTCCCGAGTTTCTCTGGCTGGAGGCGCCGACCATTATCCGCAATGCGCCCGGAACGTATACCGCGCACTCGGGAACGGCGGGACCGCTGGCCTATCAGGCGGAGACCCTGCTCGAGGCGGACGTATCCGGAGACGCCGATCCTCTGCCTGAAGATCTCCGCCGCCGTTACGTGCAGCTTCCGCTTCTGGACCCGCGAATCGCGGCGCTGGCTGGTTCGGTGACCACCGGCGAGGTCAGCGACTTCGGGAAGGCGCGCGCGCTGGAGAGCTATCTACAGCATTCGTATCGCTATACCAGCGAACTCCCGGCAACGGAGTCCCGCGATCCGCTGGCCCGCTTCCTCTTCGAGCGGCGCGCCGGACACTGCGAGTATTTTGCGTCGGCGCTGGCCGTCATGCTTCGCACCCTCAACATTCCCGCCCGGCTTGCCACCGGTTATCAAAGCGGTGTTTGGAATCCGGTGAACAGCACACAACTGATTCGCGCCGGGGATGCGCATGCGTGGGTTGAGGCCTGGTTTCCGGACCGTGGATGGTTCACGCTGGACGCAACTCCACCGGCAGATCGTGGCGTGGCGGCGGCGTGGTGGACCACGTTATCTCTGTGGACCGATGCCGCTCAGGTCTTCTGGCACGACTGGGTGCTGGGCTACAGCCTCAACCATCAGCTGACCCTGGCAGCCCGGGTCGAGGATTCCACGCGCCGCATCCGCGCATTTTCATGGCCCGATCTGTTCAGCGGTCAGCTTCTGCGCAGGATGCGCAGCGGAGCGGTCGAGAGTGCCCGGAGATACGGGCTGCCGGCCACGGCAGGAATCGTGGCCGTCACTCTTCTGGCATTCCTCGGTCCGCGGCTGTGGCGGATTCGAGCCAGAAGGCGCCATGAGGAACGCGTGCGCCGGGGCGATGCCGCACCCGGGGATGCCGCGCTGCTTTATGGCCGCGTGCTGAACGCCCTGCGGCGGAAAGGATTCGAGAAGCCGGGGTGGATGACACCGCTCGAATTCGCTCGCGTGCTACCCGATCCGGAGCTGGCCGCCATGCTGGAAGACGCGACACACGCCTACAACCAGCTGCGCTTCGGCGCGCAGGCCGATTCGGCCGGCCGCATGCTGCGGCTGGTGAACCGGATCGAGTGCTTCTGAGATAGCGAGGCCCGGGCAGCCTGCCCCACAGACTACCCTTCGACCATCTCTTTCACTTCTTCGGGTGTATCGCCGAGCCACTCCAGGTGCTCCGCCGTGGAATCGTGCACCGTGCTGGTCTTGAAGGGCTCGTACTTCCCGGAAGCCGCGTGCGGCGCGGCGCGGTTCAGAATGTCGCGCAGGCGGTCCTCGCTCAGCGGCTGGAAGGAATCGGCGGCCTCGAGAGCCTGCTCCAGCCGCTCCATGCTGTCGATGCCCGTAATCACCACCGAGGTCGGCAGATTCAGCGCGTAATGCAGGCACTCGACCGCGGTCACTGCCTTCGCCTTCAGAATCACGCCATCGCCCATGCTCTTCATTCCCAGCACGCCGATATTCTGCTTCACTAGTTCCGGAACGACGAGCGCTCCGAAGCTGCGGTAATGCGCGTCCATCACGTTCAGCGGCATCTGGACCGTATCGAAGGTGAACCCGTTCCGCGCCGCTACCTCGAGCATGTTCAGGTGCACGTGCGGGTCCTTGTGGCCGGTGAAGCCGATGTACCGAATCTTGCCGGCCTGCCTGGCGTCCTCCATCGCGCGCTGGGCGCCGTCGCGCGCGAAGATTCGATCCGCATCCTCGAAGCGAATGACCTCATGGTGCTGCATCAGATCGATGCAATCCACGTGCAGCCTTTTCAGCGATTCGTCGATCTGATCGGCGGCGGTCTTTCGATTGCGGCCGTCGATTTTGCTCATCAGGAAAACCTTCGCGCGATAGCCGTCTTTCAGCGCTTTGGCATAGCGGCGATCGCTCTCGCCATCGTTGTAGTCCCACGAATCGTCAATAAAAGTGATGCCGCGGTCGATGGCCGCGCGCACGATCTCGACCGCCTCTTTCGCGCTCAGCTCCGGCTTCCCGATGTGAAATCCGCCCAGACCGATAGCCGACACGCGCTCGCCCGTTCGCCCCAGAGTGCGATAAATCATACGGGATTGGACTCAGCCGGCCAGCGCTCGTTTCGTGAACCGCGTTACAGCGTCACGTCGAAAGAGAGCGACTGAATGATGTGGTCCAGTTCCGCCTGCGCCGCCGCCTGCTTCGCCTCGATCTGCTCCGACTCCGTTTCGAGGACCGCAAGACGCGTTTCCTCCTCATTGAGCTGCTGGGTGTAGCGCTGCAAAAGGGCCTTCTCTTCCGCACTCCCGTGCAGCGCCTTCATGTTTTCACGCACGCGCTGCTGGTCGTCGTAGATCTTCTGCGCGGCATTCTCGCGCGTGCTCTTCTGAGCATCGAGCTCTTCGATGACCGCCTTCTGCGCCAGCACACGGCGGAGCGCCGCCTCCACCGATTTGTCAATGGAGCGCGCCTCGACAAACTGCGCCACCTGGGCGTCTGTGATGTTGGAAACCATGACGGTCGATTCCAGCGGCCGGGCCTCTTCTATCTCCAGCGCCGCGGTTTGCTTTGGCGCAACTTCGAGCCGGAAGCGCATCCAGTCTGCGGTGGTTTCGGCCGGCTGCACGACGCTGCGCAGCTTATAGCCGGTGCGGACCGGGTGCTCGACGACCACGGTTCGCGGCGACGTGTCCTCATTTCGGAACGTGTAGGTCTTCTTCTCGCGAACTTCGCTCTGCTGGGTCAGCACGCCCTTGTCGATGCGGACGCGGACGACCCGCTGGGGCTCAGTGCGCTGGGCTGAATCGGCCGTAAGGCCGAGGTCGATCGCATAGGTGAGCAGGCGGCGCTCGCCGGGGCGAATGGGATCGAAGATACCCTCGCCGGCGAACGTTTCTTCGTCGAGTACGCTGAAGCTGCCGCCGTCGAGCGTGAGGCCGCTGGAATTCGTGAGCCACAGCGCGCGCTGCGGTTTGGGAATGCCGGACTGGTCGTTCCACAGCGACACCTTCTCAGCGGTGACCGGCGCCTGCACGATCGGCACGAGCGCGGACTGATTCTGCCGGATACTGATGGGGGTCCTGAGCTTGTACTCGAACAGATCGCCCATGGCCTGGGCCAGCGCCGCGGCCTGGGCGCGCGCACGGGCTTCGTCTACAGTGAACACGCCGCCGCCAATGCCGGCTGCCGCGCCGTAGCCGACCGACGTTTTTCGCTTGCCGCCCAGTTGCGCGCCGCTACCGAGGCCCGTGCCATTGCCATTGCTGCCGATCGCGTAGTTCCCGACGAGGCCAGGCGTCATGGACAGCTTTGGCTGTGCACTTGAAACCGTAACCGTCTCAGCGGTTGCTCCGACGTTTAAAGTCACATCCTGCCGCCGCTGTGGACTCTCCACCGTGGTCGTATTGAACCCGGCCGCGGCAACCTGCAGCTGCGCCGCGCCCGGCGGAAGCGACTCGATTGCGTACTGTCCGCTCGCATTGGCCACGGCCTGGCCGATCACCATCCCGGTCGGGTCCAGCACCTTGACTGCTGCCCCCGGAATCGGCGCGCCGGTGGGATCGGTAATCGTCCCGCTGAGCGCCGCGTTACCCGAAATCAGCGTCGCCTCGTGTGTCTGCGGAGCGAAGTTGAACGCTTCGGCCAGAGGCACTTCCGGACGCCGTGTGTAATATGGCTGCGACAGATTCTGGATGAACGACTGCGGCGCGCCGGCGACCAGCGACAGGTCCACATTATTCCAGTCCTCGCCGACAGTGTTGTCCACGATGGCCCATCCCTGGAGCAGCGGCTGCTTCGCACGCTTCGGGTCGAGTACGATCCGCCACGTGCTTTTCCAGACCGGCACTTCGCTGATGTAACTGACAAACACCGAGCGCTCGCCCGAGCCGTCGGTGGATATCGCCAGCCGCCGCGTATCCGGCTGCCGCCCGGCGGAAACCAGATCGAGATAGCGCTCCACCTTGTCCGTGAGGCCACGCTCCAGCAGCCGCACCGAGAACGACGGCAGAATCTCGGTGGTTCGGACTTCGCCCGAATCCGTGAGCACGGAAACATAGTCGACCTCCTGGGTCACCCCGACGGAAATGCGCGTCTTAGGCTCCACGTTCAGCAGGCGGCCGGTAAGGAGCGTCGTTCCGCTGCGGATCTCCAGCCGCGCTCCGCGCAGCGCCCCAAGCAGATCCGTGAGCGAGGTCTTCTCGCTCACCGGAAGCCTCAGGTCACCGAGCTGTTTTTCCAGCGGCGCCTGTGAACCGTACGACACGCCTGTGATTCGCCCGCCATCGAGATCGAGCACGGTGAGCTTTCAGCACGTCATTGAGCTGGCCGGAGGTGAACGAGATATTCACTTCCTGGCGGTCGTGAACCCGCCCGACATGTTCGAAGTAGCCAACGCCGTTCTTGTATAAAACAACGCGCTTAACCGGCAGTACCTGCGCGGCGGCAGGCAGCAGGAACAGGAGGAGCAACGTGGTCCGCATGGAGGAATAGAAGGCAATCTGTCGTCCAGGGTTCCTGGAACCGGTACCGGTCCGTCCCCGTATGATTCTTTTAAAACGCTATGTTTCAGGACCTGAAGTTCGGACTTAAACTGCTCATCAAAGAAAAAGCGTTTACCGCCGCGGCGCTGCTGACGCTGGCGCTGTGCATCGGCGCGAACACGGCCATTTTCACGGTGTTGGACGCGGTGGTCCTGCGCGGCCTGCCGTTTCCCGAGCCGGACCGCCTGATCACGATGTACAACATTTACCCCGGGGTGGGCGTGACCGACTACGGGTCGAACGGCGTGCCCGATTACCTGGATCGCCGCAAGCTGACCAACGTCTTCTCGGAGGTCGCGCTGATCGGGAATGATGGCTACGATGTCGGGGCGGCAGGCGCGCCGCAGCGCATCAACGGTCAGTACGTGACGCCTTCGTTCTTTCGTACGCTGCGCGTGCAGCCGGTGAAGGGACGCGTGTTCACCGAAGACGAGGCCGTTCAGGGCCGGGACAAGGAAGCGATCCTCAGCGAGGGGCTGTGGAAGGAACTGTACGCCTCCGATCCGAATGTGCTGGGGAAAGATATTCGCCTGAGCGGCGTGCCGTATCGCATTGTGGGCATCGTTCCGGACCTGATCGGCGCCCTGCGCGGGGCCGATCCGCCGCGGCTGTGGATCCCCTTCGCGTTCACCCCGCAGCAGACCTCCGATGACGCGCGGCACAACAACAGCTGGGACATGATCGCGCGCCTTCAGCCCGGCGTTACCGTGGCCCAGGCGCAGCAGCGCATCGACGCGCTGAATCGCGCGAATCTGGACCGCTTCCCGCAGTTCAAACAGCTGCTCATCAATGCCCGCTTCGCCACACGCGTGGTGGGCATGCGGGACGAGATGGTGAAGCAAATCAAGCCGACTCTGTATCTGCTGCAAGCCGCCGTATTCGTCGTCCTGCTGATCGGCTGCGTGAATCTGGCCAACCTGATGCTGGTGCGCTCGAATATTCGAATCAAAGAGCTGGCTATCCGGTTCAGCCTCGGCGCGGGCCGATGGCGGATTGCACGGCAGCTCATGACCGAAAGTGTGGTGCTCGCGCTGGCCGGCGGCGCGCTCGGGGTCGCCGTCGCATTCGGCGGAATTCAGCTTCTGGCCACTCTGGGGGCAAAGGACCTGCCGCGCGGCGGCGCGATCGCCATCGATGGCCGGATTCTGGGCTTCACCGCGGTGACCGCGGTGCTTACGGGAATCGTGTTCGGCAGCGTGCCGCTGGTTCACGTGCTGCGGCGCGATCTGAACGAGGTGTTCCGGACCAGCGAGCGAGGAGGCACGGCGGGCCGGCATGCGCTGTGGGTGCGCTCGGCGCTGGTAGTCTGCCAGGTATCGCTGGCCTTCGTGCTGCTGATCGGCGCCGGCCTGCTGACGCTCAGTTTCGCCCGCCTGCTGAAGGTCAACCCCGGCTTCCGTCCGGAGAACGTGATGACCGCCGAGATCGCGCTCCCGGAAACGCGGTACAAGGATGACGCGCACAAGTCGGCGTTCATCACCAGCGTCATGGAGCGGCTGCGGGCGCTGCCCGGCGTGCGTGCCGCGGGCGAGGGCACGTTCCTGCCGTTCAGCAATCACGGCAACGCGAGCGTGATCTCGATTGTCGGTTACACCATGGCGCCGGGCGAGAACCCGCCCGTTCCCGCCTGGAACCGGATTGACAAAGGCTACCTGAACGCCATGGGCATTCCGCTGCTGCAGGGCCGCAACTTTACCGCCGCGGACACGGCGCAGTCGCAGCGCGTGGTGTTGATTGATGATTATCTGGCGCGCCGATACTGGCCTCATGGGGACGCCATCGGCCATCAAATCAAAAAGGGCCTGGACAACAATGACAAGCCGTTCACGATTGTAGGCGTGGTTGGCAGCGTGAAAACGCTGGATCTGGGCAGCAGCAAGGCCGTGGGCCAGGTTTATTTCGATTACCAGCAGGATGTGCCCGGCGGTATCCAGGTGGTGGTCAGGACGGATGGCGACGACCCGCAGCTGACCTCGGCCATCCGCCGCGCCGTGCAGGAGACAGACCCCGAGCTGCCCATCTTCGAAGTGAAGAGCATGCCGCAGCGCATCTCGGCGTCGCTGCTGAATCAACGCGCGGCCATGGTGCTGTGCATGGTTTTCGGCGCGCTGGCGCTGCTGCTGTCCGCGGTGGGAATTTACGGCGTTCTGGCCTATACGGTCACGCAGCGCACGCGGGAATTCGGCATCCGCACCGCGCTCGGCGCCGGGCAGCGCGATATCGTGGGCATGGTTGTGGGCAACGGGCTCCGGCTGGCGGGCATCGGCCTGCTGATCGGCGCCGCGGCGGCATTCGCGCTGACGCGCCTGATGACCGCCATGCTTTACGATGTCAGGCCCGCCGATCCGGGCGTCTTTCTCGGCGTGGCCGCCCTGCTCGGCGCGGTTGCGGTGTTCGCTTCCCTCATTCCGTCAATCCGGGCATTGCGGATTCGGCCCGCGGTCGCGTTGCGGTACGAATAACCCTGGCGGCGGATAAGCATCACGACTTCGTTGCTCCTCAAGCGGCTGAAGCCGTGTTCGTTGCATCGGCCGGTGATATGATGCGGGCAAATTCGGTTGGAGGCATTCCCCATGTTCTCCCGCAGAGCCGTCCCGCAGGCAGTCATTCTCCTGCTGTTTTCCGGGGCCATTGCGTTGCACGCGGCGCATCTCACCGATTCCCAGGCCCGCAGTCAGGCCGAGGCTCTGTTAAAACAGATGACCCTCGAAGAGAAGATCGGCCAGCTAACCCAGATCTCCGGCATCCTGATGCCCGGCCTCGTGAACGAGAAGCCGGATGATGCGATTGTCGGCGGCCACGCCGGGTCGGTGCTGTGGCTCACCAACGTGCAGGAGATCAATCGCCTCCAGCACCTCGCCGTCGAGAAATCGCGCCTGCACATTCCCATCCTGTTCGGCTTCGATGTGATCCACGGCTATCGCACTGTGTTCCCCGTGCCGCTCGCCATGGCCTCATCCTGGAATCCTACCCTCGAAGAACAAGCTCAGCGGATGGCCGCGCAGGACGCGCGCGCGGCCGGAATCCAGTGGACCTTCACGCCCATGGTCGACATCGCTCGCGATGCGCGCTGGGGCCGTATCGTCGAAGGCGCGGGCGAGGATCCATATCTTGGCGCCGCCATGGCGCGCGCGCAGGTTCGAGGCTTTCAGGGCGACGGCATCGGTCCTGACAGCGTGCTCGCCTGCGTGAAGCATTTCGCCGGATACGGCGCCGCCGAGGGCGGCCGCGACTACGATTCCTCCTATATACCCGAAGAGCTCCTGCGCAACGTTTACCTCGTCCCGTTCCATGCCGCGGCTGACGCGGGCGCCGGCAGTTTCATGAGCGCGTATATGGATCTCAACGATGTCCCCGCCAGCGGTAATCGCTGGCTGCTCACCGACGTCCTGCGGCGCGAATGGGGATTCCGGGGCTTCGTTGTTTCCGACGCCCTCGCCGTGGGCAACCTCGAGACGCATGGTTACGCACGCGATCCCGAAGACGCGGCTTACAAGGCAATCGTGGCCGGCCTCAATATGGATATGGCCAGCCGCACCTACCCGCGCTGGCTTCCGAAGGTGGTCTCGGCGGGTAAGGTGAGCGCAGCGCAGATCGACGCGGCGGTTCTTCCGATTCTCGAGATGAAATATCGGCTCGGCCTCTTCGAACGCCCTTATGTTGACGAGTCGAAGGTCGAAGGCGTGCTCAACCGTCCTGAAGCGCTCACGCTCGAGCGCGCCATCGCGGCTCAGTCCATGGTGCTGCTACGGAACGAGCACCAGACCCTGCCGCTGCGGAACGATCTGAAGAAGGTCGCCGTCATCGGCCCGCTCGCCGATTCGACAAGAGATATCGAGGGCGGCTGGACCGTCGAAGGCCTTTTCGGAGGAGGCGGCAAGAGCCATCCCGTCACCGTGCTGGCGGGCATCAAAGCCAGGCTCGGCCCGAATGCACAGATTACATACGTCGCGGGTCCGGCGCCGGCGCGCGAGTTCCCCTCCATGTTCGACGCACTGACCGGCGCCACGCCTGAGCCTCCGCCGACGGCGGACCAGACTGCCGATTGGCTGGCAAAGACCAAAGCCGCGGCCGCGAATGCGGACGTCGTCATCACAGTGGTGGGCGAACTGGCCAGCATGAGCAGTGAAGGCGCTTCCCGCGCGTCGCTCGATCTGCCCGGCATTCAGGAGCAGATGCTCGAAGCGGCTGTGTCCGCCGGCAAGCCCGTCGTGCTGGTGCTCGAGAATGGCCGCCCGCTGGACATCCGTTGGGCGGCTGCGCACGTTCCCGCGATTCTCGAGAGCTGGTATCCCGGAACGGAGGGCGGTAACGCCGTCGCCGACGTGCTCTTCGGAGACGTGAATCCCGGAGGCAAGCTGCCGGTCAGCTGGCCCCGCGCCGCCGGCCAGGAACCGCTCTATTACAACCACAACCTGACGCACGATCCGGAAAGCAGCCCTCGCTTCACTTCGCGCTACTGGGACCTGTCCAGCAAGCCGTTGTACCCGTTCGGCTACGGCCTGAGCTACACCACCTTCCGTTTCGACAATCTGCATCTGAGCCGCGACACGATGAAAGCGGGCGAAAGCACGGAAGTGTCGGTCGATGTAAGCAACACGGGCAAGGTCGCCGGCGATGCCGTGGCCCAGATCTACATTCACCAGCAGTCCGGTTCCGCATCGCGCCCGGTGCGCCAGCTGGAAGGTTTCCGGCGCGTCACTTTGAAGCCGGGCGAAACGCAAACGCTGCGATTCCCGCTGGGCAGGGAAGAGCTGAGCTTCTGGAGTCCACAGACCAAAGTGTGGGCCGTCGAGCCTGCGAAGTTCGACATCTGGGCCGGCGAGGACTCCACCGCCGCCCTTCACACGGAGTTAGTCGTCACCGAATGAACCGCCCAGTTCTGACCGGCGCTGTCCTTATCGCAGCGGTTTTTGCAGCGTCCACGCCGCAGACCATAAAACCAGGCGATGTCTGGCCCGATGATCGGGGCCGGCATATCCAGGCGCATGGCGGTGGAATCATCCGGCTCGGAGATACGTGGTACTGGTTTGGCGAGGACCGCGGCCAGGAGCTGGACCCCGGCAAGCGGTACGTGAGCTGCTACTCCTCGACAGACCTGGCGCACTGGACCTTCCGCAATCAGGTGCTGCGCCAGGCTGATCCCGAGAATCTCGGCCCCGGATTTGTCCTCGAGCGGCCGAAGGTCTTCTACAACGCGCGGACGAACAAGTACGTGATGTACATGCATATCGACGACGCGCAATACAGGGTGGCGCGCGTCGGCATCGCGGTTTCCGATACCGTCGACGGCGATTATGTATACCAGCGCAGCTTCCGCCCGCTGGGGCGCGAGAGCCGCGACATCGGTCAGTTCACCGATGACGACGGGGCCGCGTATCTCATTTTCGAGGACCGGCCCGCCCACGGATTCCACATCGCGAAACTCTCCGATGACTACCTCAGTGTTGAAAAGGATGTCGCGCTGATCGCCGCGCCGCTGGAAGGCGGCGCGCTGGTGCACTACGGCGGGCTCTATTACGTGGTCGGGTCGGCGCTCACCGGCTGGAAACCCAATCCAAACAAATACGCCACAGCGGCCAGCCTTGCCGGCCCGTGGTCCGCGTTCCGCGACATCGCGCCACCGCGCTCGAACACCTACGGCTCGCAATCCACCATGCTGTTGAAGGTGGCCGGCTCCAGGACAACCACGGTCATCTTCATGGCCGATATCTGGAAGCCGCAATCGCAGTGGGATTCCCGCTATCTGTGGATGCCGGTCGAGATCGGGAACGGACGGCTGTGGGTTCCGGCGCCGGCGCCATGGATGCTGGATGTGGCAACGGGCGAAGCCGTAGTCGGCAATCGCTATACAGAGTAACGAGATCAGAGGCCCGCGACTGAAAGGCGGCTGAACATAACAAGGCAACGTCGGGAACCTGCGCGCCGTCTCTTTAACATTGCGATTCCGCTGCGACATTTGCGACACTCGAAGTTCATGAGTTTTGCCAGGCTCGCGGGCGCCTTAGCGTTCCTTGGCCTTTTTCTCGCCCCGCCAGGCGGCGCCCAGCGCCTGACCGCAAATACCGTCGCCGCGGCCTCGCTGCCCCAGTTTCCTGTCGCAGAGACGCTCGATTACAGCGTGGAGTGGCGCATGTGGTACGCGGGCGCGGCGCGCGTCACGCTCCGCCCCGAGGCGAACCAGCAGTGGAAAACGGCCGTACATGTGCAGTCGGCGGGTCTCGTTTCCAAGCTCTTTACCGTAGACGACAATTACACCGCCAACCTCAACGGGCCCCGTTTCTGCGCCGACGACACGCGCCTGGACGCGATCGAAGGAAAGCGCCACAAGCTCACCACGGTCCAATACGATTACCGGCGCGATAAAGCGCGGTACAACGAGCGCGATCTGTTGAAGAACGCCACCATAAAGACGGCCGAGACGGACATACCGAACTGCGCCAGCGACATCATCGGCGCTCTCATCCGCCTGCGCACGCTGCGCCTCGAGCCTGGTCAGTCGGTGCAGATCCCGGTGAGCGACGGCAAGAAGTTCGTCAATATCAAAGTCGACGCGCAGCAGCGTGAGCCGATTGTCACCAAACTCGGCAGGTTCAACACCATCCGCTGCGAGGCCAACATCTTCAACGGCGTTCTGTACTCGAAGAACGCGCGCATGTTGATCTGGCTTACCGATGATGCCCGCCATTTGCCGGTGCAGATTCGCATCCGCATGCAGCTGGTGATCGGCACCATCACTCTTTCCCTGGACAAGGAACAACACGGGGAAAACGCCGTCGCCGAGGTTCGGGACGTCCATTAAACTGAGAATTAAGGAATGCGTCGTTTCTTTCCGGCCCTGAGCGGGCTTGTACTCTGCGCCGTCGCGCTCGCGGCCGGTATGCGGATTTCCGTGGCTCAGCTCTCCGATTTCATCAAGTCCTCGGTTGAGCAGAAGATCCCCGACAAGGAAGTCGCGCAGTATGTGCGCACTATCACGCTGACCGATCGGCTTGACTCGGAAACCATCGAGAATCTGCAGTCGCTCGGCGCCGGTCCGAAGACGGTGGAGGCGTTGCGCACGCTGATTACGCCATCGGCCCGGCTGGCCCCCCCGCCTCCTCCGACGGAAGCGACTCCCGCCCAGCAGTTGCCGCCGCGTCCGCCGCCGGATTCGATGGAACAGGCCCGCCTCATCGATGCCGTTCGCGACTACGCCCTCAATTACACGAAGCAGCTGCCGAATTTTATCTGCCTGCGAGTCATCCGCCGCTACTACGATCCGACCAGTTCGAAGGACTGGCGCCACCTGGACACGATTACCGCGAAGCTCACCTACTTCGATCAGAAAGAGGATTACCAGGTTATCGGCGTGAGCGACCGCCCCGATGCAACCAGCGTCCCGCTGTTCAGCCTCGGCGGAACGATGTCTGCCGGTGAATTCGGCACCGACCTGCGCGAGATCTTTGCTCCCTCCTCGCAGGCCCATTTCGAATGGGACCATTGGGGCCGTCTGAACGGCCGGCTCGTTTACGTCTTCTCCTACGCCATCGATCAGGAGCACTCGAAATACAGCGTGCAGTTCGAGCACATGGAGCCGATCCTGCCGGCCTATAAAGGCCTGATCTATGTGGATAAGGCGACGGGAATGGTAGTCCGCCTGACGCTCGATCCCCAGCTGCCGCCGGGCTTCCCGGTGAAGTCGGCGCACACGGTGATGGATTACGATTACCAGAAGATCGGCGACAACGAGTACCTTCTGCCCCAGAAAGCCGTACTGACCAGCGACCTGGACCGCTATATGTCGCGCAACGAAACCGAGTTCCGCCTGTATCATCGGTACGGCGCTGAGGCCACCGTCACCTTCGGTGATGAGCCCCCGCCGCCGCTGCCCGACAAGACCGAAGACAAATCGAAACCGAAGCAGTAGTCGATGCCGTCTGTAGCTGCGATGACCCGTCCGTTGCTGGCAGCCCTGTTCTCCGCCGGCCTCGCCCTCGCGCAGATCGGTATCCCTGGCCAGTCCGGTCCGCCCTACTGCCCGCCGGGAGCATGCACCCAGGGCCCCACGGGGGGCATTCCCCTGCCCGGCCGGCACAAGAAGGAAAAGAATAATGAGGACCTGAAACAGGTCACCGGCAGGATCATCGAGATCAACGCCGATCAGCTCACGGTCGAGTCCACGGATCACCGCGAGATCACGAGCGCGCTGATGAAGACGACGAAGGTGCTCGACGGTCTCGAGCAGGTGAAGCTCGATGCGCTCGCAGTGGGCCAGACGGTCATGCTGGAGTTGCGCGAAGACGACCGCGGCAACTTCACCGCCGTGAATGTACAGATCACCGCCAAGCCGCCGTCGACCGTCGTATCGCAGGCGCCCAAAGACCCCGCGCGCGCCGCCGACGACAATGGTCCGCCGAAGCTTCATCGTGGCGGTGCGGAGCAATCGGCCGGCGCAGCGCCCGCTGCCGCCGCTGACGATACGGCTCCGGAGCCTCCTTCCACTGTGGTAGAAAACGCGCCCTCGAACGTCGCGGCCGAGGCCGACGATGGCGAGCGCCCGGTGCTGCGCCGAGGTAAGCCGCGCGAAACGGCCACAGCGCCGAAAGCCGCTCCGGTCGAGGTCGCGTCAGCCAAAACGACACCCGTTGCGCAGCCGGAAGCCGAATCGCCTCGGGAGCCCGTCCAACAGCCCGGCTCTGTCGAGAATAGCGAGGATGCGTTTCTGGAGAAGGCTCGCGATACGGCCGAGGAGTTCACTGAAGGATTGCCCAACTTCGTCTGCACGGAAATGGTCACGCGCTATTACAGCGAGGCATTTCATGGCGTGGATTGGAAGCCGATCGACGTGGTTACGACGAAAGTTGTGTACGAGGGCGGAAAAGAGAGTTACAAGGACACCACCGTCAACGGCAAAAAGGCCGACCCGGAGAAGAGCGGCTCATGGTCCTACGGCGAGTTCGGCACCGTGCTCGTGGGGCTGTTTCATCCCGGGACAGCGGCGCGCTTCACCTTCGCGCACGACAGCCAGATCAACGGTTTCAGCGCGAAAATGTTCGATCTCGAAGTGGAGCGGCCCCGGTCCAACTGGACCATCCACGAGGGCGGCCAGCAGATCCGGCCAGCCTACAAGGGCTCGGTGTGGATCGACAAAGCGAGCCATCGCGTGATTCGCCTGGAGATGCAGGCCGTCGATATTCCCAAAGAGTTCCCGCTGGACACTTCGGAGATGGCGCTCGACTACCAATACGTCTCCCTGGGCGCGAAAAAGTTCCTCGTGCCGGTGCATGCCGAAGTGCTCGCATGCCATCGCGGCACGCCGCAGTGCGACAAGAACGCCATCGATTTCCGTAACTACCACAAGTTCGGAAGCGAGAGCGACGTCACATTCGGCCAGTAATTCCAAACGCGTCGTAATACTTCGCGGGCAGGGAAGCCGGCCGGAAATCGCGGCCCACCCACACGTGCCGCGTCATGCCCGTGGCCAGCAGGCGCTCTCCCTCGTGCAGTTCGTAGCAGAAGGTCACGACCTTTCGATTCGCCGTTTCGATCCACGTCTTCACCGTGACCTCGTCGTCATACCGCGCCGGTGCGCGATAGCGGCACTCGACCTGGGCGACGGCCAGCGCCAGCCCCTCGCACTCTTCCACGTCGCGATAGCGCACGCCCTGCGCGCGGCAATACTCCACACGCCCCATCTCCATCCAGACGAGATAATTCGCGTGATAGACGACACCCATCTGGTCCGTCTCCGCGTAACGCACGCGGAACGACATCTCATGCGCTTTCATCCAGTCCGATTATATGTGTGGGGCCGTTCGGCTCCTCACGGCTCACCGTGTCTGGAACGGCGCTTAACCCGCGCGCACGCCGGCGTCAGCTCCGGTGTTGCTGGTTTGTCCCGCTGCCAGCCCCGTCGGTTTCGGCTCGCACGTCTCCCCCTGCGGATCATCGCTCATCAACTCCAGCAACTGCCCCAGCTTCTCTGCCATGTCCTTGTCCAGGGGTCTCAACGCGATGTATTCCCTGATGGCGTCGCAGTGCTGGCCGATCAGCAGATAGCTGATGCCCAGGCTATAGTGCGGGTCGGCGTAGCGGGGGTTCAGCCGGATGGCGTGCTTGTAGTCGCGGATCTTGCCCTCGTTATCGCCGAGCTTGCCGCGGCAGAAGCCGGCCTGGAACCAGGCGCGCGGGTCGCGGGGGTTGAGTTCGACCGCGCGTTGGAAGTAGCGCAGGGCGGATTCGTAGTCGTCGTGGGCGAGGAAAACGAGCCCGGCCGAGAAGGGCTGCTCCCAGCTGACCTGCGCACCGCCGATGGCGCAGAAGAGCATCGAAAGCGCCGCAAAAACGGCCTTCCGAAGACAATCCTGTACCATAGTTATATAGTAATGGATTCTCCGAAATCCGGGCCGGTTACAACGGCCGACCGATCCACCTTCGATCCGCGGAAGACCGTCAACCTGCCGAAGACCGCCTTCCCCATGAAAGCCAATCTGGCCCAGCGGGAGCCGGAGTTGCTGGCGCGCTGGACGGCCGACGGGCTCTATGAGAAGATTCGCGCCGCGCGCGCGGGCCGGCCGCAATGGATCCTGCACGACGGCCCGCCATACGCCAACGGGCGCATCCACCTCGGCACCGCGTTCAACAAAATCCTGAAGGACTTCATCGTCAAGCTGAAAACGATGGAGGGCTACGACTCGCCCTACATCCCCGGCTGGGACTGCCACGGGTTGCCCATCGAACTCAAAGTGGACAGCGAACTGGGGGCGAAGAAGGCGCAGATGACCGCGGCGCAGATTCGTGCCGAGTGCCGCAGCTACGCGGAGAAGTTCATCGGCATCATGACCCGGGATTTCAAGCGCCTCGGTGTTCTGGGCCGCTGGGAAGATCCGTATCTCACCATGTCGGCGCATTACGAAGCCGTCATCGCGGGCGCGTTCGTGGAGTTCCTGGACAAGGGCTACGTCTACAAGGGACTGAAGCCGGTGAACTGGTGCATACGGGATCGTACGGCGCTGGCCGAGGCGGAGGTCGACTACGAGAACCACACCAGTCCGTCGATCTGGGTAAGGTTCCGGCTCCAGTCCGATCCGGCGCTGATCGATCCGGCGCTGGCGGGGCGGGATGTTTATGGGCTGATCTGGACCACTACCCCGTGGACCATTCCCGCCAATATGGCCATCGCATTCCACCCGCGGTTCGAGTATGTCGCGGTTGAGGTTGGGACAGAGGTCTACATCGTCGCGCTCGAGTTGCTGAACGTTACGGCGGAGAAGTGCGGCTGGGGGCAGCCGAAGGTCATCGCCGCATTTCCCGGCTCGCGGATCGAAGGGGCCATTTTCCGGCATCCGTTCCTCGAGCGGGATTCGATTGGCATTCTTGCGGATCATGTCACGCTCGAGCAGGGAACCGGGGCTGTGCATACCGCGCCGGGGCACGGGCAGGAAGACTATGTCATTGGGCAGAAGTACGGGATTGCGACTTACTGCCCCGTCGATGGCTCGGGGCGATTTTTCCGCGCGGAGGGCGCGCCCGGGGTGCTGCCCGATGAGTTGATCGGGCTCACGGTGTGGGAAGCGAACCCGGTGGTCATCGACATTCTGAAGCGCCACGGCGCGCTGCTGCACACCGAGGACCTGGAGCACAGCTATCCGCACTGCTGGCGTTGTCATCGGCCGACCATTTTCCGCGCCACCGAGCAATGGTTCATCGGTATGGAGCGCAACGGCCTGCGTCAGCGGGCGCTCGATTCCGTGAAGCGCGTCAAGTGGATGCCCGAGTGGGGCGAAGAGCGCATGGGCAACATGATCGCCATGCGGCCCGACTGGTGCATCTCGCGGCAGCGCGTGTGGGGCGTGCCGATTATCGTGTTTTACTGCGACGCCTGCAACGAAACCGTGACCGACCGGCGCGTGCTGGATCGGGTGGTGGCGCAGTTCGCCGAATCGACCGCGGACGTGTGGTGGCAGAAATCGGCCGAAGAGCTTGCCGGGCCCGATGCAAAGTGCCCGAAATGCGGCGGTTCGAGCCTGCGCAAAGAGAACGACATTCTGGACGTGTGGTTCGATTCCGGGTCGAGCCACCTGGCGGTGCTGACGCCGGAAAACGGCCTGCGCTGGCCGTCGGATCTTTATCTGGAAGGCGGAGATCAGTATCGCGGGTGGTTCCACAGCTCGCTGCTGGTAGGCGTGGGGCTGCGCGGCGAGGCGCCCTACCGGCAGTGCGCGACCAATGGATGGGCCCTGAATCAGCAGGGCGACATCATGTCCAAGTCGAAGGGCAACGCCATTGAGCCCGAGGCGGTGATCAAAAAATTCGGCGCGGACGTGTTGCGGCTGTGGGCGGCCTCGGTGGACTTTTCGGAAGACGTCCGGATTTCCGACACCATTCTGGAGCGGTTATCGGAAGCGTATCGAAAAATCCGCAACACCTTCAAATACGCTCTGGGAAATTTGTACGATTTCGACGCGGCGCGCGATGCCGTGCCGTTCAGCGAGCTGCCGGAGATCGACCAGTGGATTCTGCTGCGTGCCGAGGACCTGATCCGGCGGTGCCGGGCGTGGTACGACGAGTTCGCGTTCCACAAGGTCTATCGCGCGATTTACGATTTCACCACCACGGACCTGAGCGCGGTGTACTTCGATGTGCTCAAGGACCGGCTGTACACGCGCGCGGCGGAATCGCAGGCGCGGCGCAGCGGGCAGACCGCCGTCTGGCGCCTGACCTGGGCGCTGGTCCGGCTGATTGCGCCGCTGCTGCCGTTCACCATGGAAGAGGTCTGGGGTTATTTCGGCAAGCCTGCGGGCGCGCCGGAGAGCGTGCACCTGGCCGAGCTGCCCGCGCCGGAGGAAGTCACCGAAGGGCTGGCGCCGGAGCAGCGGGCACGGCTGGCGAACTGGGATCGGCTGATGGCCGTCCGCGGCGACGTGCAGAAGAGCCTCGAAAAAGCGCGTGAGAAGAAGCTGATCGGCGCCTCGCTGGAGGCGCGGGTGCGGATCTCGGCCGATGGCGATGTACGGCCGCTGCTGGAGCAGTACGCCGCGGAACTGCCGGCGCTGTTCATCGTGTCTCAGGTCGAGCTTGGCAATCCCGCGCCGGAGATCACTGTCGAGGTGGAGCGCGCCGAGGGCGATAAGTGCGAGCGGTGCTGGAAATATACGAGTGAAGTTGGTGAGGATCCTGCCTGGCCGGGGCTCTGCCGCTCCTGCCGAGAGGCGATTGGGGTGACCCTGAAGTGATGGGGGAGGCTGCACCAGGCCGGCTCAGAGCCCGCGGCGCCCTGGCATCCTGCCCCACATGGCTTCCGTTTGCTGTCGCCTTCGTTGTTTTTGCGCTGGATCAAATCAGCAAATGGGTGATTAAGACCCGGCTTTCCACCTGGGACACGGTTCACGTCATTCCGGGGTTCTTCAATATCGTCCATGCCGAAAACCGGGGCGTCGCCTTTGGTTTCCTCGCCGCGTCGAGCGGAGCCGTGCGCGGCATCGTGCTGGTGGGCGTGGCGGCGGCGGTGCTGGTGTATGTGACCGTGCTGCTGTGGACCGGCCGCACCCGGGAGAATACGCTGCTGACCATGGCGCTGGCGCTGGTCCTGGGCGGCGCCATGGGGAACCTCTACGATCGCCTGGCTCGCGGAACGGTCACCGACTTCATCGAGGTCTATGCCGGGGACCACTACTTCCCGGCCTTCAACGTAGCCGACAGCGCCATCTCCATCGGCGGGGCGCTGCTGGTGCTGGATATGCTGCGCTCGCGCGGGCCGAAGCACGGATTGGAAGCGGACGATGTTTCCCAGGCTCATCTCAATCGGTAACTTCTGGATCCCGACTTATGGCGTGCTGGTCGCCATTGGCTTCCTGGTGGGCCTGTACATCACCGTGAAGCTGGCCAAAGAGAAGGGCCTGCCCCCGGACCAGATCGCGAATCTGGGAATCTATTGCGGAATTGCCGGGCTGGCCGGCGGCAAGATCGCGATGTTTTTGTTCGACTGGCGGGTTTATTGGAATAACCCCGGCGAAATATTCTCGCGGGAGACCTTGCAGGCGGCCGGCGTTTATCAGGGCGGCCTGGTGCTGGCGCTGCTGGTCGCGGCGTGGTACATCCACCACAACAAGCTGCCGTGGCTGTCCACGCTCGATGTCTTCGCCCCGGGAGTAGCGATCGGACACGGCATCGGGCGGCTGGGATGTCTCGCCGCGGGCTGCTGCTGGGGCCTGCCGACCAGGCTGCCGTGGGGCATCACGTTTACCAATCCCGAGGCCGGCCGATTGACCGGCGTGCCCCTGGGCGTGCGGCTGCAGCCTACGCAGATCTACGAGGCCCTGGTGGAAGCCGCGATATTCGGGTTCCTGATCTGGCGCATTCGCAGGCCGCATCGGGCGGGAGAGGTTATGGGGCTGTATCTGGTGCTCTACTCCATAGCGCGATTCTTCATTGAGTTCGTGCGTGAGCATGAGCAGCCCACCCAGCTCGGCCTGTCGCTGACCCAGTGGATCGCGATCGCCACGTTCCTGCTCGGTGTCTGGTTCCTGCTGAACCGGACGGCGGCGCCGCGCGATGTCGCGGCGCGGCATGCATGACCGCGGCTCAAACGCGACAGCTGGCGGCCGAGTGCGGGTTCGAGCTTTGCGGCGTGACGCCGGCGGGCCTCGTCACCGATCACACTCGATTCCAGCACTGGGTTGATCGCGGACTGGCCGGCGCGATGGGCTGGCTGACGGACCATCGCGCCGGGCTGCGGGCCGATGTGCGGTCGCTGCTCCCCTCCGCAAAATCCGTGATCTGCGTCGGCAAGGTTTATAACTCGCCGCGGCCGTACTCGACCGAGTTCAACGATGACGAGTTGGCGTGGATTTCGCGCTACGCGTGGGGCGACGATTATCATCCCATTCTGAGGCGCGGGCTGGAACAGCTGGCCGCGCGTCTGGGGCCGGACCACGAATGGCGGGTTTGCGTGGATACCGCGCCGGTGCTGGAGCGCTCGCTGGCGCGCGCGGCGGGGCTGGGCTGGATCGGCAGGAATACCTGTCTGATCAATCAGCAGGTCGGGTCGTGGTTCTTTCTGGGTGAGCTGCTGACATCCGTCGACATCGAGGGCGAGAATGAGCCCGCGCCCGACCGGTGCGGCAGTTGTACGCGCTGCATTGATGCGTGTCCGACCGAGGCGCTCCGCCCGGCGGGCGACTCCTGGGAGCTGGACGCGACGCGGTGTATTTCCTATTTCACGATTGAGCTGCGCGGAGCCATTGAGGAGCGCTATCGCGCCGGCATCGGGCGCCATGTATTCGGGTGCGACATCTGCCAGGACGTGTGTCCGTGGAATCGCCAGGCCGAAGTAACCGCGGACCAGCGGTTTGGAGCGCGGAACTTCGCCCCGCCGCTGGAGCGGCTGGCGGCGCTGAGCGAGTCGGACTTTCGCGCCATGTTTCGCGGCACGCCGGTGCTGAGAGCCAAGTACAGCGGCTTTCTGAGAAACGTTGCCGTCGCGATGGGAAACGCCGGCGAGCCGAGGTTTGCCGCCCCTCTGGAGCGCCTGGCGGACTCCGTCGATCCAGTCGTAGCCGAGCACGCCCGCTGGGCCTTGTCTCGCCTGGTCAGCGCTTTTCGACGATAACGTAATCAATCCACCAAGCGCGCCGTCGCGAAAAAGCCGCGGGCGGAGATGTTCTTCCATGCGCGCCAGACGCGGGGACAGGGCGGCGCTGGTGACAGCCAGTCCATGAGCTTCCAGCAGCGACTCGTATTCGCCGATCGACGGTTCCCTTGTGGTGCAAGCCTTTGGCTTGCACGCTGCAAAGCCGAAGGCTTGCACTACAACGCGAATATCGGGAATCCTGCTGCACTATCGTTTGTGCAGAACATAAGCCGGACATACCACCGCAGAACACTCCCGCACTACTACCCGCCAGCAGCCATCCTCTTCATCACCTGGCGCTTGTTCGGCACGCTGCCGCTCGGGGTTGCCACTGGTTTTCAAGATGATGGCATCAGATTTGCCGAACAAGATCGCCTCCTGGATGACGCGACGTCCGGGCCCGCCTGGCTTCGCGATGCGAGGATCTCGGCAGTTGTCGCCAGGGCGCTTGAGCGGGGTGACCGCGATTAGGGGCTCTACGAGCTGATCGCATGGGCAATCATGCCCAACCACGTACACATCGTGATTCGGCCGAAGGTCGAGTTGCCAAAGGTCACGCGATGGCTGAAAGGTTCGACCGCTCATGATGCCAACGAAGTGCTTGGGCGGACGGGCATTCCGTTCTGGCAGCATGAGTCCTACGATCACTGCGTGCGGAATAGTGATGAACTAAACCGGATTATCAAATACGTCGAGCGGAATCCCGTCCGCGCCGGGCTGGCCTCTTCGATCGAGACGTGGCCCTGGTCGAGCGCGTTCGTCGGCGAACGCCCTTTTCCGGACTGATTACTGTCTGTATTGTGGAGCAAACCTTTGGTGCGCCCGGTGGGCGGAGATGTTCTTCCCTGCCGTCGCACTGGGAACAAGGCGGCGCTGGTGACAGCGAGTCCATGCCCTTCCGTATTCGCCAATGGACGGTTCCCTTGTGGTGCGAGCCTTTGGCTTGCACGATGAATTAACCCGAAGGCTTGCCTTCGCGCCTGCGTCAGCGCTTTTCGGCGATAACCCGAAGCCTCACATAATCAATCCACCATGCGCCCTGCCGAAAAAGCTGCGGGCGGAGCCATTCTTCCATGCGCGCCAGACCGGACTCGTCCACCGCGAACCGGCCGCAGAACATGTCCATCCATTCGCGCAGCCCGCGCTCACCGTCCATGCGCGTCGGACGCGGGAACAGGGCAGCGCTGGTGACACCTAGCCCATGAGCTTCCAGCAGCGACGCATATTCGCCGATCGACGGGTAATACCAGGGGCTGAGTTCCGCGACCCGCTCGCGGCCGAGCACCCGCTCCAGCGCGTCCATCACTGCCGCGATGTTGCCTTTGCCGCCCATCTCGGCTACAAACCGGCCGCCGACCTTCAGGGCGGCGCTCATGGCCTCCACCACCGGCTCGGGCGGCTTCATCCAGTGCAGCGCCGCGTTCGAGAACACGGCGTCGAACGGCTCATCGGCGCGGAACGCCGCGGCATCCACCAGCCGGAAATCCAGCCTGGGATAATTGATCCGCGCCTGAGCGATCATGTCCGGCGACGAATCGATGCCCACCACCGACGCGCCCCGGCCGGCGATCTCGCTGGTCAACTGCCCCGTGCCGCAGCCGACGTCGAGGACGCGCTCCCCAAACTGTGGGTTCAGTATGTCGAGCAGTCCGGCGCCGTACTCCCACACGAACTGAAATCCGGCCTCGTACTGGCCGGCGTCCCAGGCTGGCTTTCGGTCAGGCATGGTAAAGCATCACGTATACGACGACGCCGGTGACGCTGACGTATAGCCAGATCGGGAGTGTCCAGCGGGCAATGGCGCGATGCCGCACGTAATCGCGAATGAGCCCGCGGCGGAGGGTCAGGATCGCCAGCACCGGGACCACCGCGGCCAGCACCGTGTGCGTCGCCAGAATGCTGAGATACAACGCGCGCATGCCGCCTTTCCCTGGGTAATAGACGACACCCGACAGCGCGTGATTCAGCAGGTAGCAAATCAGGAACGCCACCGAGACGCAGAACGCGGTGATCATCACCCGGCGATGCGCCTCGACACGTTTGCGGCGAATGAGCGTGTATGCCCAGACCAGCAGAGCGGCGCAGATGCCGTTCAGGGCGGCATCGATCGCCGGCAGATCGCGGGCGGTCATCCCGCCCTTTCGCGCAGCAGCACGTGGACGTCTCTCACCAGCTGCGGAATGCTGCTCTCCTCACTCGTGTCGTAATAGCCGCGGATGTGCGCCTTCGAATCCACCAGCACGAAACGATTGCTGTGCATCAGCGAGCCGTCCACATTCCCAAGTTTGAAAACGTCGCGGTCGAGGTGCTGAAGTACCGGCTGCGGACCGGTCAGGAAATACCAAATGTCGGAGGCGTGATGGACCTTCGCGTATTCGGCCAGCACCGCCGGGGTATCGCGCTTCGGATCGACAGTGAAGGAAATGAGGCGCACGTGCGGGGTCCTCTGGAGAGCGGACTGGATCTGGTGCATCTGCGAGGTCATGCGCGGGCAGATGCTGCCGCAGGTCGTGTAAATGAAGTCGGCCACCCACACCCGCCCATCCAGCGACCGGCTGTCGAACGGATTCGAGTGCTGGTCAGTGAGCTGGAATTCGGGCACGATGCCGTAGTCGTCCAGCGGGGGCGGCCCGGTGTGGCAGCCGGCGAGCACGGCCAGCAGCGCGGCGACAACCCACTTCATGCAAGGTGGTCGAGGAGCATCAGGCCGTACAGCAGGGGCAGATAGAGGACCGAGGCCAGCAGCACCCGGCGCGCGCGCTGGCGGGTGCGATCGAGCGAAACCCGAATTGCCGAATAGAGAAAGAACAGCCCGAGCGCCGTCGCTCCGATCAGGTACACGTTTCCTTCGGCTCCCATCCACCGCGGGATCAGGCTGATCGGAATCAGCAGCAGCGAGTAGAGAACCATCTGGCGGGCGGTGGAAAGGCCGTCGGGTTCAACTACGGGCAGCATGCGAATGCCGGCGCGCTCATAATCTTCGCGATACATCCAGGCGATGGAGTAGAAATGCGGGAACTGCCACAGGAACAGGATCCCGAACAGGATCCAGGCTTCGACCGTGAGGTGGCCGGCGGCGCCCGCGTACCCGATCAGGGGCGGCATCGCTCCGGGAATCGCGCCGACGGTGGTGGAATGCGGCGAGCGCTGTTTGAGCGGCGTATACACGCAGAGATAGGTCAGCAGGGTGAACATGCCCAGCAGCGCGCACAACAGGTTCGCGCCCAGCCACATCTCCAGGAAACCGGCCAGCGATATGGCGATCCCGAACAGCAGCGCGCTGCGGGGATTCAGCCTCCCTGCCGGCAGCGGGCGCGACTGCGTGCGCCGCATGCGCGCGTCCGCTTCGCGCTCGTACCACTGGTTCAGGGCCGCGGTTCCGGAGGCGATCAGCGCCGTCCCCAGCAGCGTGTGCAGGAGCGTCAGCAGGCTCCAGCTCTTGTCCGCGCCGAAGAAGTAGCCGATCGCCGTACTCATGACGATCAACCACGTGATGCGGGGCTTCGTCAGCGCGAGGTAGTCTTTCATGGAGATGAGCGGCCCCGAACAGCCCTGAGCCAGACCCGTTCGGGTTCTACCTATTCTACAACCGTTCTCGCACGGATGTAATCTTTGGCCGTCCTATCTATGGACCAGCGTATGCCGCCTCCCGTTTCGCCCCGAACGGCGATATTCTTCCACTGGAGGCAGTCAATGTTTGCCTGGAAACGTGCTCTCGTCCTCGGGGCCTTCAGCTGGCTCATCCCGTTCATCCTGGGATTCGCGACTTTTCCGCTCAAACAGGTCAGCGCCTCCCTGTTTGACACGGTCATGGTGCTGGTCCTGGTCGTCACCGCCGGAATGCTGCTCAGCCATTATTTCGATGGGCGTCCCGTGTCCGTGCGGGAAGCCTTGTTCGTGGGGCTGCTGTGGGTGGCCATGAATCTGATTCTCGATTACCCGATGTTTGCCTACGGGCCGATGAAGATGAGCGCGGCGCGGTACTACTCGGAGATTGGGGTGGCGTACCTTGCCTTTCCGGCGTTTGCCTTCGGGGCAGCGCGCCTGGCGCGGGCGCAGCTGGCGAGCCCGGTAGCGTAAACGTTAAGTTCAGAAATCGCGCGTGCTAGCATGAACGATTACGTTCCTGCATGATTCGCGCTTACCGCGGCCGGTTGCCCAGGATTGCCGCGTCCGCTTATGTCGATGAAAGCGCGGTGGTGATCGGCGATGTCTCCGTGGGCGAGCGATCCAGCATCTGGCCGCATGTCAGCGCGCGCGGCGACGTGCATTTCATCCGCATCGGCGAGGAGACGAACATCCAGGACAACTCCGTGCTGCACGCCGACGCCCCCGACTGGCCGCTGGTCATCGGCAACCGCGTGACGGTGGGACATCGCGTGGTGCTGCACGGCTGCACGGTGGAGGACGACGTCCTGGTGGGGATTGGCGCCATCGTGCTGAATGGGGCGACAATTGGGGAAGGCGCGGTGATCGCGGCCGGCGCGCTGGTTCCCGAAGGCATGCAGGTCCCGGCCGGAAGCATGGTGATGGGCGTACCCGCCAAAGTTCGCCGCCAGATTACGGACGAGGAGCGAGAGCGCTTCCGTCTCAACTGCCAGCATTACGTGGACGCCTGCCGCGCCTATCGGGACGAGCCGGCATAAGCGCCAGCGGCTGGAGAACAGAAAAGAACAAAATGATTCGGGCAGTCAAAGGCACGCGGGATATTCTTCCCCCTTCCAGCACGGTCTGGAACCACGTGGAAGATGTAGCGCGGGAAGTGTTCCGCACGTTCAATTACCGCGAGATCCGCACGCCGATCCTCGAGGAAACGGCGCTGTTCGTGCGCAGCGTGGGCGAGGATACCGACATCGTCGGCAAGGAGATGTACACTTTTGACGACCGCGATGGATCGTCGCTGACGTTGCGCCCCGAAGCAACGGCCTCGGTCATGCGCGCCTACATCGAGCACCGGCTCGATCAGCAGCCGGGGTTGAAGAAGCTTTATTACCTGGGGCCGATGTTCCGGCGCGAGCGCCCGCAAAAGGGCCGCTACCGGCAGTTCTTCCAGATCGGCGCGGAGGCGATCGGGTCGGAATCGCCGGCGGTGGACGCGGAAGTGATCGAGATGGTCATTGAGGTACTGCGCCGCGCCGGGCTGAGCGGTTTCAGGCTGTACATCAACTCCGTCGGCGACGCGAACTGCCGCCCCGCGTATGTCGAACTGCTGCGCGACAAGCTGCGCGAAGTCGCCCCGACGCTGTGCGGCGACTGCCAGCGCCGATCGGAAACGAATCCGCTGCGCGTGCTCGACTGCAAGGTTCCCGAGGATCAGCCCATCATCGATGCGCTGCCGTCCATACAGGACCACCTCTGCGAGCCGTGCCGCGACCACTTCCAGGCGCTGTGCGTGGATCTGGCGCAGCGCGGCATCGAATACGAGGTGCGCCCGCGTATGGTGCGCGGCCTCGACTATTACATGCGCACTACCTTCGAGATCGTGCACGGCGCCCTGGGGGCGCAGAATTCCGTGCTGGGAGGCGGGCGCTACGACGGACTCGCGGAGGCGATCGGGTCGAAGGTTCCGGCCCCGGGAATCGGGTTTTCCATTGGCGAGGATCGGCTGGTCATGAGCCTGGAGCAGGAGCGTCCGGGCGAGTTCGGGCACGCGCTCGACGTGTATGTCGCGCCCATGGGCGCTGAGGCGGCGCGGCATTCCGCGGCGCTGGCGCGGGAACTGCGGCAGGCTGGCGCGTCCGTGGAGCTGGGCTTCGAGGGAAAACTGAAGCGCGCGCTCGAGCTGGCGAACAAGGCCGGCGCGCGATACGCGCTCATCGTCGGCGACAATGAAATAACCGCCGGCCAATACGCGCTGAAGGAAATGGCCACCGGCCAGCAGACGGTGATTCGCCGCGACGAGCTGCTGGAGAAGTTCGGACGTGCCCCATGCTGACCAGAAGCGCGTGGGGCAGGTCTCCAGACCTGCGTCGGGCGTCCACGCCCGCCTGGTCGCATGTCGGTGAAATGGAGGAGGCGGGGGCGGAAGCCCCGCGCAGGCGTGGACGCCTGTCCCACCCACTCGTTGTGAGGTCGATTGGATGAGCACGAATTTCGGAACAGGCATGGACGCGCCGCAGCTGGACTTTCTCGGCGATCTTCGCCGTACCCATTATTGCGGCCAGCTGCGCGCTGTAAACGCAGGCACGCGCGCGGTGCTGATGGGCTGGGTGCACCGGCGCCGCGATCTGGGCGGCGTCATCTTCATCCACCTGCGCGATCGCGAGGGCGTGACCCAGGTGGTGTTTCGCGCCGACCGTGATGCCGCGCTGCTGAAGAAGGCCGAGCTGCTGGGCGCCGAGTACGTCATCGCCGTGGAAGGTCTCGTCGAGCAGCGCAGCCCCGACACCGTGAACCCGGCCATTCCCACCGGCGAGGTGGAACTGATTGCCGAGAAGCTGTGGATCCTGAACGAATCGCGCACTCCGCCCTTCCCCATGGAAGAACACGTCGACGTGAAGGAAGACGTGCGCCTGAAATATCGCTATGTCGACCTGCGCCGGCCGCACATGCAGCGCAACATCATCCTGCGCGCCAACGTTACCATCGCCATGCGCCAGGCGCTCAGCGAGCTCGGGTTCCTCGAAATCGAAACGCCGTTCCTGACCCGTTCCACCCCCGAAGGCGCGCGCGATTATCTGGTGCCCAGCCGCGTGCAGCGCGGAAGCTTCTACGCTTTGCCGCAGTCTCCACAGCTGTTCAAGCAGCTGCTCATGGTCAGCGGCTTTGATAAGTATTTCCAGATTGTGCGCTGTTTCCGCGATGAGGATCTGCGCGCCGACCGGCAGCCCGAGTTCACGCAGATAGACCTGGAGATGTCGTTCCCACAGCCGGAGCAGATCTTCGATGTGATCGAGCCGGTGGTGACGCGCGCCTGCGCCGTGGCTGGATACACGGTAACGGGTCCGTTTCCGCGCATGACATACGAGCAGGCCATGCGCTCTTACGGCATCGACAAACCCGATCTGCGCCTGCCTCCCTTCCACGTGCTCGAGGGCGATTTCGCTTCTCTGGAACTGCCGTTCGCGCCCGTGGCCATTCGCATTCCGAACACCGGCGCGCTGAGCCGTAAGGAGCGCGACGAGCTGAAGGCCTTCGGCGCGGATCGCGGCCTGCGCGTCTACGACGACCTGAAAAAGCTCGATGCCGGTATCGTCAACGCCGCGCAGCAGGCGACCTCGGCGGGCGACGGCGATCTGCTCCTCCTTGCCGGATGGCGCGGCGAGCCGAAGGGCCATCGCCCGGAGCACACCTTCTGGCAGGCCTGCGGACAGCTGCGGCTGTTTGCCGGCCAGAAATACAACGACCGGCACAAGCTTCTCGACCCCACGGATTTCCGCTTTCTCTGGGTGGTTGACTTTCCGATGTTCGAATGGGATCAGGAAGAGAACCGCTGGACTGCCGCCCATCATCCGTTCACGTCGGTGCACGACGAGGATCTGGAGAAGCTCACCGCCGATCCTGCGCGATGCCGCGCCAAGTCCTACGACCTGGTGCTGAACGGCACCGAACTGGGATCGGGCTCCATTCGTATTCATCGCCGCGACGTGCAGTCGAAGGTGTTCGCCGCGCTCGGGTTCAGCGAGGACGAAGCGCAGCGGCGCTTCGGATTCCTGCTGGAGGGTCTGCAATACGGCGCTCCGCCGCACGGCGGTATCGCGCTCGGTCTCGATCGTCTGGTCATGATTCTCGCCGGAGAGAATTCTCTGCGCGAGGTGATCGCGTTTCCCAAGACAGCGCGCGGCGCCGATCTGATGTGCGACGCTCCGGCGCCGGTTCCGCCTCGGCAGCTGCGCGAACTCGGTATTCGTCTGGAAGGCGACATCGGATAGCTGACCCCGCCATCGCCGGCAGCGTCGGACGGCGCACGGTTATTGCGTGTATCGAACATTTCAATGGAACTTGTTCCTGCATTCTGATAGAATTATCGGGAAGGAGTTATTCAGAATTGGCTACAAAGAAGAATGAGAATTCCGTGAATGCCCCGCGCACTAATGCAGCAGCAAAGAAGCCCACAGCTCCGCGTCTTCATAAGAAAGCAACTCCCGTTACTGCCCCCGTCGACGTAACCGTTTCGCAGGAAGACATCGCAAAACTCGCCTACGCTCTCTGGGAATCCCGTGGATGCCCGGCCGGTTCCGGCGAAGAAGACTGGTTCGCCGCCGAGACTCAGCTGAAGGCCGCGACAACCGCCGCCTGACCGCTCCCGTGCGGCAACCGCCGCACATTCCTGTACGTCTTTAAGAACAGAACCAGGACTCCTCCGGCTCGCGGGCTGGTACGCAAGAGCTTTGCCCGCGCGGCGGTTCGCTTGCCTGCCCAAAACGGCGCGTGCTTTAATGAGTAACGGCGTTTGCGCAGGCCCGCCCTCGCAATGGAAGAACCGATCATTCAGCCCGCGGTAACGGAGATCGCCGCAACACCGGAAACCGCACTGCCCAGACCCGCGAAGCGGCGCATCGCGGCGGGCGCGGTGCTGCACTGGCTGCGCGACCTGACTCTGTCGGTGGTCATCGCCATGATGGTCATCCTCTTCCTCTACCAGCCGGTGAAGGTCGAGGGCACCAGCATGATGCCCGCGCTGGTGGATCAGGAGCGCATCTTCATCAATAAGTTCGTCTACCGCTTCCCCTTCGGCGAGATCCACCGCGGCGACATGGTGGTCTTCTGGTTTCCGCACGACATCACGAAATCGTATATCAAGCGCGTCATCGGCATGCCCGGCGATCGCATCGAGATCGACAGCGGGACGGTCATGGTCAATGGCCAGCGCCTGAACGAGTGGTACGTGCCGCCGGATTATCGCGACGATCTGTCGATGCCCGCCGAAACTGTACCACCCGGCGAATACTTCGTGCTGGGCGACCACCGCAAGTCCTCCAACGACAGCCGCATGTGGGGTACGGTCCCGCGCCGCGACATTTACGGGCGCGCCGTGTTCGTCTACTGGCCCTTCGACCGCATCGGCGTGCTGCGGTAGTCCCCTTCATATAAAAAACATCTGAACGCCAGCGCAACTTCGCCGTCTTGCGTAGTGAGTGCGCCGCAATTAACTTCGAATTCACATGGAAACTGGCCGGATAATCGCGCGAACTTTGTGCAGCGAGCCTTTGGCTAGCCCGAGGCCGGCCCCAACCCCGCCGCGTATTGACCACCCCGAGGAGAAACAATGATCAAAGCCCTGTTGTTCGCCACGCTCGCAGTGTCCGCCATCGCACAGGACGCCGCGCCCGCGAAGTTCTACAAGCTCGATTTCGTCGTCAGGGAAGTGGAAGGCGGGCATGTGCTGAACGCGCGCCAGTACTCCACGGTGGTAATCACCGGCGAAAAGACGCCCACGGCCGTCATCCAGACCGGCAGCAAGGTGCCATTTCAGAGTTCGCCGAGCAGCATTCAGTATGCCGATGTGGGCGTGAACATCGACTGCGACCGCGTCCTGGAGCAGGGAAGCGATTTGTCTCTGTCCGTCAGCGCGGACATCAGCAGCGTTCCCGAGTCGATCTCCGGCAGCATTACGGCCGCCCCCGTCGTGCGCCAGAACAAGTGGCGATCTAACGTGTTGGTCCCGATTCGCAAACCCAGCGTCGTATTCACCGCCGACGACACGTCTTCGAGACGGCAGATGCAGCTCGAGGTCACCGCGACGCCAATGCGGTAGCGATCAGGCGAGAAGGTTGTTCACCACCTCGCCGGCCACATCCGTCAGGCGGAAGTGCCGGCCCTGGAACTTGTACGTGAGCCGCTTGTGGTCCACGCCCAGGCAGTGCAGGATGGTGGCCTGCAGATCGTGAATGTGCACCGGGTCGGAGACCACGTTATAGCAATAATCGTCGGTCTCGCCCATCGACACGCCAGAT
>DASRCB010000316.1:0-8383 GCA_035653295.1 Bryobacteraceae bacterium
CAGCAGCACCTGCATGAACAGCGGCAGAGTCATCGTGCTGGCATACAGCACGAAACCGAGTGCGAACATGCTGAACACAGAAATGGCGAAGTTACGATCCCTGAGCAGGTGCAGTTCAATAACCGGGTCTTTGTGCTTCAGCTCCCAGAAGACCACCGCGACCAGCGCAACCGTGGCGATAAGGCATGACCAGACGATCAGGCTCGAGCTGAACCAGTCTTTCCGCTGGCCTTCATCGAGCATGATCTCCAGCGCGCCGAGACCCGTGGCCAGCAGTCCCAGGCCCCAGTAATCGATCTTCAGGCCTTTCGCCAGACTCCTGCGGCGGAGGTATTGCGGGTCGTGGACCAGCAGCATGGTAAGCACGACAGAAAGCACGCCGACGGGAATGTTGATGAGGAAGATCCAGCGCCAGGTGTAGTTGTCCGTGATCCAGCCGCCGAGCGTCGGCCCGATCACCGGCGCAAAAACGACGCCGACGCCGAAGAACGCCATGGCCATTCCCTGCTTCTTCAGAGGAAACGTCTCGCGCAGGATGGCCTGGGAGATCGGCTGGAGCGCGCCGCCGCCGAGGCCCTGCAGGATGCGGAAGAAAATCAGCGCCCCGAGGCTGGGCGCCAACCCGCACAACGCCGAGCTCAGGGTGAACAGAAAAACGCAGGTCAGGTAGAAGCGCTTGCGGCCGAACAGCGAGGAGAACCACCCGCTCATGGGCAAAACGATCGCGTTGGCCACGAGGTACGCGGTCAGCACCCAGGTGGCTTCGTCGTTGCTCGCTGCCACGCTGCCGGCGATGTGCGGCAGCGCGACATTGGCGACGCTGGTATCGAGGACCTCCATAAAAGTAGCCAGCATCACCGTCGCGGCGATGAACCATGGATTGATGTGTATGGCGCCGGAGGACGGCGGCGGAGGTGGCTGGCTCGGAACAGCCGCGGTTACGGGAGCAGGCGGGGCAGGCGGCGACGGAGGACGCAGGACCTGCAGGTTGGCGATGCTCGCCACGGAAGAATCCGTTGCATCGCGGGCGCCGCGATCGATGCTTCGAAATCAAAAGACTTATCGCCGCCCGCGCGGATCTTCGCTCACCCGGAGACCCCGCGAATGGGGCAGATCGCGGCAGTTTGCCCGGAGCAGTTACTGCGGGAGTGCGAGCAGGCGTTCCTTTGCCGGCCCTTTTTTCAGGCTGGCCGCGACTTGCAGTTCGCGCTCGGACTCCTGTTTGCGCCCGAGCCTGGCCAGCGTGAGCGCCAGATAGTAGTGAGCCTTCTCGTATCCTGGCGCGCTGGCGATGGCGGTCTGAAGCAGCGCGGCGGAGTCGTCGTAGCGATGTTCGCGAAACGCGAGAACGGCCTTCTCCGTGAGCGCGCCGGCATGATGCGGATCGCGCGCCAGCACCTTCTCGAAGCGCTCGCGAGCCGCATCGTTATTGCCGGTCCGCGCGTCGATAAGCCCGAGTTGGAATACCGACTCGGTCTGCTCCGGCTGCAGCGCGAGCGAGCGCTCGAAAGCGGCGCGCGCCTGGTCCAGCTTCTGCTCGCTGACCAGCACGTACCCCAGCCCGTATTGCGCGCTGGCGTCACTGGGGCGAAGCGCGAGGTAGCGCCGCAGTTGCTCTTCGGCCTGCTGCCCCTTCCCTTCCCCCAGATAGGCCCGCGCCAGCGCGTAAATCGCATCCGGCTGGTCAGCGCGCAGACGCAGCGATTCCTCCAGCGCCTCGCGCCCATCCGCGAACAGCCCCGCATCCATCGCCGCCAGCGCAAACTGATACAGCAGTTCGGGATCGTGCGGAAGCGCGTTGCAGGCCTCGAGCATGATGCCGACAGCGCCTTTTTTGTCGCCGGCGCGCGCCAGATTCAGTGCAGCCTTCTCCGCGGTCGCGCGCAGGGCCGATTGCGCTTCGCTGTTTTGTGGCGACAGCTTCAATGCCTGGCCAAACTGTGCGATGGCGTCGCCGGCTCGATCCGGGCCATAGAGCAGCCCGAGGTTTACATGGGGGCCGGCGAGCCGCGGCTCGGTTTTCGCCGCCTCCAGGAACAGGTGCTCGGCTTCGGTATTGTCGCCCTGCCGCAGGCGCACGATGCCCAGCAGGTTCACCGCGATCGCATCCCGTGGCGACCCGCGCAGGAGCGGTTTCAGGGCCGCCTCGGCGCCCGTAAGATCGCTCCTGTCGATCAGCTTCGCCGCCCGTTGCAACACCGCGACGCGGTCCTCGCGCCCATCCTGCGCCGTTACAACGCAAGCGAGCACCAGCCCGATGGCGAGAACGCCCGACACTCTGTGCCCGCTTCTGAACTTTCGACATCCGCCGATTGTAGTGCAAGCCTTTGGCTTGCACCTGGACTTTGGACAGCCTCCTGAGATGCCGAGCGCTCGACGGGGGGGCAGGGCCTCGCCCTGCGGCGGGCTCTCAGTCCGCCCCGTGCAAGCCTTTGGCTTGCACCGGCGGAATTCTTCGAGCCGCGGGAATTCTGCATTAACCATGTGCTTCATCCCGGCGGCGCGGATCGCGTGCCCAGCAAAGCGCGGGTGCGCTCGAACTCCCGTTCTGCTTCCTGATTTTTCCCTTCCCGCTTCAGCACCCGGCCAAGCTGGTAATGAAAAGCTCCGTTCGAGGGTTGCAGTTCGAGTGCGGCGCGGAAGGCCGCCTCTGCTTCGGGCAGCTTGTTTTCGAGCAGTAGCCCCCGCCCCGTCAGTTCCTCGATCTTTTCCGACCGCGGCTGGATCCGCTTCGCCGTATCGAGCAGCGCCAGCGCTTCGGCCGCGCGATTGTGATCCAGCAGCAGGCCCGCCAGATTGATGTACGGCTGCTCGCTTCGCGCCCCCGTCTCGTTATCGAATTGGATCGCTTTCCGGTATGCGTCTTCGGCAAGATCCTGGCGGTTGAGGGCCGCCCAGGTCAGGCCCAGATTGTTTTCGGCTTTTCCATAACGCGGATCGATACGCAGCGCCTGCTGAAATGCCGCCAGGGCGCGATCGAACTGGTTGAGCGTGTAACATGCGCGTCCGAGGTGGTAAGCCGCTTCCGCGTTCCGCGGATCTTCGTCGACCGCCTTTTGCAGCCAGCGAGCGGCATCCTGATAATCCTCGAGCAGGACGTAATCGAGCCCCACGATCTTGAAGTCGTCCGAGGTGGGCCGCGAGAGGGCGGCGGCGGCGGTGTAAGTCCTGAGCGACTCCACCGGCTGATTGCGGCGAAACAGCACGTACCCGAGCAGATACTGCGCCTGCGCCAAGTCGGGTTTCGCGGCCACCAACTGCCGCAGCGATCGCTCCGCGCGCTCGAACTGGTTTTGCCGGATCAGCTCCTGCGCCTCGGCAACCAGCGCTTCGGGACCGGCGGGCGCCTGGACTTGTGCCACTCCGAAAGCGCTCACCAGAATCAGCAACGCGGCGGCGAACTTCATGCGATAACGACGAAGCAGGGGGCGTTTTGGCGCTCTCCAGTATAACTCGGGGTCCCGCAGCGAGCCCTTGTATGCTGGAGGGCATGACGTTCCGACGGCGGCTTTGTTCGCTGGCCGCCATCATGTTTCTCTGTTCCGGAATCGCAGCCGCCCAGGACGATGCCTTCGAGACCGCCTTCCGCAACGGATCCGACGCGCTTCGCGCCGGCCGCCTCGACGAGGCCGCCGGCTCATTTGAGAAGTGCACGAAACTCGAGCCAGGTTTCGCCGAGGCGTACCTGAATCTCGGACTCACTCGCTTTCAGCAGAACCGCTTCGAAGATGCGGCGGCCGCCCTGAGCAAAGCCGTGGATCTGAAGCCCCGGCTCCGAGGCGCGCACCTGTTCCTGGGGATTTCGCGTTACCGGCTGAATGACAATCCCGCTGCCGCGAAGGCGCTGAAGCGCGAAACCGAGATCGACCCCGGCAGCGCGGTCGCGTTCATGTGGCTGGGCGTGGTCGAGCTTTCCGACAACAACCCCGCGGAAGCGGTTGCCGCCCTCGATCACGCCGCCCAGCTCAATCCGAAAGATGTGGACATCCTTTACCACCAGGGCCGCGCGCACATGCTGCTCTCCCAGCAGATCTACGAGCACATGTTCAATCTCGACCCCAATTCGTGGCGCGTTCATCAGGTCCTCGCGGCATCGTTTACCGAGGCCGACCGGCTCGACGACGCCATCCACGAAGCGAGCGAGGCGATACGGTTGAAACCCGACGAACCGGGGTTGCATGAGCAACTCGCCGATATCTACTGGAAGCAGAATAATCTCGAGCAGGCAGAAACACAGTTCAGCGAAGAGTTGAAAATCGACCCGCTGAACATAACGGCCATGTACTCGCTGGGCGTGGTCAGCATCGAGCGGTCCAAACCCGAACCGGCGGCGAAACTGCTGGCCGAAGTGCTGCGTTACCGGCCGCACTCGCTCACCACGCAGTATCAGCTCGGCCGGGCGCTCGCTCAGCTCGGTCAGAACGAAGCAGCCGCGCCTCACTTCGAGGCCGTAGTGGCGGAACCGGACAAAGCCGACGCGGAAATCGTCCGTCAATCGTACTATCAGCTTTCGCAGCTTTACCGCCGGCTGCACCGTCCGCAGGATGCGCAGACTGCTCTACAGGGATTCCTCAGGTTGAAACAGCAGGCGGACACGCAGCAGCAGGCCAAGCTTCAGGACAAGATGAAGCGTCAGACAGCGGCCGGCGCGAGCGACGATTCAGCGGCGGCCGATGCCGCGGCGGGCCCCGGTTCGCGGCCCTGACGCGCGGCGAGCTGTGATCACGCCATCGAGACGTTCTCCACGGCGTTACTGCTCCACCATCCCCGCTCCCGCCATCCCCAGCACTCGTTCGATCTCACCGATCAGGTGCTCGGAACGAATCGGCTTGCTCACGTAGCCATCCATGCCCGCCGCCAGGCAGCGCTCCCGGTCGCCGGTCATGGCGTGAGCCGTCATCGCGATCACGGGGGTCCGCCTGGCGCCCGCCGGCTCGGCCCGGCGAATCGCCGCCGTCGCCTCGAACCCGTCCATTTGCGGCATCTGCACATCCATCAGAATCAGATCGAACGCCGTCGATAACGACTTTTCCACAGCATGCGCTCCGTCTACCGCAAGGCTCACCTGATGCCCCATGCGCTCGAGCAGCGCGATGGCAAGCCGCTGGTTCACCAGATTATCCTCGGCCAGCAGAATATTCAGACCCATGCCCGCGGCTGCGTTCTTCTGCCGGCCCGGCGCGGCGGTCGTCTCCGGCCTGCTTCGCCCCAGGGCGTCACGGCAACTCGCCATCAGGTCCGCCGGTTTCACCGGCTTCACCAGGTAGCGCTTCACGCCCAGACGGCGGCACTGTTCCGCCGTCGCGGCCTGGTCCGATGAGCTGAGCATCATGATCGCGGTCCCGGTCAGGGAGGCGTCGCTCTTCATCACCTCGACCATGCCCAGCCCATGCATGCCGGGCATCTCCTCGTCCAGCAGGACGAGCCCGTAAGGCCGGCCGTCGGAAACCGCCCGCGCCAGTTCCGCAAGACCATCGGCCGCCGAGGCGGCGCTGGCCGGCAGCATGGACCACTGCCGCGTCAACTCTTCCAGAATGCGCCGATTCGTGCCGTTATCGTCAACGATCAGCACCCGCACGCCGGCCAGTTCACCGGACTCCGCTCGGGAACCGTCCGCCGGCGTCGTGGCCAGTGGCGCGGAGATGGTGAAGTGGAACGCCGATCCGCTCCCCGGCCGGCTTTCCACCCACATTTCTCCTCCCATGAGCTGCACGATGCGATATGAGATGGCCAGCCCCAGCCCCGTGCCTCCAAAGCGGCGGGTGGTGGACGAGTCGCCCTGCTCGAACGGCTGGAACAGCTTTCCGATCCGGTCCGGCGGTATGCCAACGCCGGTGTCCTGCACTTTGAAGTGCAGCCGCGCGTCACCGCCGCCGGGTTCCTCGGCCGTCACTTCCACCAGGACCTCGCCATCGTCCGTGAACTTGATCGCGTTACCGACAAGGTTCAGGATCACCTGGCGGAGCCGAATTGCGTCGCCGGAGATAAAGCGCGGAACACCTGGAGCCACGCGGTAAACCAGCTCCAGGCCCTTGCGATGGGCCACTACGGCCACGCTCTTTACCGCATCGCCGACGCATTCCGGGATGTCGAACGGCTCGGAGTCGAGCGCCATCTTACCGGCGTCGATTTTCGAGAAATCGAGGATGTCGTTGATGATGACCAGCAGCGCCTCCGCCGACGACCTGGCCATGGACAGGAAATCCCGCTGCTCGGGGCTGAGTTCGGTCGAGAGCGCGAGGTCCGTCATGCCGATGATTCCGTTCATGGGTGTGCGGATCTCATGGCTCATGTGCGCGAGGAACTCACTCTTGGCGCGATTTGCAACCTCCGCTTCGGTCTTCGCTTTCCTTAATGCGCGCTCGCTTGTCTGAAGCCGAAACTGAACCACCAGAACACGCAGGCTGAAACAGAGGAATGAGCCGATTCCGATCCCCGCGGCGACGCCCGGCAGGTGCTGCGCGAACCGCCCCAGGAAAATCATGATGCAGGCCGGGTAGAGCAGGGGGAAGACGCTGTCGAAAACGGCGCTGCGGCGATGCGCGCCCGGCGGCGGCGGCGAGGATGCAGGCGGCTCCCACGCCGCGGCAATCATCAGCGGCGGCATCAGCACAAAACTCCACACCAGGTCGAACCACGCCCCTGCCGGATAGTTGTTCGCGGGAAAACTGCCCACAACGTCCGCGATGCCGGAAATGCCAAGATAGCCGCACATGGGCAGGAACAGCGAGCGGATCGTTCGCCCATCCGCGGACAGGCCGCGGCACAAGAACGAGACCAGCATCAGGGAATCGACAAACAGGCTTCTGTTCCAGAGCGGTCCATACGCCACCGGGGCCATGCCGGCCGGCGTGAAGTAGACATAGAACGTCATCCACAGCAGCAGGGCCTGGCCCAGATCCGCCCAGTAGATAGGATCGAATCGCTTTCTGTCGTGCGCGGCATTGATGAATGGAGCGGCGCCCAGAGGCAGCGTCGAGAGCTGAAACAGCAGGTCCTGCAAGCCGCTCTCGGTAGGCCGCAGAATGCTCGTTGCCTGCGCGATGATCCACAGGACGAACGATGCCGTAAGCAGCCGCCAGAAGTGTCCACCGACGCGGTCGGACCGCGAGAGCGCTCCCCAGCAGGCCAGCGCCGTCGCCACCCCCGCTCCGAGCTGAATCGCGGAGGAGATCAGCGGTCCTGGCGCGCGCGTGCCCATCATCCCCAGCACCACGGCGTGGAGAACCAGAATCAGGCACACCACCAGGGCCCACCACACGATGCGCTGACGACGCGACAGTCCCCGGCCGGGGCGGTCCACGGGCGCCGGAATACGGAAAAGCATCTATATCGCTTATCGAGCGCCGGAGCGGTTCGCTTCGGTCTTATTTGCCGGTTTTCAGGCGCCAGGTCCCCGGAACGTTAACTGCGTCACTTCAATGGCATGAGCGGTTGACAGGCGCGGCGCCGAACCACGGGCCCCGCCTTCCCGCCGGCTACACCGGAATCTGGACTCCGGACATCCTGAGCGCTCCAGCTCCGCCCCGAGCCCTGCCACGTTGCTGTCGGCCGCCCGGTCGGGCCGTATTCCAGGAGAACCCGTCGCGAATGCGCCAGATGATGTGCTTCAGCTCGCCGCGCTCTGTGGCAGGCGTTCGTTCGCTCTCCAGCAGTCGATTCACCACGGCCACCGGGCGCGCGCGGTTAATGGAGTAGAAGCAACGCGGCGGTTATTCTCGCTTGCGCCCCATTCGCTCTCAATCCAGCCGCGCTGTTCGAGGCGGAGGAGCGCCGGATAGAGCGTGCCCTGGTTCAGCGCCCAGGACTGCTCGGCCACCTGCTCGATGCGCCGCGCGATGCCATACCCGTGCAGCGCGCCCATGGAATCGAGCGTCTTGGCAATCATGAGGTCGACGGTGCCGTAGGGCACTTCGGAGCGGGCCTCTTCTTTCATGCTGACCGCCTACGGAAGTATGGCGCCGGCTGTGTAGAAAGTCAGCAGGAAGCGAGCAGCCAGACGAGCAGGATAAAGACCAGCAGCAGGATGAGGCCGAGCCACCAGGGAGTGAATGGGATGGGGAAAAGAAGGATGAGCAGCCAGAGCAGCCATGCGCGCGATCCGCGCCGGGTGGGCTGGAAACGGCCGCCATTCGGGTCCTCCTGCTGCTCTTCGGCGTGCGCCGGCTCGGCATTCCTGGGGTATTCTAAATCTCGCAGGTCCCGGCGGCACGCTCGGGACCGCGTCGTCGTCCGCCTGATCAATTCACTGGTCGCAGCGGCGTCCAAACAGCGGCTCCGGCGCGCCGGGTGAGCGTCTTTGCGCTCCTTCCTCAGTGGTGGGCGGCGATGGTTCCGGTGCTCCGAACGAGGACCCACTTTTGTTCACGTTGTTCGGCGGAAC
>DASRCB010000317.1:0-3598 GCA_035653295.1 Bryobacteraceae bacterium
CGGCGCCGGCTCGTCTACCGCAAGCACATGGTGGCAGGCCTCGCAGTCCTGTGTCACCGCGTCCCCCGCGGCGCTGGCGTGCGAGCCGTCGTGGCAGCGGAAACAGCCGGGGAAATCCACGTGGCCGAGGTTATTCGGATAAGTTCCCCAGGCAATGTGCATGTCGGGATACACGTTCCGGTCGTAGATCGCGAATATTTCGGCGCCCGCCGCCGCGATGGCTCGCCCGGACGCTGACACGAGCTGCGGGTATTGTTTGCGGTAGTACGCCGCCAGTTCCTCCGGGATGGCCTTGCGCGCCGCGTCCTTCGTTTTGTAATCCTTCTTCAGGATCTCCAGGGCGGCTTTGCGCACGAACGGCAACGAGCGTGAGATGCGTCCGGCGTTGATCGCCGCATCCAGTGCGCGATCGGGGACCTCGTAACGGTGGGTGGGCCGGTTATGGCAATCGATGCAGTCCATGACCCGGTGCTCCATCGCCTTCTCCGCGCCCGGCTTCATGTCTCCCGAGCTGAACACGGTGACCTTGCCCGCCGCATCCTTGTACTGGATCCACGGAATGGTCTGGCGCCCCGCGTCGGAATACGCGTATTCGACCTGGACCCCGCGTCCTATATGCCGCCCATGGATACCGGGGCCGCCGTTCCCGCCGCCGATGTGCATTAGCAGGACGGTTTTGGTCAGAGTGTTGGCCTCGTCCTCGTTCACCTTGGTGATGGTGCGCAGCACGTCCCCGTCGAATTTTTCCGGCCAGTGGCAGGCCTCGCACGTTTCGCGCGCCGGGCGCAGATTGTGTACCGGAACGGGGATCGGTCGCGGATACGTGTTCAGAGCGTAATTGAACACCTGCTGCACGCCCGACAGCTTGCTGCGCACGAACCACGATGCGCCCGGTCCGATGTGGCACTGCACGCACTCCACGCGCGCGTGCGGCGAGCCCTGGTAGGCGGTGTATTCAGGCTTCATGATCTTATGGCACGTGAGCCCGCAGAAGGTCGTCGTGTCCATATAACTGACCGCGCGATAGGTCAGGTTGGCGCCGATGATCAGGTTGAAAAAGGTGGTGACCGCGACGAAATACGCGATGCGCCGCAGATCGGGATTGTCCCAGGTGAGCGGCAACCGCTGTTCGGGAGGCACTCCGGCGCGGCGCTGCCGCCGCACGCGCAGGTACATACCCGCGGGAATCAGCGCGAGGCCGGCAAAGAACGCCGTCGGCAGGATGAGAAAAAGGAGAATGCCCGCGTACGGATTCCCGACAAATCCCCGGATATAAATCGGCAGCAGGAACAGCCACAACACGCCCGCGGTGGTGACCAGGACGACCCCGCACAGGCTGATGGCATTGTTGGAAAGGTGGAGCAGCGGCGCGGTGATGAACCGCGGACCGCGGTCCGGCCCGGATCGATTATCCACGAGTGTGCCCCTATTCTACAGTCGCCTGTGGATTTTTTCGAGAGAGAAGAACAGGCGCCCGCGCGGACAAGAACCAGATAGGCCGGCAGCGTGGATGACAATGGCTCCATGCCCAAACAGGAAATCCAGCATCCCGCGAAACGCGTTTCCACCGGCGCCTACTCTTCCGGCGTCCTGATCGATGGCTGGCTGTATGTCAGCGGCCAGGGGCCCATCGACATGGCCACCGGTGAGGTGCTGCACGGGACTATTGAGGAGGAGACGCGCCTCACCCTGCAACATATCGGCGCGATTCTCGCGCAGGCCGGCATGAGTTTCGCCGACGTCGTCAAGTGCACGGTGCACCTTGCCGACATCAGCGAATTTCCCCGGTACAACGAGGTCTACCGCTCGTTCTTCAGCGGCGTTCTCCCGGCGCGCACCACGGTGCAGAGCGTGCTTGGCGGCGGCATGAAGATTGAGATCGACGCCATCGCCCGGCGATTGTGACGATCCCGTCCGACGGTCCCTGTCAGCCGGCGTGGCGCCGCCCTGCGCACGATTGCTGACCGCGAACGGCGAACGGCGCGCCCGTCAGGAACAAAGGGCCTGCGATATAGTTGATGTCATCGTTTTGCAGCATATGCGCTCGTTTTTCTCGACAAATGTGCGAGCGCTGGCGCTTCTTGTTCTGGGCGCGGCGTCCTGGCAGCCGTTGTGGGCATGGGGAAACACCGGTCATGAGGCTGTGGCGTACATTGCCTGGCAGCAGATGAATCCGCAGACGCGGACCCGGGCCATACAGATCCTGAAGCTGATCCCCACACTGCACAGTCCCGACAACACCAAATCGGTTCCGGGCTATGCGGAATTCGTCTCCGAGCTTCCGCCGGGTCTTTCGCAGGATGAACAGGACCTGTACGTTTTCATGCGCGCGGCGACGTGGCCTGACACCATCAAACACCAGTGGCTGCGGGATTCGGACACGCCGCCGGCCAACAGCGGCCCGAGCGATGCCATCATCGGTTACACCGATAACGCCAGCCATGGGTACTGGCATTTCATCGACGTGGGCCTGGCTTCGGACAATTCGCAGCCGGCCGACACGCCCGTGCCGAACGCGGTGAAACAGATCCTCGTGCTGAGGACCGCGATCGCTTCTACCGATGGCAGCGACGATGTTCTGAAATCGTACGAGCTGGTCTGGCTGGAGCATCTGGTCGGCGATGTTCACCAGCCCCTTCACGCCGCGGCGCGGTTCTATGCAAACCAGTCGGACGCCGGCGGAAACGCGGTCAAGATTCAGCTTTCGGCGGCAATGAAGAAACAGTTCATGGGTACGCTGGGCAAGAGCGCGCCCGCCGAACTGCACGCCTTCTGGGACAGTCTTCCGGGGGAGGGTCAGCCCGCTGCCGCGCTGCCGTTTGCGGTGGCGTTCGCAAAGGCGCTTCCACCGGCCCAGGAAGGCGTAGACGACACCGATCCGAACGACTGGGCGGCGGAATCGCTGGCCCTGGCGAAAAAGGACGCGTATCGCAAGCCGATCGGCAAGGGACCCACACCGGCGAACGGCTGCTGTTACAAAATCACGCAGGCCTACTACAACACGGCAATGAAGGATGCGAAAAGCCGGATCCCGCTTGCCGGAGCGCGGCTTGCGAAATTGCTGAACGACAACTTACACTGAGGGCCACAGCGTCGGATCGATCCGCATATGAAGGATGCCGTGGGATCGGGTGAGGCCGCCCATGCGGCGGAGGAACGCCCGCCGTACTTCATCGACCTGTATCTCAAATCGAACGGCCGCGAAATCGGGTTGAGCTTTGCTGATTTCGCGGAGATGCTGCGCGAAATTGCGGCCCGGTACCTCCCGCCGGGATCGAGCGACGCCGAGACGGCCGAGCTGCATCGCGGCCTGCGCCTCGAAGAACTCGCACTGGCGCGGGCCTGCGCCGCGGGACAGGAAGCCGCGTGGGAGCGGTTCATCGTGCGATACCGGCCGAAACTCTATCAGATCGCCGCGGCGATAACTCACGACGAGACCAGCGCCCGGGAGCTGGCCGACTCGCTGTACGCCGATCTTTACGGCTCGAAGCTGCGGTCCTACACCGGCCGCGGATCCCTCGAGGGATGGCTGCGCACCGTGGCCGCGCAGGAGTTCGTGGATCGCTATCGCAAAGGGCGGCGGCTGGTCAGCTTCGAC
>DASRCB010000318.1:0-4738 GCA_035653295.1 Bryobacteraceae bacterium
TGCACGTTGCGCCAGTCGCAGCGAATGTAAAGGACGTCCACGAACGGCAGGGCGGAGAGCTTGTGTACGTGCTGCTCCAGCGTTTCACGGCCGGCGCGCGCGGCCAGCGAAGGTCCGCCCTCTTCCCACGCGTAGCCGACCAGGCCGAGCCCGGGATTGCGGACCGGCTTCGTGGATGGCGTCGTGAACAGGACGGTCTGCCAGCCGGCGTCCTGATCGATGTCGAAGGGGCCCTGGTCGAGGCGTTCGCGCACGGGCGGTCCGGAGCCCAAATCACATGCGGCGAAGGCGGGGATCGCCGCGCCCAGCTTTAGGAGGTCTCTTCTGCGCACTTCACTAATCCTCGCGCAGAGCGGCCATGGGGTCGAGGCGCGCGGCACGGCGGGCGGGCAGGTAGCCTGCGATTCCCGCCGCGGCGGCGAGCACGGAGATCGCGGTGATGATGATCGCGGGGTCGTTCGGCTTCACCTCGTACAAGAGGCTTGCCACAAACCTGCCGCAGGCGAGCGCAACGGCGACACCGAGGACCACTCCGGCGCCGAGCAGGATGGCAACATCGGCGAGGACCATGCGGAGCACGCGGGCGCGTTCGGCGCCGAGCGCCATGCGAATGCCGATTTCGGTTTCGCGGCGCGCGACCGTGTAGGACATGACTCCGTAAAGCCCGATGGTGGCCAGCAACAGCGCGAGCCCACCGAAGAAGGCGGACAGAAAGGCCAGCAGCCGTTCGCGGGTGAGGGAGTCGTCAATGTCGGCCGCGAGCGTACTGAAATCGAACGATATGGCCGGATTGACGGCGGCGATGGCGGCGCGCGTGGCGGGAATGAGCGAGGCGGGAGCGCCGGCAACGGGCCGCAGTTCGAAGTTCGTGACCGGGAATGGCATTGCATCCTGATTCCAGGAGGTATAGACGGTCGGCGGAACGGGCTCGCGGAGGGCGCCGTATTTGGCGTCCTTCACCACGCCGACGATCTCGAAGGGAGCGCTGAGCTGGTCCCCTTCGGCCATGCGAAAACGCCTGCCGAGGGGGCTGCCGGAGCCGAAGTACTGCCGGGCCATTTTTTGGTTGACGACGACCACGGCGGGGGTCCCGAAGCGGTCAGCCGGGGTGAAGTCGCGGCCCGCAATCAGCGGTGTCCCGAGCGTGGCAAAGTACGCGTCGCTGACCTCGTTGAACGACACAGAGGCATCCGCACGCGACAGCGCCGCACCGCCCTCGACCACGATCCCGTTGGTCCAGCGCGCCAGACCGATGGGAGTAATGTTGGAAGCGCTGGCGGCGCGCACACCCGGGATGCGGCGCAGAGCCGCCAACACCTGCTGAAACGCGGGCAGGCGTCGCTCCGGCGCGTACCGGCCATTGCGGATATCGACACTCACCAACAGCACCCGATCGCGGTCGAAGCCGGCGTCGAGCGAAGCGAGCCTCCAAAAGGTGGAGATCATCAGCCCGGCGCCCACGGTAAGCACGAGCGAGAGGGAGATCTGCAGCACGAGCAGCAGTTTGCCGGATCGAAATCCCGCGCCGGCGATAGCGCGGGATGCAGCCCGCATGGCCCTCTCAGGCTGAACCGAGGTGGCGCGCCAGGCCGGGGCCATGCCGAACAAGAGCGCGGTGATAACGGTAATGAGGGCGGTGAAGGCGAGCATTCGCAGGTCGGGCGAGCGATCGAGAGAGATGTCCAGGAACGTAGTCAGAAGACGGGTTCCCCACTGCGCGAGCAGCACGCCGCAAAGGGCGCCAACCGTGGCCAGCAGCAGACTTTCGGTGAGAAGCGCAGAAACGAGCCGCGCGCGACCGGCGCCGATGGCCATGCGCACCGCCATCTCACGCTCGCGAGTGGCGCCACGGGCCAGCAGGAGGTTCGCAATATTCGCGCAGGCGATGGTGAGCACCAGCGCGACGATGGTCATGAGAACCAGCAGCGGACGGCGATATCGCTGCCGGGCGTAAGAGACTCCTGTCGCAGCGGGCCTGCTTATGAACGTCCGGGCGAGATAGGCAGCGCGGTCGGCGGAAGAAAGATCGCCCGGAACGGTGCTCTTAAAGATTTCCGGCGCGAGTGCCGCCATGCGCGCATCGGCCTGCTCCGGAGCAATGGCCGGCCTCAGGCGACCGATTACGCGAAGCCAGCCCCGCGCTTCGTTTTGCCGCAGAATACTCATTTCGGCGCGAATCAGCTTCTCGGCGCAGAGCGGAACGAGCACATCGAAGGCTTGCCCGACGCTGATGCCGGTGAAACCGCGCCGCGCCACGCCGACGACCTCGATGGGATGATTGTCGAGCGAGATGGCGCGGCCCAGAATGTCCGGGCGGGCGGCGTACTGAGTTCGCCAGAAATCGTAGCTGAGAACAGCGGCGCCGGGACAGCCTGGGCCGTCATCGGCCGGCGCCAGCATTCGTCCCAGGGTGGCGTTCACGCCGAGGGTGTCGAAAAACTGGCCGGAGACGAAGCCGCCGCGAACATACCGGGCCTCGCCGCCATTCGACAAATTGAACTGCCAGCCCGAATACGCAAAGAGGCCGGCGAAGACGTCCTGGCGGTCGCGTAACTGCTCCCAAAGAGGGTTGCTGAAGTATGCGAGGTAGTCTTCGCTGCCCATAGTCAGCTGCCGCAGTTGCGCGGGATGGGTCACCGGCAACGGCCGCAGCATCAAGGCATTAATCAGACTGAAGATTGCGGTGTTGGCCCCAATGCCGAGCGCCAGGGACAGGATGATCGCGGCCGTGAAGCCAGGAGCAGCGGTCAGCCCACGAAAGGCGTGCCTAAGATCCCGATGAAAGGTTTCGAACATGTGACACTCATCGCGTATCGAGAAGAACGTATGACAGTCTACTGTCCTGGCTACAAATCTGATGGTCCACTTGCACCGTAATACAGTTACTATGTTTCTGCAACGAACACCCAACTGATGATGCGCGTAATGATTGGCGAACCCAGATGCCCCGAGTGCGGCTGTGAAGAGTTCACACGATCGCGGCGACGAGGCTTCATGGAGCGGCTGATCAGCTGCGTGTGCCTGCCGCAACGCTGCGAACGTTGCGGGTCTCGCTTTTTCACGATCCGCTGGCTGCCGGTCAAGCCACGGGCGAGCGGGACGACTCCTGGAGGGTGAGCACCGCGCCGGGGTGGGTGGCGGCGCGCCCTGACCGGCGATTACCGGCGCCTGACCGCCACCCGCCGACCGCCGGAAACAGGTATGATGGCATCGCCGTATACTACGGCAGGACGGCCATGGTCCATGTCACCGGCGTGAGCTCGCGCGCCTCGGCGGCGCCACTTTTGTCAGCCGCCCGAACCACATCCATTCGCCAGGAATCCTATGTTCAAACGTATTGGTAACCTCTTCCGCGGCTTTATCGGGCTGTTCGTCTCCGGCATGGAACGGCGCAACCCCGAAGCACTGCTGGAAGTAGAGACGGAGAACCTGCGTAAGCAAATCGCCCAGTACAACCAGGGCCTGGTTTCGCATGCCGCGCTGTGCGAGCGGCTGATGACGCAGGTACGCAAGCTGGAGGTGGAGCAACGTGACCTGCGGGCCAAAACGGCGGCCCATCTTCGCGCCGGAAACCGCAGCGCGGCCGGCCAGTACGCATTGCGGCTGCAGACCGTGGATCGCGAGCTGGAAGAGAATCGCAGGCAGCTGGAGCAGGCCGAGAACACGTATAAGGAGCTGATCCGGGCGCGCGACGTCGCGGTCACCACGGCGCGCACCAAGATCGAAACGCTGCGGGCCGGCATCAGCGACATGAAAATGAAGCAGGCCATGGCGGAGCTGACGGAGATGGCGGCGGGCATGGTGGGACAGATCGGAGGGGCCGGCGATACGCTCGACCGGCTGACCAACATGGTGGACAGCGAACGCGAGAAAGCGGCGGGCAGGATGCGCGTGGCTCGCGATTCCATGGACACATCGGCGGTGCAGGTGAAGGAGGCGGAGATGAACGCGCTGGCCGATCAGGCGCTGGCCGATTTCGCCGCGAAGGAAGGCATCCCTCTGGAGCCGGCGGCGGCCACCAGCGCCGCGGCGACCGCGCCGGAAGCTCCGCAGCGCTCCATGGGACCAGCGGCCCCGCAGGCCGAGAAAGCGTAACAGGGCTCGGGCTGTACGGAGACGCCCTGTGCTGCACTATCTCAAAGCCGCGTTTTTCGCCGGGATCGACGTACCGGGGCTGGGACACGTACCGGTCAACGTGCTCGGCGTGGCGGCGTGCATCGCGCTGGGGTTCCTGTATCCGGTGATCTGGTACGCCGGCGCCGCGCTCGAGCTTCTATTCCTGTTCACGCTGGCCGGCAACGCACGATTTCGCCGCGCCGTCGACGCCCAAGACCTTGTGAATGAGGACACCATTGCCCAAAAGCGGCTGCAGCTGATCGACTCCCTGCCTCAGGCCGAACAGCGCCGCTTCACCGGTCTTCTGGCGCGCTTCGAGCGCCTGGAAGAGGTTTTCCGAAGCCAGCAGGCGGACGACTTCATTCTGGACCAGAACCGGAACGTGCTGCGCCGCCTCGAATGGGCCTATCTGAAGCTTCTGGTTGCGCAGGCCAATATCGGGTACATGGATTCCAATGGCGAAAACGAAGAGACGCTGCGCGCGCGCATCCTGGCCCTGGACAGCGAAGCGCGAACGAGCGACCCGCCGGCGCTGCGCGAATCGCGCGCGGCGACCATCGCCATTCTGAGCGAACGCATCGCCAATATCCGGCGCCGCGCGGACACGCTGCAGGAGATCGCC
>DASRCB010000319.1:0-3248 GCA_035653295.1 Bryobacteraceae bacterium
GCCTCAGGACCGCCCGCAGCAACGCACTCGGCTCCTCGCAGGGTACTGGCATCGCCGGTGGCTCGCCGCGCGAGTCGTTCGCCCCGGCATTCTCCAAACAGTCGCCAGCCATACGCTTGACTACCCACTGCGCCACGGTGCACAAGTGTGCCTACCAGGTGCTACCTTGCCACCGCTCTTTGCGGATCTCGCCGACTAGCGCGTCCGAAACATTTCGCTAAACGCACTGACCGCAATCAGCGTTATGCCATCAATTACATTCTGTCGCACGTTGAGGAGCCGCACCTGTCCGGCGTCAACTACTTTTCCCGGTCAGCGACAATTATTCTTCCCTATCGGCGACAATTACCCTCTTTCCATAGCGGCTCCGTCCTTCTAAACTGATGCTGACCGGGGCAGAGGATAAGGCTCTGCAGGGATGCAACCTGAGCGCTGACTTCGGGGCCAGACCAGGGCGGTGGCGGCGAAAGCCGCCCCGCCGGTTTTGATCTTGCAGCCTGGGATGGCAGGATCGCGCAAAATCCCGGGGGTCTGGGGGCAGAGCCCCCAGTTCAAGTAAAGACCGTTTCCTTATTGCTTTCATTCGGCCTCCGCCTTCCTCTGCTTGGCGTGTTCCATCCGGTAGCTGGGGATGTTGAGTTCGAGAATGACGCTGTGGTGAACCAGCCGATCGATGGCCGACGCCGTCGTCATCGGATCTTTGAAGATCGCCTCCCATTTCGAGAACGGCAGGTTGGACGTGATCAGCACGCTGCCGCGTTCGTAGCGCTCGGCCAGCAGCGTGAACAAGACCTCCATCTCCTCGCGGCTCTGCTGCACGTATCCGATGTCGTCGATCACCAGCGCCTCGTAGTAACCGAGCTTTTTAATGGCGCGGCTCAGCCGCAGCTCGTTCTTGGCCCGCAGCAGATCCTGCACCAAGCGGACGCACGTCGTGAAGGCGACGCGCCGGCCCTGACGAATCAGCTCCTGTCCAAGTGCCGAGAGCAGATGCGTCTTGCCGCTGCCCGGATTACCGAAAGCCAGCACGTTCTCCCGGCGATCCAGGAAGCCGCCATCCAACAACGCCTTGACCTGCCGCGCCGCTTTCGCCGGTAGCCGTTTCACCTCGAAGTTCTCCATCGTCTTTTCCAGCGGAAGCCGCGAAACGCGCAGCAGCTTGGTGATGCGGTGTTCGCGCCGCTCCTGGCATTCGCGCTCCACCAACTCCAGCAAGTACTGTTCGTATCCCAAGGTTTCGCGTTCGGCCTGGCGTGCCTTCTCCTCGAAGCAGCGCCGGACCGTCGGCAGATGCAGTTCCTTCAGATATTGGTTGAGGTCTTCCTTCCGATTCTGCACCTGGCTCACTGGGTCACCCCCGCGGCGTTGCCGCCAAGCAGTTCGTCGAAGCTCGCAAGAGCCACCTCGGCCACCGCGACGTCGGTCACCGGCGGCGCCGTTTCCGGCAGCAGGCGGCGGATAGCCGCCACATTCAGCTTGCCCGCTCCGATCTCGCCGTCCTCCAATGTGCGGCGCAGAGCCACATCCACCAGAGCCTCTCCTTCCTGCGCCGCCAGTTGCAGGATCTCCAGGTACCGTTTGTTGGCGTGCAGCGGATCGATTTCCCGCAGTGCGTCCCAGGTCATGCGGAACCGGCTGGTCGGAAACAGCTCCTCGCGGTACCGATAGTTGGAAAACGCTCCCGGCTTGCGTACCAGCCAGTCGATGATGTGCCGGTAGTCCACCCGATGCTTGCCTCGACCCCGCAGCCGCGGCAGTTGCTCCACCTTCTGGCCGCCGTACCAAACCTCTACGGTTTCCGCCGTCAGCCGCGCTTCCACCTGCTCGCCAATTAACCGACTGTGGACGGAATAGACGTTGCGGTCGACATAAACCACGCTGCCGGAATCGACGCGGACCTTCACCTGCTTGGTGCTCTCCAGCCGCGCGTCGGGCAGCGCCTTGAGGTACTGCATCTCGGTCTTCACCCGCTCGCGGCGGCCGGCATTCAACTGCGCCAGCAAGAGCCGGAGAAACTGTTTGTATTCCTCCAGTGACGGGAAGTCGCGGCTGCCTCGCAGCAGCAGCGCCTGATCGATTGCGCGCTTCAACCGGTAATGCCGCTGCTCCACGTCGCCGTTCTCGTTGGCCTTGCCCGCTTGAATCTTCTGGCCTTCCATCCGGTAGTGCCGCAGCAGCGCTTCGTACCGGGCGGTGAACTCCTTGGCGTCGGTCATGTTGTTTACCGCCGTCGAGAGCCGATCGGTGCGATGCTCCAGCGGGGCGCCGCCCAGTTCCCACAGCGCGTTCTGCAATCCTTCGCTCAGGCTCTCGAAGCTCTCCGAGTAGCAGACCGTGGCGCCCTCCCAGTTCGAGTACGCCAGCACGAAGTGATACAGCAGGTGCGGAAAGCTCTGCCCGCCGATCGTGATCCCCAGCTCCGTCATGTGCGTGAAGTCGGACTCCCCCAGCCGGCCCGGCACATGCCGCTGCGCGAAGAACACCTCCCGACCCGGACCTTCCGTAGCGCGCCACCGTTTGATGTGCCGTTGCAGCGTCCGCAGTTGCCCGTCGGCGAACTCGCCCGGGTACTTCCGTTGCAGCGCCTCGAAGATCGTCTTTGCTTCCAGGCCGGGGTTCCCTTCCACCTGCTCCCGAATCTCCTTCCACACCCGCTCGAACGGGTCTTTGCGCGTGCGCCATGTCCGTTCGGGCTGGCTCTCGCTCGGCAGCTTGCCGTCCTTCAGGTACTTTCGTGCCGTCTTGACATCCATGCCGGCCTTGGCCGCAGCCAACTCCTGCGTCTCTTCTGTTTTCGACAACCTCTTCAACCTCCTGACTTGGGCATCGGTCACCATCTTCGCTGCGCCCGCGGGCGCGAACTTCGATGGTCGTTGATGGTTGTCGTCGGTAGGGAATTTTAATTGTCGTTGGCAGGGAGTTCTAATTGTCGCCGATCACCTGATCGAGGGCTACCAGTATCCCGCCATCGATCACGACCTCGAAAAAGCCCTCCGCTGCGCGTCATATCCGTGGAAAGAACTCACCTGGGATCAAGCCCACAGCCGCTACCTGATGGGATTGTTCTACGCCACCTGGCCGTGGCTGCGTGAATTTGTGAAGGTGAACCGCCTCGGCCTACCTGCCATCAAGCTCTGGGCTTACGACCATCTGTGCTTGTTCGGCTGGCCGGTCCCGCTCCCCACGAGCGACGATCGCTCGTTCATCTACTGATCCAAATCCAATGAGGTGCTGTTTATGGAAGACCG
>DASRCB010000320.1:0-6667 GCA_035653295.1 Bryobacteraceae bacterium
AAGTTGCGGAATGTTGTGGGCGGTGACATCACTGCCGAACCACGTGTACGGTCCTGTGATGCGATGCCGGACGTTCCATCCACCTGGGCACTGAGAACCGGCCGAGCCGGCGTTAATTCGCCGCGCCCGGAACAGAAGAAGTTTGGCTCCTTGTGGTAATCTGCTTGCCCGTCTTCCCGCTCGGAAAAACACACTCTTTGCCTGGCTGGTTAATGAACTGGAGGTTTGTATGATCAGGTCCCGCCGCGTTGCTGGATTTCTCGCGCTGCGCCACTACGGTGTTTCGGCGTTCACTTTAATTGCCCTGATACTGGTTGCAACAGGGTGGCTTAGCGCGCAGAATGGGTCGCAACAAGCGAAGCAGACACTTACTGCGCCGCCGCCGAAGTACCATGTTCTGTCGCCCAATTTTCAGCACGCGTCGCCCGGCCGCACGACCATGGTGCTTCAGCCAGCCACCTCGCCAACGCTGAGCCAGTCCACGTGGACCGCCATCGGACCGGCGTCGCTCTCCGGAGGCGGGGGGAGTTACAGCGGACGCATTGTCGGCATTGCAGTGGACCCGACGAGCGTCAATAACATTTACATCGCGGCAGCCGGCGGCGGCGTCTGGCAAACGACCAATGCCGGAACCGCGTGGAACCCACTGACCGATAACCAGGCAACGCTGGCCATGGGAGCGATCGCCATAGCGCCCTCGAATCACCTGAAGATCTATGCGGGCACCGGCGAGGCCAATAATGCGCTCGATTCAAACTTCGGCCTGGGCATTCTGATATCGAACGACGGTGGGGCGACATGGTCGCTTTCGCAGGGACCGAGCAATATCTTCAGCAGCAACCGGCTGGTCGTCGGGGAGATCTCGGTGGATCCCACGAACCCGAGCACCGCTTACGCCGCGGTGGGCCTCGCCGGCGAGAACGGGGTTTTCAATGCCGAGGGCGGCACCGGCATCTACAAGACCACGGACGGAGGCACGACCTGGACCAACACCACTACAAGCATCAATGAAGTTACACTCGACGGCACGTTCACTTCCACATTTTCATGGTCTGCCGTCGTCGTTGATCCAAATACACCGACTACCGTCTATGCTGCCCATGGATACAACTTCAGCTTTCATAATTACAACTCCGCAAACGGAGTTTACCGCTCGCTGAATGGCGGGAGCACGTGGACGCTGCTGACTAACACGATTAACGGAGCAACCAATTCCGATACCGGACGTATCGCACTGGCTGTCGCCCCCTCGGCGAGTACTGCAAATAACCACGTTCTTTACGTCGCGGCGGAGGCCGTTTCAACCGGGGGATTGCTTTACTTCGAACGATCGGACAATGCCGACTCCGCGCTACCGACCTTCACCACCTCGCTGACCGCCGGGACGCCGGACTTTGGTGGAGCGGAGAATTCCGTCGATGGCGGCAGCGGTCAGGGCTGGTACGACTGGGTGATTGGAGTTGACCCGGCCAATTCGGCCGTTGTTTATGCCGCCGGCGTGGAATGCTACGACTGCGGCGGGACTCAGGCGGTCATCCGCTCCACCACCAGCGGCACAAGCTGGGACGACATTTCGATCGTGGGTGGGATCGAGCCGCATACCGATAATCACGCAATTGCATTCGATTCGAGCAGCAGAATGTACCTCGGCAATGATGGCGGCATTTGGCGCTTCGACCCGACGGTACCCAGCTGGACGAACCTCAACAGCAACCTGAACACCATCCAGTTCACTGGGATCGGTCTGCATCCGAGCAGCTCTACTACAGTCCTTGGCGGCAGCCAGGATAACGGTACAGAGCTTTATACCGGCAATGTGGTCTGGTCGCAGACCGACGGCGGCGATGGAGGTTTTGCCCAGATCAGCCAGACGCTGGGCACACGCTGCTATCACACCTATACGGGGGCCAGTTTCGTGCGCTCCGACAGCTCTTGTGCTTCGGGCACCTGGGTGTCGAAGACCTCCGGCATTCTGAATGGTAATGCGAATTTCTACGCTCCGTACACCGTGGATCCGACGAATGGAGATCACCTGCTCTTCGGCGGAGATCGTGTATACGAAACCACCAACGCGGCCGACAGCTGGACGGCGATCAGTGCGCCAGGGTCGAATGGATTTAACAGCGGGGGCAAAAACATAAACGCTGTCGCCATTGCTCCGGGCACGAACATGCGGTACGCCACGGTTTGTTGCAACGGAAGCAGCGAGGCACAGGTTTTCATCACCACGAATGATGGCACGTCGTGGACAGAATCCGACCTGCCTGTTACCGGCCGTGTCGACGAGCTCGATGTCGACCCCAATGACAGCAGCGGGAACACGGTAATTGCGGTTATCAATCAGTTCAATGCCGCGAAGCAGCACGTTTTCCGAACCAACAACGGTGGGACAAGCTGGAGCAACATCAGCGGGAATCTGCCAAACGTGCCCACATGGTCGGCGAAAATCGACACCGACGCCAGCCAAACCATTTACGTTTCCAATGAAACCGGCGTGTATTCCTCTCCCAGCCCGTACACGACCTGGACGGCCTATGGAACAGGCCTGCCGGATGTACAGGGAGTCCACCTCGAATTGAACCGCACCCTGCACGTTCTGGCGGTTGGGACACACGGACGCGGCGCCTGGGAGATCCTGACGCCGGGTGCTGGAGGGCCGCCCCCCGCGGCAATTATAGCCGTGGCGCCAACCAGCCCAATCAGCGCACAGATCAACTCGAACTTCTCGCCGGCGCTGCAGGTCAAGGTCACCGACGCCAGCAACAACCCGGTTTCTGGCGCCACGGTAACATTCAGCGGACCCGTGTCGGGCGCGAGCGCCACCTTCACCACGCCGGCGCTGACGGACAGCAACGGACTGACCAGCGTTACCGCCACGGCGAACGGTATTGTGGGAGGCCCATATACTGTATCGGCCAGCGTTTCGGGCGTGGCCACGCCGGCCAACTTCTCGCTCAGCAACACGGCGCCGCCGCCGCCGACGGTTGTTTCCGTGTCTCCCGGCTCGGGTACCGGGAACCCGCAGTCGTTTACGTTCACTTATTCCGACGTGGCCGGGTACACGGACCTCAGCTCCGTTTATGCGGTGTTCAACAGCACCGTGGCCAGCGGCCTGAACGGCTGCTATTTCTACTACCTGCCCGCCTCGAACGTTCTTTATCTCAAGGCAGACAACGGCAGCACGAATCTCGCCGCGCTCACGCCAGGCGGAGCCGGCAGCGACAGCAACAGCCAGTGCAGCGTGTCGGCCAGCGGTATTTCCGTGGGGCACTCGGGAACCAATCTGACGCTGACGGTGGGCGTCACCTTCACCTCGACCTTCACGGGCAAGAAGACCGTGTACATGCGCGCCATCAGTTCCGGGGGAACGAGTGGCTTCGTCGCCAAAGGAACATGGTCGGCGGCGGCGAATCAGGCGCCGGCGATTGTTTCCATGTCGCCTAACTCGGGGACCGGCAATCCGCAGTCGTTTACGTTCACTTACTCCGACCCCAACGGGTGGACGGATCTGGGGTCCGTTTATCTGCTGTTCAACAGCACCATCGCAACCCCGCTCAACGGCTGCTATATGTACTACGTGCCGGCCGTGAACACGCTCTACTTACGGGGGGATAACGGAGTGAGCACCGCCGGCGCGCTGACCCCTGGCGGGGCGGGGTCAGCCAGCAACAGCCAGTGCAGCGTCGCGGCGAGCGGCATTTCCGTCGCCCCGTCGGGCAACAACCTGGCCCTTACGGTATCGATCAACTTTGCATCGACCTTCACCGGCCTCAAGCACGCTTATCTGCGCGCCATCGACAATTCCAGCGCGGATTCGCATTACGTGTCGGGCGGGACATGGTCCGCCGCCACCAACCAGACACCCACGGTGGTTTCGGTATCGCCATCGTCGGGCTCGGGCTTCTCGCAGACGTTCACGTTCACGTACGCCGATGCCAATGGCTGGAACGACCTCGCCTCGGTCTACGCTCTGTTCAGCGGCACACCATTTAGTACGGCGAATGCCTGCTACATGTACTATCAGCCGGCGGTCAATTTGTTCTATCTCCGCGCCGACAACGGGACGTCGAACGTGGGATCCCTGGCGCCCGGTACCGCGGTGGTCACAATGAGCAACAGCCAGTGCAGCGTGGCGGGCAGCACCGTATCGGTGGGGCATTCGGGCACGAATCTGACCCTGACGGTCACGGTGAATTTCACCGGCGGGTTCACCGGCCAAAAAACCGTGGATCTCAGAGCAATCGACAACTCGAACGCGGACAGCCATTTCGTGTCCGAGGGGACCTGGACGCCGTAGAGAACGGTCATGGGCTGCGCGGTGGGATGCTCGCCGCGCAGCTCGGGCCTCGTCTCCATAGCGACGAGGCCGGCGGCGCTAATCAGGCCGCGCCGAATCCCCCCGCCGGTGCCGGACCGGCAGTAACAGCCGGTGCGGGAGTCGGTCGGTGGAGCTTTGAAAACCTAACGCAGGCAACTGAGGCGACTGAGGCGTCGGGTGGGAAGCCCATTGTTCGGGGCGCTGTATTTCTCGGGAGCACAGGGAAGGTTCACCGCGCCGGACTGGTCAGCAATTCCGCCAGTAGCCGCCGATCCGGGCTGCACGGAGAATCCGAGAAGAGGGTGAAACACCGCGGCGAGCGTTCACAACGGTGTAATGATACTAATCGATCACGGCGACAGGCGTTACCGATACGCCTCGCTCCGATGTCGCACATGCAGGACCTCGATGCTGGCGACGTCGATGCGCAGGAAGATGACGCGGTAATCGCCCACGCGGAGGCGGAACTCGAAGCGCGGCGGCTGCAGGCAGATGACGTCGCCGGCGCCGGTGATCAGGTAATGATCGATGGCGCGCAGGATACGCAGGGCAGTCTCGCGGTCAATCGCCCGCAGTTCGGCCTCAGCGGCCGGCGACCATATGACGGTCTTTTTGTCGGCCATCAGCGCAGGCCGAACTCGCGCAGAACCTCCTCATGCGGGATGCCTTCGCCGCGCTGAATGGAAGCATGCGCGGCGTCCAGCGCCGCGGCTTCCTCAGCCGAAATCGGCTCGTCCTCGACCGGCGCACTGGCCAGCGAGCGGGCGATCGGATCGGTCATGACCTCCAGCAGCCGAACCACGGCCTCCAGTTGTTCCGGCCCGAGCTGGCTGAGCAGAGACCAGGCGTGCTGTCGCGCTTCGGAATCACTGGCCATTGCGTTCCCCCTGTGCGTCGTTTCTGCGGAGCGGGCAGACGGCGACGAGTGAGTTGATCAGGCGGATGACCGCCTTCTGATCGCGCTCCGGCAGCGCGACGCCCAGCGGTTCGTCGGTACTCACCTTCAGTGCTCTTCCCACAGCGATGACCGCGGGAGCAGGCGGCAAACGGGCCTCGGTCTCGTAGTAGGAGATGGCCCGCTGGGTAGTGCCGGCGACCTCGGCCAGTTGTACCTGAGTCAACCCGCGCGCTTTGTGGATGGACTGCAGACGCTCGCCGAAGGTGGTCTCTCCATACGTCTTTCTGGGCATCGCATCCGCGATTGTAAAAGGCATGTTCGAAATCTCGCCGCCTGACTTGGTTGACAGCACTTCCGTATTCGTATGCTCTCAGACACAGTATCTGAGGTCAATCGGCTTCCCTCAAACGTGTACCAGACCCACTTGACAACTGTTTGAAGAAGGGCGGTTTTGGCGCGTATTCTCGAAGATGAGGTGGAGCGGCTGAAGCGGGAGCGCGGCCCGGATGAATCGATGTCTCGAATAATAGTGAGTGTTTTCGCCTTAGGGTTGCTGCCTTCAAGTCTTCATGCTGATGCAGCTCCGGTACACGTGAACGTTCTGGACCAGACAGAGGCCGCATTTCCAAACGTACTCGTCATCATAAAATCACTGGACCGGAAAACGGAAGTTTCGCGCGCGCTTACGGATGCACGCGGGGGTGTTCCTCAGCAGGAAGTCGCGCCGGGAATGTATCGGATCATTGCCACGTGTCCATACGGAATCTGCGAAACGAAGGTAAAAGAGATTTTGGTCCGAGATGCGCCGGTGCAGCTGCAAATGACGGTGGACGTCGCTCCCACACGAGGGAATACGTTTCAGACCGGCCCCGCCAGGACGCTCAAGGTTGAAGTCTCGGACAACCAGGGCAGGCCTGCGAACCGCGCGGAGGTGCTGGTACGCGATGCGGAAGCTCGGAATGAACGATGGTATAGAACGGCATCTGACGGCACGGTCTCAGTTGATCTTCCGGACGGCCCCGTAACAGTGGTTGTGTTGTATGCGGGGACGCTAACATCGAAGACCCTTAGCCAGGCGACAGTGAACGAACTCTTGCGCAGCGGTGCGCCTGTTAGGGATCCGCCTGCGGTAGCCCGGAGCGCATCGCGCCGGCTTGCTGTTGAGCCCGCAAACACTTCCTCAACCCGACGACCAGCGCCGTGCCTCGTGGGTTAGGATCATTGAGTCGAGCAGTGACTTCGACACCTTTTCTCCTCGGCGGAGAAGCGCGACACGGCCTCGAACTATAAGCGCAGCTCGTCATCCGGGCCGCGCTCGTCTTTGCCGAACAGCGGGTGGTCGGCGGACACGCCGAGCGCGACGGCCAGTTTGCGGATGACCTTTCAAGGGTGGACCAGCGAGATCTACACCGACTTCGCCAACGTGGACACCCGTTTGGTTGCCCAGGGTA
>DASRCB010000321.1:0-4889 GCA_035653295.1 Bryobacteraceae bacterium
GGCAATGCATAGAATAGGGGTATTCTCGCATGTGTACCCACAACCGCACCGAGATTCTCGCGAGACGAGAAGGAGTCGATTACCTCCGCTGTCTCGAATGTGATCAGGTGTTTGAAGCGGACGATCTCGAGCTTGAGAACGTAGCCGCGGAAGAAGACGACGATCAGGCCGCTTAGCCAGGAGCTTCCCCCACCCGCCGCAATCCCCCGATCAGACGACATCGGTTTTCGATTTTCTGGCGAACCGAGTTCCGGCGACGAGCCGTGTGAGATCCTTGGTGATTGTCGATGGACCCACTGCGTATCGTGTCGATCGGTGGAGGCACCGGTCTGTCCACGCTATTGTCGGGCCTCAAACGATACGCCGGGGATGCGAAACAGGCCGAATTGACCGCGGTGGTGACCGTCACCGATGACGGAGGCAGCTCGGGGCGCCTGCGCCGCGATTTCGACGTGCTTCCGCCCGGCGATATTCGCAACTGCATGGTCGCGCTGTCTGAAGACGAAGCGCTGTTGTCGCGCCTGTTCCAGTACCGTTTCGGGGGCGGCAGCGGGCTCCGCGGTCACAGCTTCGGCAACCTCTTTCTTACCGCGCTCACGCATCTCACCGGGGATTTTCCGCTGGCGGTGCGAACGTCGTCCGAAATCCTTGCCATTCGCGGATGTATCTTTCCCGCAACCGCGCAAAACGTAACCCTGACGGCGGAGCTCGTGAACGGCGCAGTCGTCCGCGGAGAAACACGCATCAGCCGCAGCCGCTATCGCATCCGGCGCATCCATCTCAACCCGGAGCAGTGCACGCCGCTGCCGGAAACGCTGGAGGCCATCGAGGCCGCGGATCTCATCACCTTCGGACCTGGATCGCTGTTTACCAGCATCGTCCCGAATGTGCTGGTGCAGGGGATTCCCGATGCCGTGCGGCGCTCGCGCGCGTTGAAGGCGTGCTTCATCAACATCATGTGGCAGCCGGGCGAGACTATCGATTTCCGCGCTTCCGATCACATCGCCGCCATCGCCGAGCACGGCGGCGATCACCTGATCGACGCAGCGGTTCTGAACACGCGCCCCATCAGTGAGCCGATGCTACAGCGGTATGCCGAGCAGCGCGCGCGCCCGGTAGTGAACGATGCGGAGCGAATTCGCGAGATGGGCATCGAAGTGGTGGAGGAGGAACTGTTGAGCGAGGGCGAGAAGGTGCGGCACGATCCCGATGCGATTGCCGCGGTTGCAATGCGGCTGGCCTGCCGCGGACGTCAGAGGAGGACAACAGAGTAGGATGGAACCGGTCACCGTCGTGATCCTGGCCGCGGGCCTCGGCACGCGCATGAAATCACGAAAAGCGAAAGTGCTGCACGGCGCCGGCGGACTCACGCTCGTCGAGAACGTGATCAATACCGCCGCCCAGGTAACCCCCGAAGAGAATATCGTCGTGGTGGTCGGCCACCAGGCCGATCAGGTCCGCGCCGCCCTGTCGCATCGGCGCGTTCAGTTCGTTGAACAGACGGAACAGAAAGGCACCGGCCATGCCGTGATGATGTGCGCCAGCGCTCTCAGGCGCTCCGGCCTCGTGGCGATCCTGTATGGCGATACTCCGCTGCTGCCCGCTTCGACGCTGAAGGCACTGATTGACAAGCAGCGCGACAGCGGCACGGCCGCCACGCTGATCACGACGCGCCTCGACGATCCCAGCGGCTACGGGCGCGTCCTGCTCAATGAGCGCGGTTTCGTGCACGCGATCGTGGAACACAAGGCCGCTACTCCGGAGCAGCTCGCCATTCCGCTCATCAACTCCGGCATGTACTGCTTCCGCGCCGACGTACTCTGCCGGCACATCGGCGAAATTCGACCCGACAATCCGGCGAAGGAATACTATCTTACCGATATTGTCGAGATTCTCAACCGCACCGGGCAGACTGTAGCCGCCCTGGAGATCGCCGATGCTTCGGAACTGCTGGGCATCAATACCCGCGTCGAGCTTGCCGCTGCGGACCGCATCCTGCGCCGGCGCAAGGCTGTGGAGTTAATGCTCAGCGGCGTAACGATCGAGAACCCGGAGACCGTAGCCATCGATGCGCAGGTCACGATCGGGATCGATACTGTGGTGCACCCGTTCGCACGCATCCTTGGCAATACGCACATCGGCGAGGAATGCCTGGTTGGCGCGGGCGCGGTCATTCAGGATTCGAACATCGGGCGCCGGGTGGAGATCGGTCCGTACACCCTCATCGCAGCTTCGAACATCGGCGACGAAGCGCGTGTCGGCCCGTTCTCGCGGCTGCGGCTGGATAACGAAGTTGGGGCAGGCGCGCATATAGGAAATTTCGTGGAACTCAAGAAAACTCGGATGGGCGCGGGCGCAAAGGCCAATCATCTGGCCTATCTCGGCGACTCGAACATCGGCGATAAGACGAACATTGGCGCCGGGACGATCACCTGCAATTACGATGGCGCCCACAAACACAAAACCGAAATCGGCCGGGGAGTGTTTGTCGGCAGCAATGCGACACTCGTGGCCCCCATCGAAATTGGCGATGGCAGCTACGTCGGCGCGGGCTCAGTCATCACCGATCCGGTCCCTGCCGACGCGCTTGCGCTGGGCCGCGGCCGCCAGGTCATTAAAGAAGGATGGGCAGCCCGGCGCAAGAGGTGATCGTTTACTTCAGCCCCTTACCTTCTTCGACCGTGTAGAACCGGTCCACAGACGGGAGCCGCACCGTTTCCACGACGCGATCGGGCCAGTGGATCTCGACTTTATCGATGGTCGTCGCCTGACCCAGGCCGAAGTGGGGCCGCTGATCGTGCGATGACGCGTAACTCCCGCCACTGATGACGTCCGCGCGCCGGCGAATCCCGCCCGCGGAAAGGTACACCGTTGTTCCCACCGCGTCCCTGGGGCTGTGCGGACCGCCAATCAGCCGCAGCGCCACCCAGTGATTGTGGTCCGCGCTCACGTTGCGCAGCAGCGCCGGGGTGCGGTCGATCTGGTTAATGACCACGTCCATGCGGCCGCTGTTGAGCAGGTCGCCGCATGCCGCGCCGCGGGCCGTGAATGTCTCCGCCAGAGCGGTTCCTTTCACTGCCGGCGCGAGTTCGAACGTCCTCCCTGCCGAATTGTGAAAGACTAATGGCCGCTCGGCGTATGTAGTCCCCCAGTCGGACTTGTCCACGAAAGGATACACGTGGCCGTTCGTCACGAAAAGGTCCTGCCAACCATCATTGTCGTAATCGATGAAGCAGTCGCCCCAGCCGAGGAACGGAATGGTCGGCTCGGCGATGCCGAGCTGGTAGCTGATATCGGTGAAGTTAGTATCGCCGTCGTTCCGGTACAGCGGATTGTAGTCATCCGAGAAAACGGTGTTGTAGATGTCGAGAAGGCCGTTATTGCGGTAATCGCCGATGGCCATTCCCATGGAGGCCGTCTCACGCCCGTTCTCGTTCAGCGCGTAGCCGGACAGCAGGCTGGCGTCCTCGAACGTGCCGTCTCCCTTGTTCAGGTACAGATAGTTCGGTGTGGAGTCGTTCGTCACCAGCAGATCCGGGCGGCCATCGTTATTGATGTCCACGAAGACGCCCGTAATCCCGTAATGCCGCTCCGGGTCGCTGACGCCGGCCTTTTTACTGACATCCGTGAATGTGCCGTCACCGTTGTTGTGGAATAGGTGATCGGGCTCGCCGCGCAGGCCGCGCGGCCCGCACATGATGTTCATGCCGCGCATCACGCAGTATTTCATCCCGACCACATCGGACCCCGGAACCGGCGGGTGGGCGACATCGAACTCCACGTAACCGGGCACAAACAGGTCGAGCCGGCCATCGCCGTCGTAATCGCCGAAGGTCGCGCCGTTCGACCAGCCGCCGACCGTTACGCCGGCCTTTTCCGCCACGTCGCTGAACGTGCCGTCGTGATTGTTGTGATACATGCGGTTCTTCCCGAAGTTACTCACGTAGAGGTCGGGCCAGCCGTCGTTGTCGTAATCGCCGACGGCAACGCCAAAGCCCCAGCGGTCGTTGGTCACGCCGGCCTTCGCCGCCACGTCGCTGAACGTGCCGTCGTGATTGTTATGAAACAGCGCGGCATGCGGCGGCGCCGATTTCCCCTTCAGCGCCTCGTAAGTGGAGCCATTGACGAAGTAGATATCCAGCCAACCATCGTTGTCGTAGTCGATCAGGCCCACGCCCGAGCCGTTGGTCTCCAGGATGAACTGCTTTTCCGGCGTGCCCATCACGTGGGTCCACCGCGTCAGCCCCGCCTTTTCTGCAATGTTGCGAAAGATGACAGGGCCGCTGTCGACAAATCCGCCCGCTGTGATCGGCCTCTTCTCGGCGTCGAGCACAGCAGCGTGAACGCCGCCCGTCGATACCGCGCCCTGAGCGTGCGCTGCGCCTTGCGAACCTGTTTGCGCGAAGGCGGCGGCGAAGACAGAGAAAACGGCGCACGCGCGCCGCAGAGGCGAATCTGACCACATCAGGAATCAGAATCGCACGTCCCGGCGGGCGGGGCGAGGATCAGAACTCGTACTTCAGCTGTAGCTGAATGCGTCTGGGCCCGAGTATCGTGGCCGCCGGATTCAGAATCCCGAAGTTGTTGTCGTTCGGATTCAGATCCACCGCGTTTCGGATGTCGAAAATATGCCGGTTGAACGCATCCAGAAAACTCACCTGCAGCAGGATGTCCGATCCTTCCGTAATGTGCGTGCGCTTCAGCAGATTGAAATCCTCGTCGGTGTACCACAGGCTGCGAACCTGACTAATCGTCCGCGACATGGTCCCGAAGGTGTACCCGCGCGCCGCAAGCAGCGCCGGGCTGTTCGGATCGAGGAAGGCGTTCCTGTTCAGGAATGGCTGCCCGGAGGTCGGGTTATACGTGCCGTTGCGCCACGCTTCGGTAAA
>DASRCB010000322.1:0-6051 GCA_035653295.1 Bryobacteraceae bacterium
TCTCGGCACAGCATCCTCTCCTTCGTACGCAGTCACTTCGCCCTGGCGCTGCGCGGCTGCTGGTTCGGGTCGGCATGATCCCATGGTACGGGAGTGCACCAGTGTGGTGCAGCGGGCGCGCGTGGACAAGCCGGGCCCGTCGCAGTAACGCTCAGCGATGGGCGGCTCCGTGAATGATCGGCTGCGCGCTGCGCAGAGGCGCCGGCCTATAAACCGGGGGCGCAGTTCGGGGAGGCGCAATTCGCGGCGGCGCGGTTCGTGGTGTTCCAATCCGCGGAACGCCGATCAGGGGCGGACCGACCCGGGGAGCGCCGATGCCGAAAGAGTACGGCATTCCATGCGCGCCATGCGGGATGACCCGCGCGGGCGGCCACTGGCGTCCACCCCACACCAGGTAAACCGGAGAATAAAAGTACTGCTGGAGGTAGACGGCCGTCAGCGTGGATTGAAACGGACTCCAGAAGCTCAGGCCGTACGGGTCGCCGATATCCACGGAGGGAACGCTGCCGCCCGGAAAATAGGTGTATCCGCCGGCGGCAAGCCCGGAGGAATCGGCCTGGCCGGGGTCGTCCACAATTCCCGCCGCGACGGTATTGTCGGTCGCTATCGCCTCGCTGCGCAGCAACGCCCAGTGTTTGAAATCGTCGTTTCCGGGCGTTTTGGCAGGCTCGGCGAGCAGGACGTCCGCGAGCGGAAGCGTTTCGCCTTCGTGAACCGTCACCGGCGCCGCGCCTGACTTCCCACTCACCACGGCATCGCCCTGATACGGCCGGACGCTGGCCGGCGAGGTGTCGATTCTGAGAACGCCCTTTTGCGGAACCCGGATTTCCCAGTTCTGATAAGCAAGCGCAACAGCCGTGCCGGGCGTAATCTCAGTGGCCTCGAGAATCGCTGACCCTCGAACCAGGGCCACGCGCGTATCGGCGAAAGTCGTCGAGAGCATGCGGATGGAGCTGTTTTGGTCGATGCGCAGAAACACACCCGGCGTGAGAAGCACTTCGGCGCGGCCGACCCCGGTGCGCAGTTCCTGGCCCGCCTCGATGTCGGGGAAGCGCCCGAACTTCTGCTCGAGCTGCGCGTCGCCCAGGAAAACATCCCCGACGAAGAAATAGAGGATACCGGAATGGGTAGATACGACGGACTGGGCGCTGACGGAAATCGCGGCTGCTGAAAACAGCGCGCACAGTGCGAGCACGCTTCTGCCCATGAGCGTCATGGCGCCTCGAAACGAGTATGCGCCGGACGGGTCATCTCGTCAATGCGGATCCATTCCTGCGCGCGGGAATTCCCACAACCCACTGGTATAATGTCAGTTAACTATGGAGAAGCGCATTATCCTGCTGCGTCCGCGCGGTTTTTGCGCGGGCGTGGTGCGCGCTATCGATGTCGTGAAGATTGTGCTCGATCTTTACGGCGCGCCGGTTTACGTCCGCAAGGAGATCGTTCACAACCGCCATGTCGTCGACGAGCTGCGCCGCGCCGGGGCCATTTTCATCGAGGAACTCGAGGAAGTGCCCGAGGGCGCGCGCGTCATTTTCAGCGCGCATGGCGTTTCCCCGGCTGTGCGCGAGCAGGCGAAGAAGCGCCGGCTGGACGTAATCGACGCCACCTGCCCGCTGGTCACCAAGGTTCACCTCGAGAGCCGGAAATTCGCCAAAACCGGTTACACGATCGTGCTCATCGGCCATGCGGGGCACGACGAAGTGATCGGGACGATGGGCGAAGCGCCCGAATCCACGTTTCTGGTCTCAACGGTGGAGGATGTCGAGAACCTGCGCGTTCCCGATCCCAGCCGGGTCGCGTACCTCACGCAGACCACGCTCAGCCTCGACGAAACCCGCGACATCGTGCAGCGGCTGAAGGAGCGCTTTCCGGCCATCGTTGGCCCCAAGAGCCAGGACATCTGCTACGCGACCGAAAACCGGCAGCTCGGCGTGAAAGCTGTCGCGCCGATGTGCGACGTGCTGCTGGTGGTGGGCTCGCAGAACAGCTCGAATTCCCGCCGCCTCGTTGAAGTCTGCCAGAAGGAGGGCGTGCCGTCGTACCTGGTGGACGATTCGCGTGAAGTCAATCCCGCGTGGCTGGAGAGCGCCGCAACGGTTGCCGTGACGGCGGGCGCGTCGGCTCCCGAGCATCTGGTTCAGGACCTGGTCGGGTGTCTGCAAACCCGCTTCGGCTTCGGCAAGCTCGAGGAGGTCGAGCTGAAGGAAGAGGACGTTCGCTTCCATCTGCCCATCGGGCTCGAGGGCGTGCCGCTGCGGGCATGACGCCCGGGCTGGACACGACGAACCGCGCCCTGCTTTCCGGCGCGGGCGAGGCCGCCCGCCGCGCCACCGAATATCTGCTCGCGTCGCAGCATCCGGACGGTTACTGGATCGCGCCGCTGACGGCCGACACGACGCTGGAGAGCGACTTCGTCCTGCTCCAGCTCTGGTTGTATCCGCCGCAGGCCGGCGACTGGCGTCCGCCCACGCGCCCGCTGATCGACAAAGCCGTACGGTCCATCCTGGCGCGCCAGTTACCGGATGGCGGGTTCAACATCTACCCCGAAGGGCCCGCGGAGCTCAACGCCACCATCAAGGCCTACGTCGCTTTCAAGCTCGGGGGCATGTCCGCGGACGACCCGCGCCTGGTCCGCGCGCGCGAATCCATTCTGCGCGGCGGCGGTCTTCAGGCGGCCAACAGCTACGTCCGCATCAATCTCAGCCTCTTCGGCCTGTACCCGCGAGCGGACACGCCGACCATTCCTCCGCAACTCATCCTCGCCGAGGGCCTGCTGCATCGGATGTCCTCGTGGACCCGGTCGATCGTGGTCCCGCTCTCGATCGTGCAGACCCTGGGCCAGGGCCGCCCGGTGCCGCGGGGTTTCACGGTTGCCGAGTTGATGGCCCCGGGGGTCGGCACGGCGCTCCGGAACGACGCCGACCTCTTCTCCTGGCGGGGCTTTTTCTATCGAACGGACGCGTTGCTCAAGTTTGTCCAAAAGCGCTGGCCGCGCGCTCTGCGCGATCGCGCCATCCGCAAAGCCGAACAGTGGATCCTCGCGCGCACGCGCTACAGCGATGGGCTGGGCGCCATTTTTCCGTCGATCATGTACAGCATCATGGCGCTGGACGTGCTCGGCTACCCGCCCGATCAGCGCGACCGCGCCGAGGCGCAGAGCCAGTGCGATCGGCTCCTGCGCGATGACGGCGAGCGGTTTTATTTCCAGCCCTGTACGTCCGTGGTGTGGGACACGGCAATCGCGGCGTACGCGCTCGCGGATGACCCTTCGTTCCCGCGCGAGCGCCTCAGCACCGCAGCCGACTGGCTGCTGTCGAAGGAAGTTCGGCACAAGGGCGACTGGGCCTGGCGCCGGCCGAAGACCCCGCCTTCGGGCTGGAGCTTCCAGTTCGCCAACGAGTTCAACCCCGACATCGATGACACGGCCATGGTGCTGCTGGCGCTGTCGCGCGCGCGAGAGGGATCGGCCGCGGCGCAGCGCGGCCTGCGCTGGATCACGGGCATGCAGTCGCGCGATGGCGGCTGGGCGGCTTTCGATGCCGACTGCCAGTGGGCGCCGCTCGGCCAGGTTCCGTTCGCCGATCACAACGCCATGCTCGACCCCACCTGTCCGGACATTACCGGACGCGTGCTGGAAGCGTACGCGGCACTCGGCGAGGCTAACGCGCCCGCGGTTCGGCGCGGCATCCAATGGCTGGTGAAATCGCAGGAGCAGGACGGAAGCTGGTGGGCGCGCTGGGGCGTCGATTACATCTACGGCACGTGTTTTGCTCTGCGCGGCCTTGCTGCGGCGGGTCAGAGCGATCGCGAGGCGCACATTCTTCGCGCGGGCGAATGGCTGCGGGCGATTCAGAACGCCGATGGCGGCTGGGGCGAGAGCTGCGCCAGCTATGAGCAGTCGATGTACGTCCCGGCGGCGAGCACGCCCTCCCAGACCGCCTGGGCGATTCTTGGCTTGCTCGCCGGCGGCGACCCGGCCAGCCTCAGCGTCCGCAAAGGAATCGAGTATCTGATCGACACGCAGCAGCCCGACGGCACATGGGCCGAGCACCTCGCGACCGGTACGGGCTTCCCGCGCGTCTTTTACCTGCGCTTCGACATGTATCGGACGGCGTTCCCGCTGCTGGCGCTGAACGCCTGGCGCAATGCGAGGTCAGGGGCATGAGTCAGCGCTCTTTGGGAGGCGGGGCGTCGCCGTGCGGCGGGCCGCCAGCCCATCTGGTCGTTTGCAACACACCGGACAGCATGCAGGCCAAAGGCCTGCTCCACAACCCGTGAAGCCGACCCTCGTCACCGGCGCGAGCGGATTCATTGGCTGGCACGTCGCGCGAGTGCTTCAGGAAAAAGGCCACCATGTCCGCGCCCTGGTGCGTTCTGGCAGCAGCGTTCGCGATCTGGATGTCGAAACCGTTACAGGCGACCTGCGCGATCCCGCCTCGCTCGATCGCGCCGCCCAGGGGTGCGGGCTCGTTTTCCACGTCGCCGCCGATTACCGGCTGTGGGCCAAACACCCACACGAACTGTTCGCGTCGAACGTCGACGGCACGCGCAACGTGCTCGAAGCTGCACGAAAAGCAGGGGTTGACCGCGTGGTCTACACCAGCACGGTAGGGTGCATCGGCATGCCCCGCGGGGGAGTCGGCGACGAGAGAACGCCCGTCGCCGCCGCCGACATGACCGGTCCCTACAAACGTTCCAAGTGGGAGGCCGAGCAGGCCGCGCTCACCGCGGCATGTACCGGGCTGCCGGTGGTAATCGTCAATCCAACAGCGCCGATCGGCGATCATGACGTGAAGCCGACCCCCACTGGCAGAATTATCCTGGACTTCCTCGCGGGCAGGATGCCGGCGTACGTGGACACGGGCCTGAACCTCGTGGATGTCCGCGATACCGCGGCCGGTCATCTGCTTGCCGCCGAGCGCGGCCGGACCGGGGAGCGGTACATCCTCGGCTGCGAGAACCTGACCCTGGCGCAAATCTTCGGTAAGCTGGAGAAGATAAGCGGATTACGAGCGCCACGGATGCGTATCCCGTATGTGGTGGCGTATGCGGCGGGCCTGGCCAGCACGGCTTGGGCTGAGGTCACGGGCAGGGAGCCGCGTGCGCCCCTGGATGCCGTAAAGATGGCGCATAAGAAGATGTTCGTTCAGCACGCCAAGGCGGCGAGCGAACTGGGATTTTCTCCAGAGCCGGTGGACGGGGCTTTAGCGCGGGCCGTCAACTGGTTTCGCGAAAATGGATATGTGTAGCCGGAGTTGATGGACGTGGGCGTGCTTGCGTTCATTGCCGCAGAGTCGCGGGAGCTGTCGGGGCTGCTGGCGCGCGCCGGCCAGGTTCACAGGCTGGACCTGGACGTGGCGTTTGGCCGGGGGTTCGCGCTGGACGGCCGCGACGCAGTGGGCGTGGCAAACGGCCCCGGGCCGGAACTGGCCGGCAGGGCCCTGGATGTACTCAGGGGAGGGTACGAACTGGACGCAGTGATCAGCATCGGATATTGCGGCGCTCTGGATCCGGCGCTTCGGCCCAACGACATCGTCGTCGGCGCGAGCGTAAACGGAAGTCTGACGCGGTCGCCGGTCACTTCGCGCGGCCACGCTTGCGGCGGCGTATTCTCGTCCGACCGCGTTGTCATCTCCGCGCGAGAGAAACACGAACTGCACAATACCGGCGCGATCGCGGTTGAGATGGAGGCAGGGGCGCTCGCCCTGCGCGCCGGGAACTGGGGCGTTCCTTTCTATTGCGTGCGGGTGGTGACCGACACGGCCGCCGAATCGCTGCCGCTCGATTTCAATGCCTGCCGCGGATCCGATGGGCGCTTCAGCCGTTCGCGGATTATCATGGCCGCGCTGCGGCGGCCGGGTGTGCTCTTTCCCGAGCTGATGAAACTGGACCGGCGCTGCAGAACGGCGTCGGAAGCACTGGGGGATTTTGTTGCAGATTGTCGATTCTGAGTTAAGGACAGACGCCAGCCGGAACGCGGCGGCCTCCATGAAGGCCGCGGTGTACCGTGGTTCCAGCACGATTTCGGTGGACGAAATTCCGGTGCCG
>DASRCB010000323.1:0-24478 GCA_035653295.1 Bryobacteraceae bacterium
GACAACAGCTGGGCGTATTTCAACCTGGCGCTGATCAACGATACGGACGGGCACACCTACGATTTCGGGCGCGAAGTCAGTTACTACCACGGCTACGAGGATGGCGAGTCCTGGTCGGAGGGCTCGAACCACGACAGCGCCACCATTCCCGCCGTGCCGCCGGGGCGGTATTATCTGAGGATCGAGCCTGAGCTGAACGACAAGCAGACCTCCGATCTGCGCTATGAAGTGGCGGTGCGCCGCGGGGTGGCATCGTACGGCATTTTTGGGCTGGCGGCTGTGCTGCTGCTGATCCCGCCGATCATCGGAACCATCAAGCGCGGAAGCTTCGAGGCCGCGCGCTGGCGCGAGAGCGACTACGCGCCATCGATCCTCAGCGGAGGCGACGATTGAGATCGCACCCGTTCTTTCTGCTGTACGGCATTCTTATTCTCGCGCTGACCGGCATGGCTGAGTACCGCGGCTTCACCTTTTCGCGCATCAACGAGCAGAAGGTTATACCCAAAACGGTGCGCGACAACCCGGGCGCTTACCGTTCCCATTACGGCTTTTTCCCTCGCTATATAGGAGGAAAGTGACATGAACGACTTTCATCCCATGTACATTGTGAACGCGGTGATCTATGCCGCAGTGGGCATTCTCATCTTTGTCGCGGCTTTCGTGATCCTCGACAAAATAACGCCGTACCACCTGTGGAAGGAGATCGTCGAAGACAAGAACCTGGCGCTGGCCATCCTGCTGGGAGCCATGTCCATTGGCATGTGCATCATCATCGCCGCGGCCGTGCACTGATGTTACCGGCTGATTGCACCGCAGGCGGGCCCAGGGCCCACTCCACGATGTCAAGCGCATGCCGGTAGCCTTTTTCCTTTCGGTATTCCTGATCGCCGCGTGCGGACTCATTTATGAGCTGATTGCCGGCACGCTGGCCAGCTATCTGCTGGGCGACAGCGTTTTGCAGTTCTCCACCGTCATCGGCTGCTACCTGTTCGCTATGGGCATCGGAAGCTGGATGTCCAAATTCATCTCGCGCGGGCTGGTGGCGCGCTTCGTATCGATCGAACTGATGGTCGGGCTGGTGGGCGGATTCTCGTCCTCCATGCTGTTCCTCGCCTTCGCCTACACGCAGGCGTTCCGGCTGCTGCTCTATTTCGTTGTGATCGCCATCGGCGTGCTGGTGGGCCTCGAGATTCCGCTGCTGATGCGCATTCTGAAGGACCGGCTCCAGTTTCGCGAACTGATTGCCCGCGTTCTGACGTTCGATTATCTGGGCGCACTCGGCGCGTCTATCCTGTTCCCTGTCTGGCTGGTTCCGAAGCTGGGACTGGTGCGCGCGGCGCTGCTGTTCGGCTTCATGAACGCGGGCGTAGCGCTGTGGTCCACGTGGCTGTTTCGCGAGCAAATCGGGCGGGTGATCGCGCTGCGGACCGCCTGCATTGCCGTTTTCGGCGCTTTGACCGTGGGCGTACTGTACGCGAATACGATCTCTTCGGCCGCCGACAACCAGCTGTACGCGGATGACGTGATCTTCAGCCGGCAGACGCGTTATCAGCGCATCGTGCTGACGAAATGGAAGGACGACCTGCGGCTCTTCCTCAATCAGCACCTGCAGTTCAGTTCGCGCGATGAGTACCGTTACCACGAGGCGCTGGTGCATCCCGGGCTCGCGGCATTGCCGAATGCGCGGCGCGTGCTTGTTCTCGGCGGCGGCGACGGACTCGCCGTGCGCGAGATCCTGAAATATTCAAACGTCGAAAGCGTCACGCTGGTGGATCTCGACCCCGAGATGACGCACCTGTTCTCCAAGCATCCGGTGTTGAGCGCCCTGAATCAGCATTCGCTGACAAACCATCGCGTGCACGTGATCAACGCAGACGCGTTTATATGGCTGGATCAGAACGAGCTGCAGTTCGATTTCGCCGTGGTCGATTTTCCCGATCCCACCAGTTATGCGCTGGGGAAGCTGTACACGGTCGCGTTTTACCGGCTGCTGTCGCATCACCTGGCGCGGGGCGGGCTGGCGGTGGTGCAAAGCACATCGCCACTGTTTGCCCGGCAGTCGTACTGGTGCATCGATGAGACGCTGAAAGCGGCCGGGTTTCGCACCTGGCCGTATCACGTCTATGTGCCATCGTTCGGGGAGTGGGGTTTCATGCTGGCCGGACTGGAGGACTACGAACAGCCGGGCCTGCTTCCGAGTGGACTGCGGTTTCTGTCAGTTCGAAACCTGCCCGAGCTGTTCGTGTTCCCGAACGATATGCTCCCGGTTTCCGCCGAGCCGAACCGGCTGAACACGCAGATTCTGGTGCGCTATTACGAGCAGGATTGGAAAGATATCGCGCACTGACGGGCTTCAGCACAGAATGGACGGCAGCCACGCGCCCCGCGGCTCGTTGTACAAGCCGATGGTCATCAGGGTCATCGGCTCGACGACGCGCAGGCCGTGCGCGAGGCACCACTGGAACAGGACCGAGTTGCGGATGGGCACGAGCATGCCCGCACCGGCGAATGAGCCGGCCGCCGCGATCAGGGCCTGAAGATCGAGGTTCGTTTCGGCAACGGCGTGGCCGAAAAAGCCGAGTGTGCTCGCGTACGCGGTGATATGTCCACGCGCTTCGCAGACGACGGCCGAGCCCTCTTTAATGAGATCGGCCAGTTCCCCGGCGCGGTCATGTCCATGAACCTGGCGGCACAGGCGGCTGCATTCGTCGATATCGGACGCCGTCGCCCTGCGCACGGTGTAACCCTCCATGCGCTGTCCGATGGCCGGACCGTTCATCACGGCCAGCGGCTCGCGCGCTTCGAATCCCATGGACGCATACAGCGACATGGAAACGGTGTTGAACGCAGCCTGCACGAGGCGAATTCCGGCAGCCTGACGCCGGTGCGCGCTGTCGAGCACCGCGTTCATCAGCGCCCGCCCGACTCCGCGGCTTTGCGCTTTCGGATCGACGGTAATGGGACCGATACCCGCAACCGGGCCTCGCAGGTCAACGCAGTTGCTGCCGACGATACGGTCCTCCACTTCGGCTACGAAGCATTCGAGACCCGGATGCGAGAACATGCGCGTAAGCAGCCCTCGCGCCGCTTCGGCGCCCGGGATCTCGCAGGCGAATCCATGGTCGGCATTGATCCTGTGAAATGCCTCGTAACAAATGTCGCCGCATCGCGGAGCATCCTCGGGAACGGCGCGGCGGATCGAAACGGCATCTATAGCTCGAGCAGGTGATTGCGTGGCCAAAACGTGGTTACTCCTCGGGCTGCCATCTTAACAAAGCGGCTAGAGGGCAGGCTTTGGGAGCTTCAATGGCTTCCACGGCAGGTAACCCTGGCGGCGGACACGGCGCCGGAAGACCTTATCTACAGCGGTTACGTAGAGGGTATCCAGCCGCGGCCCGCCGAGGACCACGTTGGACGGCGCGCCGCCTGGCGGCAGCCGCAGAACTCCGGTCACGCGGCCGACCTGGTCAACGATCTGAATGCCGCTTTTGGTAGCCACGAAGAGGTCGCCGTCGGTGTCGAAGACCATGCCATCGGCCCAGGCATTTACAGCCTTGCCGTCGTCGGTCAGGGGCAGCTCCAGCCGGCAGAACGGCTCGCCGTTGACCAGGCTGCCGCCGGGCTGGATCTGAAATGACCAGACCCAGCGGGTGGAGCTGTCGGCCACGAACAGCATGCGCTCGTCGGGAGAAAGGCGAACTCCGTTAAAGAAGTTGAGGCCTTCGAAGGCGGCGCGGCGATTGCCGGTGGAATCGATGAACCAGACCTTCTTCGCGGCCGGATCCGTGAACCAGATCTCGCCGCGGCTGGTAACGGCGAGATCGTTGGAGCCGACGTCTTCCGCGAGGATCTTTTCGGCTCCGTCCGGAGACCACGCGACGACACGCCTGCGGCCGTTCTGAGCAGCATAGAGCCGTTCGCCGGCATCGAACATCAGCCCACTCGTCCCGCCGGCGTCCTCACGAAAGAGGGCGACCTTACCGGTCTGCGCGTCCACGCGGTAAACGCGGCTCTTCGCCACATCGACGAAGAAGACGTTCCCGTCCGCATCGACGGCCGGACCTTCTGTGAAACCGTAACCGGCGCCGACCAGTTCCCAGCCGGCTCCGGGATCGATGATTTTCTGCACGTTCCCAAAGCCGGCGTGAGGATCGCCCGACGCAGAGGCAGCGGGAGGGGCCAGCGCGATCGATTTCGGCCAGTCACGCCAAAGCCAGCGCAGCGCGTCGGGCAGGATCGATGCGCCGTGTTTGCCATTATGGCCTTCCGTACCCGTGACGAACTTGTAATCGTAGCCGGCGTATTGGAGAGCCGAGGCCAGATCCTGATTGGCCATCCACCAGCTCCCGGCGAAGATATCCAGATCGTGATTGCCGTCCTGAAGGAAGATGCGCACGGGCGCCGGCTCCAACTTACGCACGAGGTCAGGCCAGACGTTCCCGCCGCGCAGATCGGTGAAGCTGCCGACGAAGCTCAGCACGCGGCGGAAGGCATCCGGGCGGAGCATGGCGGAGGTGAAAGCGGCGATGCCGCCGGAGCTGATACCGGCAATAGCGTGGTCATTCGGGTCGGCGGAGATGTTCCATTTTTTCGCCACTTCGGGCAGGATCTCTTCAGTAAGAAAGCGCGTGTAGCGATCGTCGACGGAATCGTATTCATAGCTGCGGTTGAATCGCGCGGGTTCGTCGCCGCCTGCGCCCGGCAGGACGCCGGGGTTGATGAATACGCCGATGGTTACCGGCATGGCGCCGGAATTAATGAGGTTATCGAAGACAATGGGCACGCGCCACGAACCGTCCTCCTTCGCGTACCCGCTCCCATCCTGGAAGACCATAATGCAGGCGGGCTTGCGCGCGTCATATTGTGCGGGCACATACACCCAGTAATCGCGCACGCTGCCGGGAAAGATGCGGGGGCTGGTCCACGTAAAGTGCTCCATGGCGCCGTGCGGCACACCGGGGTGGGGCTGCGAATCGGGGCCGAGAACGTAATCATCGGCGCACGCGGCGGCGGCAAAGAGCAGGACGAACGTGAACGGAACTCTGGTCATGGCAGCGATGCCGATTGTATCGAACCAATCATTACCGTAAGAATGAACGGTCCCGCGCAGAGGCGAGTCTAAGCGGCTGATGCGTCTTGTTGAAATGAGCGGCCGTCGCGCCGTCTGGTTCGCGGTACCCGCGGTGCTTGCTTTCACGCTGTTACCAGCTAGGGTATTCGCGGCGCCGTCCTGGCAAAGTCAGGTTGACGCTGTCCTGGGAATGCAGGGGATGCAGATGCCCGGGGGAGTGTTGCGTTTCGATTACCCGCGCACGAACCTGTATCCGATCGTCTTCGGACATCCCACTTTGCCTCAGTTGGTGGAGGATGGATACGCCGCATTCGTGCAGGGCGGATCGGGCGTGCTCGCCGTAATCGAAGTCCCGCTGCTGGAGGCCGAGGTCAACCCTTTCATCGCCGCTATGGAGCAGGGCGGGTGGAAAACGTCGGCGGTTCACAACCACGTCATCGAGGGCTGGCCGGTGATTATCTTCGTTCACGCGAATGCCGTGGGCGATCCGGTGCAACTGGCCCAGAGGTTCCGCAACGCGATCTCGCAAACGGGGCTTCCGCCCATCAATGACGATAACTCGCAGGACAGCGACGATACGGCTCCCGGGATCGACACCGCCACAATCCAAAGCCTGATTGGTGGAACGGAGCAGGCGCTCGACGGGGTGTGGGAGGCTACAGTCGATTTCCCCGGAACGGTGACCATTCTCGGCGTCAATGCGCCCGGCGATATGGGGCCGGAAAATGAGTTCCACTTCCAGCCAACCGGTGGAGGCAATGCGGCAAGCGTGGCGGAGATCTGTGTTACCGGAGCACAGGTGGACACGGTGATACGAACGCTGAAGGCGAACGGCTTTCAGGTGACTGCGCTCCACAACCACTGGACTCAGGACAACCCTCACCTGTTTTTCGTGCACTCCTGGAAGGTCGACAACGCCGTGGCCATGGCTCGCGTGTATCAGACCATCCTTAAACAGATCGGTGCGCAGTAACCAAGGGAGTCACATGAGACGAGCATTGATCATTACGGCGGCCCTGAGTGTTATTCCGGCGTTCGCCAGCGCCGTTTCTTCAGCTACAGTCGCGGTTAGCAACGGCACAGGAACGCCGTGTTTCCAAAGTTCGCCGGGAACGCCACCGCTTACCTGCACTACGGGGGATGGAACGGCGAATGCGTCCGCGTCGGCATCGTTCGGAAATCTCGTCGCTCTTGCCGCCGAGACGACCACACCAGGGGCGGTGGGCGGCAGCGCCATGGCAAGCTCGAACGCCAGCTTCGATGAAATGGTGATCATCACCGGCGGAACAGGTTCGGGAACCGCGATCGGCAACTACGAGATTTCGCTCACCAGCACGGGGGCGATTTTCCCGGTGGCCACAATCGCAATCGGCCAGGGTTCCATGTCGGCCAACTACTGCTCCGCGCAGGACACCAGAAGCGGCTGCGGAACGCCCAGCAATTCGGATGTTTTTTCAGGACCGGTGACGCTGTCGTCGTCCTTCACCTATGGCGTTCCGTTCACGCTTTCGGGGTCGCTCGGCGCAATCGCTGCTTCGCCTGGCGACCAGAGTGCGGCGGCAACTCTCACTTTCACCGGCTTCACCGATCAGACCGGAAAGGCGCTCGCATTCGCGCTTGTCGCGGTTCCCGAACCGGGCGCCGCCGGAACCATGCTGGGCGCGGCGGCGGTCCTTTTTCTGATTGGGACGCTGCGGCGCCGTACGCGGTGAGCCGGCGCCGCACCCGTTTCACTGACTCGCGCTGCCGCGGCTCGCGCTGTGCGGGAAGGTGAGCCGCACGCGGGTTCCTCCATCGGACCGGATCTCGAAAGACGCGCCGACCTGTTCGGACAGCGTGCGCACCAGCCGCAGGCCCAGCGATCTCACGGTTGCCGGATCCAGGCCGGCGGGCAGTCCTACTCCGTTGTCGGAGACAATGAGCTGCCCCTGGGCATGGGCGTCAACCTGGAACGCGATGCGGATTTCGCCCGCGCGCTCATCGGGGAAAGCGTACTTCAGCGAATTCGAGACCAGTTCGTTGATGATGAGTCCAAACGGCACGGCCAGGTCCATATTGAGGCGAAGCGACCCGAGGTCGGTCACCAGGCGAATGCGGTCGCCGCCGACGCCGTACGAACGGAACAGGTGCTGGGCGAGTTGCGCCACATACTCCTGGAAGTCCACCTGCGATAAATCGTCGGATTCGTAGAGCGTCTCGTGCAGCAGCGCCATTGAGTGGACGCGGTTCTGGCTTTCGCTGAAGAGCCGGCGCGTCTGTGGATCGCGAACGCCGCGCGACTGCAGGCCGAGAAGGCTGGAGACTACCTGCAGGTTGTTCTTGACCCGGTGGTGAATCTCACGCAGCAGCGCTTCCTTCTCCCGCAGCGCATTCCGGATTTTATCCTCGGCGAGGGTGCGCGTGGTCACATCGCGCAGAATCACGGAGTACATTCGCTGGGATCCGACATCGACCTTCGAAATGGAAGCCTCGGCCGGAAACTCGTCGCCGTTTTTCCTGCGGCCCAGGATCTCGCGGCGCTCGCCCATGCGGCGCGCCGTGACGGCGCCCTCGCCGAACTGAGTAATGTGGCGGTGGTGAGCAGCCGAAAATCGTTCCGGGAGGAGAAGGTCCAGCGTGCGTCCCCGCACTTCAGCCGCGGAGTAACCGAAAATGCGCTCGGCGCCGCGATTGAAGACGACGATGCGCTGCTGCTGGTCCACGGAGATGATGGCGTCATCGGCGAGATCGAGGATCTTCGCCAGAATATCGGAAGTCATCTGAATTGGGTTGGCGCGCTCACGGGGTTGCGTGCATTGAGTCGTGTCCGTTGGCGGTCGGACATTTCTCAGCGTTTTCGATGAAGCGCCATTTCGATCATTGTAACGGAACTGACTAACTGGCTCAGCCCGACCGGACCCGCGCTACAGGCTATCGACGTCAAGGGCTTTGCGCCTTCGGAACTCGGTGAAACAGCGCTTTGCCTCGGCGTCGCGCCCCTGCCGGCGATAGAGCCGGCCAAGGCAATACATGGGCGCGGCGAGTTTCACGTCGCCGGCAGCGGCCTTGTACTCTTCGATGGCCGCATCGTCGTGCCCCTCGGTCTCGAGCACCTGGCCGAGGCGATAGTGCGCTACGGACAAGTGCGGGTCGTATTTGAGAGCCTCGCGCAGTTGCTGCTCCGCTTCATGGAAACGCTGGAGCCGCAACAGCAGATAGCCGAAGTTCTGAGGCGGCCAGCCCGAGGGCGATGGGAGTTTGCGGTTGAACTCGGCGGCTTTGGCGAAGGCATCCAGGGCGTCGTCGGTGCGGCCCATCATGTCGTAGCAGAGTCCGAGGTTGTCGTAAGCCCGCGCCGACTCGGGGTCCATGCCGATGACGCGCTTCAGCTTGTCTACGGCGTTATCGTACAGGCGCTGGTTGTAATCGAGCCTGGCCAGCCAGTAGAGGTAAAGCGGATGGTCCGGATGGCTGACGTTCAGCCGGGTCAATTCGGCTCGGGCGCCATTCACATCGCTGAGATCCGCAAGCGCCATGGCCAGAGTGAAGCGATCGCGATCGTCGAGAGACTTCACGGCGTCGGAGCGGCGGAAGGATTCCACCGCCTGAGTCATGCGGCCGGCAACAAACTCGAGAGCTCCGAGCAGGGCGGCGGTATCCGGATCCGGCCGGGCGCGCGCGATCTGCTCCATCCTGGTGAAATCCCTGGCCGAGAACGACGCTTCCAGCGCCTGGCGCTGATCGGCGGGCAACGGCGCACTGCGAAGCCTCTCTAAGAGAGCGTTGGGCTGTTGTCCGGCGAGCGGAAGCGCGGCCAACAACCACATGGCCGATCGCGCGAGCATCAGTATGGTTTGACCTCGATGCTGCGATACATGAGTTCCTGCCGCTTGCTGCGCTCGGCATCGAGCGTCTGAAGGCGCGCACTCTGCTGCTCCGCGCGCGGATCGTGAGTCCTCTGGTACAGGGCCATGAGCGCGCTGTTGGCCTGAAAGTTTTTGGGGTCGAGAGAGAGGGCGTGGTTAATGTCGGCGCGCGCGTCGTCCACGCGGCCCTGACGGAGACGCACGCGGGCGAGCTCCGTCCAGGCTTCGGGGAACGAGGGCTGCAGACGAATGGAGCGATTGAAGAGCGCCGCTGCCTCGTCGTACTTTTCGTCCAGACGCGCGATCCTGCCCAGAAAGTAGGATGCGCCGGCCTCGGTGTTCGGGTCTTTGGCGGCGGTTTCCATTTCCGTTCGAGCGTTGGCGTAGTCGCCGGTGGCGAAGTACGCGACGCCGAGCGCGAAGTGGCCTCTGGGGTCGCGCGGGCGGGCTGCGACGTAATTCCGGAAAGGGGTGACAGCGGCCGAGGCTTCGCGTGTGGCAAGGATGATGGATCCGAGAGCGTAGTTGTAATCCGGATTGCGCGGATCAAGGGCCACGGCCTTTTCCACGGATTTACGAGCTTCGATGGGCAGTTCCATTTCCTGCAGGACCATGCCGAAGAGAAAATGGACCTTCGGGTCGGAAGGGGCGAGGTCGCGAGCGTGTCCGAGGTAGCCGAGCGCGCCTTCCAGGTCATGCATTCGGTAGGCGATTCGCGCCAGCTCGAACAGGTGTTGCGGGTTGTCCGGCTCCGAGGCGGCTACGCGCTCGAGGGTTTTCCTGGCGTCTGCCAGCCGCTTCATCTGCTCGTAAGCGAGTACGAGGCGGCGAAGGCTGTCCGGGGAGGCGGCGCCGCGCGCGTCCAGAGCTTCGATGAGGATCACTGCGACGGGAGCTCTGGCGGCGGTCGTGAGCGCCGGGAGGACGGTTTTCACGTCGTCTTCGGAGAACTCGGCGGCCTTCGTCAGCTGCTTCGCCGCCTGTTGTGCCTCGCTCATACGGTCGAGCGCGACCAGATCGGCGCACCGCAGCGCGAGGGCCTGAGAGCGGGCACGCTCATTGGGTGGAAGGTTGTCGAGTTCGCGCAGGGATTCAGAGTATTTGCCCTGCTGCCGGTCGATGGCGGCGAGCGAGAACCGGGCTTCCGGATCCGCGGGGGCGGCCCTGAGCACGTGGCGCCAGGCGTTGGAGGCACAGAGCGAATCCGACTGACACGCCTGGGCGAGGTTTCGCCAGGCCGGAATCAGGTCGGAGTCCAGCTTCACGGCCTCTTCGAAGTCGGCGCGCGCCGCGGGGATGTCATTTTGCTGAGCGTGGATAACGCCGCGCAGATTCAGGAGGCCGCCGTCGCGGGGCCATGAGGTTAGCGCCGCGGAGAGCTGGGCGAGAGCTTCGGCGGAGTTGCCGGACTCAATGAGTGCCTGAATGGACAGGAGGGTTTGCTGAGGCGCTGCTGAACCCTGTGCGAATAACAAGGGGCCGCAAATGGCCGATATGGCCAAAACGGCCCCGCTATATCTTCTCAAAACCGATCGACAACCTTACTGCAATTGTATCTTCAGAACGTGATTCGTCCTACGAGCTGGATGTTGCGCGGCTGGGTAACCGTTCCGTTCCACATGCCGAAGTTCGGACTGGACGGATCGTTGTTAAACGGAATGCAGTCGCCGAACGCCTGGCCGTCGCAGGTGAAGTAATGGTTGTTGAACACGTTGAAGATTTCGGCCCGCACCTCCATTTGGAGCATTTCCGTGAAGCTGAACTTCTTTCCGATGGAGAGATTGGTGTCCTTATATCCCGATCCCCGGACCGAGCTGACGCGCGGACCCGTGCCGAGATAGTTCCCGCCGGCGAACAAGGAGCTGGGTTCAAATGCGCCCACGTTGTACACAGGTCGGTTCACATCGACCGACCCCCACGACTGCGCGAGCACGTGCCCGGTGATCCCGGGAATGCAGGCCGCCTGCATCTGCGGGGGGAGCCCGCAAACCGTCGAATCCCGGAAATACAGCGGCATGCCGGAAACGAACTTCGCGCTGCTCGCAAGCACCCAGCCGCCCACCGCGAAATCGGCTGCCCTGGAACCATTCAGCCACTTTCTTCCTCTGCCGAAGGGAAGGTCATAGGTTGCCATGAGTGAGAACGAGTTCGGGATGTCGTCGGTCGACAGCGAGTTGTTCCGGCTGCCCTGGTACGGGCTGATGACGGCGCCGATTCCGCCGTAACCTGCCGACCCGCTTTGCGTGGTGGAAGACGCGTCGGTAGTGAGGTGCGAATACGTGTAGTTCGCCTGCAGGTATAAGCCGCCCGAAAAGTTCTTTTGCAAGCTTGCCTGGAAGGAGTTGTACATGGAAACGCCCTGGTTTTCGTTCAGGCCGGTGAGTCCGCCGCAGAACTGCGGATAGGACACGAGCGCCTGAGCCACGGTGGGCGCGCAGGAACCGCTGTTCAGCTGGTTTACCCAGCCGGCGTAGGGTACGCTGACTCCGTAAAGCGAGGTCTGCCCGGGCTGGAACACGCTGTTCAGCTCAGTGCTGCCCATGCTGCTGAGCAGCGCGGGGTTCAGGTAATTCAGAGGCTGCAGCGCCGAAGGCAGGTGCGTTCCCTTGTTGCCCACATACGCAAGGCTGACGAACGCGCTGTTGCTGATGGAACGCTCCACCGTCAGGTGCCACTGCTGCGTGTAAGAAAGGTGATTGGCGTAAGTGGGCCGGTATACCGGGCTATGTCCGTTGTCGGCGCCCACGCTGATATTCGGCGCCTTGCTGTAGGCCGGGAAGCCGTTGTCCAGATAGAAGGCCGGCTCGTAACCGCTGAACGAATCGCCAAAGCTGATGGCCGGATTAAAGCCATCCAGGTTCATGCCGGCGCCCCAGCCGGGATAGAAGGCCTGCGTATAGAAGATCCCATAGCCGGCGCGAAATACGGTCTTGTCAGTTATTTTGTACGCCAGACCGAGCCGCGGGGCGAATGCGCCATTCCACACGTTTTCGGGATAGGGCTTGCCATAGCTCGCAGGCCCCCACTTGTTGCCGGCATACTGCAGGCTGCCGGGCCGGTTGCCGGCAGTGGGATTCGGCGCGAAGGTAAAGAACGCCAGCCGATCGCCGGTCTCAAAGGAGGGAGAGAACCGGTCCCAGCGGAGTCCGTAGTTTACCGTCAGCTTGCTGTTCATCTTCCAGACGTCGCCCACGTGCAACGAATAAGCACGCTGCTCCGCGCCATACTTGTTGACGTTCCACACGTTCAAATTGCCGGAGTCAACGGCGCCGACCAGCAGGCTGGCGTACGGATTGCCGCTGGCCACGCCAGGCTGCGCCGTGGACAGGGCCGAAAAGCTCACCGAGCCCGACTGGTTCCCGTTTTGACGGAACACCTGCTGGAGGTGCCGGAACTCAAAGCCGAATTTGATTTCATGCGGGCCCCGCACCCAGGTAACCATGTCGTTGACGATGTGCGAGGGACGCGTGGTCTTGTTCAGAGGTCCGATACCCGCGCTATTGCCCCAGCCCGTAAAGTTGGTGATGCCATTTCCAGAGAAGTCCGCGTGCGGGGATGCCTCATAGGCGACAGCATTGGGAATGTGTGGAAGCTGCGCGGGATTCTGGTCCGCAAACGAGCCGTAGCCTTCGTTGCGGTTCAGGTATCCGTAGGCGAAGTGATTCAGCAGCGTGGGGCTGAAAATATGGTCCCAGTTGAAGCGGCTGACCCACGCGTCTTCGGGAAACGCCGGGCTGTCGGTCGAAAGCTGGTGGTTCGGGAAAATGCTTTGGGTTGGAGGGATGGTCAGCTGCCGCCAGATCGAGGCGAAGAAATGGTCGTTCTCCCCGTACATATAGTCGATACGGTACAGGTGTTCATTCAGGTTCGACAGGATGCCATCCGAGGTCGGCGGCGCCAGGTAGTTGTTATATGGACCGGGCGCGGTAGTGGCTGGAAGGAAACTCATCCACTGCAGGGCAAGAGCACTCTGCTCATTCTGCGGAATTTTGTTTCCCGGGAACTGGGTGCGCGTGATGACACCGTTGACGATCTTTTCGGTTCTTGGATCGTAGATGGGAGTGCCAAGGTCGGAGAAGTCACCTGTCCGTTCCTGCTCGGAGGGGATGGAATACAACCCGCGGCTCGCGCCGCCGAGCGACCGCAGCCAGTCGTAATTGACGAAGAAGTAGGTCTTCATTTTGTTGCCCCAGAGGAATGGGACCCACTTGATCTTCACGGGACCGCCGATCATGAACCCAGGTTCGTTCTCGTTGTCCTTCGGGCGCTGGTCGCCGGGACCGCGGTTGTTCGTGAATTGAAGCGCATTAAGATCTTTGTTGCGGAAGTACTCGAAGGCGCCGCCGTGGAACTGATTGGTTCCACTTCGCGTGGTCGCGATCATTTCGCCGCCGGTCGTGGTGCCGTACTCAGGCAGGTAGCTGGAGGTCAGCACCTGCACTTCCTGCACCATGTCCGGTGTTACGGCGAAATCGAAGAACGAAACGATGCCGCTCTGCGACATCGTGCCTTCCTGCATGCTCACGCCGTCCAGGATCGCTTCGTCGCCCATCTTCAGGCCGCCGTTGATACGCGCATTGAACGCCTGCACGCTCGTGCCGGTGTTGACGCCGGGGAGAAATGTCGCGAACTGCATGGCGTTTCTGGGCGTGCCGGCGGAGACGAGCAGCGGCAGTTGCTGGATGACGGACGGGGCCACGCCCTCCGCGATCTGCCCGTTGTCCACGTTCAGTTCCGCGGCAGCGGCGACCACCTCCACTTTGGCGGACGCTTCGCCCACCTGTAGCTGGGCGTCGATGCGCCGCGATTCAGCGACCAGCAACTGAATGTTGGTGGACTCATAGCTCTTGAAGCCAGGCGCCTGGATGGACAGATTGTAAACGCCAGGCTGCAGGTTGCCGAACGAGTATCGGCCATCGCTGTCCGTCTGCTGGCTGGACGTGAACTGCCGGTCCGGCGCGGTGATCGTCACAGTGGCGTTTGGCACGTACGAACCCGAGGGGTCCGATACCTGGCCGCCCAGAACTGCGTTTTGACTTTGGCCGAACGCTGCTGCAGCGAATAACAGTGCGGCGGCACATGGCCGGAAGAATGCGCTACGTGGCATCTGAACCTCCCTGGTCACAGATGATGAAGTTGCCCCGAAACTCAGACGTCACGTCGATCGGTACTTCCGCTCAGATTCTGCGACACCGAGAGCACTCGCACGGCCGACGTGGTAACGTTTCCACGAAGTATACCGCTCGTTTAAAGTTGTGTAAAGGAAAAAGAGTATTGCACTGCTCTCGGGTACGTGATCTCGTCCGACCTCGGCCGGCCGCACGCGTGGAGAGACAAGGATGTGATCCGCCCTACGGATCTTGTGAACGGCTCACGGTAAAACGCCAGCCGAGCCGATCGGCATCAGAGAAGTCCGTATGGGCGGGAATGTGAGGTCGGATGACGAGCGGGGGCGATCGCGTGAAACGATCCGCCCGCGGTTGTCACTATCGAATGTTAAACAAAGATCCTCGGCTTGTCGGAGGCACCGCGGCCGGTTGAGCGAATGGCGCTCCCGGACCGCGGCTTTTGTTTGATGCATCGAGCGCGCCGCATGCGATCGGCGACTTCTCACGCGGTTGGTGATACATATATGAGCATGCTTTCCCGAACCGCACCCCTCGTGTGTCTTCTCTTTTCCTCTCTGCCCGCCCTCGCTCTCGATAACGGGCTTGCCCGCACACCTCCGATGGGCTGGAACAGCTGGAACAAGTTCGCCTGCGATGTCAGCGAGGATCTCATCCGCAGCGTGGCCGACGCCATGGTCACCACAGGCCTGCGCGATGCGGGTTATCAATACGTGGTCATCGACGACTGCTGGCAGGTTTCACGCGACCCGGAAGGCAACATCGTGCCGGACGCGAAGCGCTTCCCTTCCGGAATGAAAACCCTGGCCGACTACATCCACGGCAAGGGCCTGAAGTTCGGCATCTATTCCGACGCAGGCACCGGCACGTGTCAAAACCGGCCCGGCGGCCGGGGGTATGAATTCCAGGACGCCCGCACTTACGCCGCCTGGGGCGTCGATTACCTGAAATACGACTGGTGCAACCACAGCACGCAAAACTCACAGGCGTCTTACTCGATCATGCGCGACGCTCTCGCAAAGAGCGGACGGCCCATCGTCTTCAGCCTCTGCGAATGGGGTTCGACGCAGCCGTGGCTGTGGGCCAAAGACGTCGGCAACCTGTGGCGCGCAACCGGCGACATCACCGACAAATGGTCCACCGAACGCAAGGATGATGGGCTCGGAGTGGTACAAATCCTCGATCAGCTCGACGGTCTGGAGAGCTACGCCGGCCCGGGACACTGGAACGATCCGGACATGCTGGAGGTGGGCAACGGAGGGATGAACGCCACGGAATATCGGGCGCATTTCGCGATGTGGTGCCTGCTTGCCGCGCCGCTGATGGCCGGCAACGATATCCGCAGCATGAGCCCGGAGATCCGCTCCATCCTGACCAACAAGGATCTGATCGCGATCGATCAGGATCCTCTGGGAATCCAGGGACACCGGGTCAAGCGGGATGGCGATATCGAGATCTGGTCGAAGCAGCTCAGCGATGGAGGACGGGCCGTGGCGCTGCTGAACCGTGGAGCCGCACAGCACGACATCACGGTGTCGTGGGTGGACATCGGCTACCCCGCTTCGTTGAGCGCGTCGGTCCGCGATTTGTGGGCGGGCAAGGATCTGGGCATGATGAGGAGCAGTTACTCGGCAGCGGTGCCCAGTCACGGCGCAGTCGTGCTGAAAGTCATGCCGGGTCAGGGCAGCACGCCGACGGACTGAAGCTTACGCACGCTCTCGTCGAATTCGGCGGAGTCGCCCTGTTGCAGAGCCCAGTCGACTCCTTCAAAGGCGCGCAGAGGGAAGAGCTGTTGGGCTCGGCGCCAGAGGTCCTCGTCGCGGGGGGCGTACGCATGACACACGAGCCGCGCGAAGTCCGAGCCGCAGTGAAGCTGGGTGGCGAGGTCCCAGGCAGGATCGCCAATTCCCGCGTGTTCGAAGTCGAGCACGCCGGTGAGGCTGCCGGCGACGGGATCGATCAGGATATTTTCGTACCAGAGATCGCCGTGGATGACGGCCTTCGGGTGCGGGAGTTCGACGAACGCCTCGCGCCAGAGCCGGGCCGCCGGTGGAAGAAAGGGCAGGGTGCGGTCGGCGGCGGCGAGGAGTTCGGCCGTTCGGTTGCGGGGCGGGATGCCGAAATCGAGAGCGTCCGCGACAGGGATCGCATGCAGCGCGCCAATGAACGACGCAATCTCGCGGGCGAGTTGCGGGTACGCAGAGCCTGGCGATAGAGTAGTGCCCGGCAGGCGGCGGTACGTCATGCTCATTTCATCGCAACGAAGCGGTACGGGAATCGCGACAGGCAGGCGGGCGGCGAGCCGCGGCAGGAAACGGCATTCCTGCGCGAGCCGCCGGCGGGCTTCCGGTGTACGCGCGACCCGGCGCACACATCCGTCGCCGGCATCCTGCACCATGCTGCTGAATCCGAACTCCATGTACGAGGAATTATGTCAGCAAGACTGATATTACTTACGATTCTGGCCGTCGTCTCCACGGTTGCGCAGGACAGTGTATCCGGGTTCTGGCTCCTCAAAATACCAACGGGCGACGGCAACTTCCGCGAATTGTTCCTTGACCTGAAACAGAACGGAGATCAGGTCACGGGCGAAGTGCTGAGGGGTACGCGAAAGATCCCGATTACGGAGGGCTCGTTCCGCAACGGGCGCGTGCATCTGGTGACCACGACTCATTTTCAGGGCGAGACGCGCCAGACGGTATATGAGGGGACGCTCGAGAAGGGCGCCCTCGCGCTAACGGTCCAGTATCACGGGCGTGAGCCGGATCACGGCGTGGCCGAGCGCAGCCGGCCGGAAGCGGCTCTCCCTCCCGCGCGCCTGCCGCCGCCCGAGTTGCGCGATGTGCCCGACAACGGGCTGGCGCGCACGCCGCCGATGGGCTGGAACTCGTGGAACAAGTTCGCGGGCAAAGTGGATGACGCCGCCGTGCGGGGCATGGCCGATGCAATGGTCTCCAGCGGCATGAGCGGCGCCGGTTATGTTTACGTGAACATCGACGATACCTGGGAAGGGCCGCGCGACCCGCAGGGCAACATCACCACGAATCGCAAGTTCCCGGACATGAAGGCGCTTGCCGATTATGTTCATTCGAAGGGACTAAAGATCGGGATTTACTCTTCGCCCGGCCCGAAAACCTGTGCGGGTTATCCAGGTAGTTACGGCCATGAGGAGCAGGATGCGCGGCAATGGGCCGCGTGGGGCATCGATTACCTGAAGTACGACTGGTGCAGCGCCGGCGAGATTTACAAGAATGAGGACATGCAGGCCGTGTACCAGAAAATGGGCGATGCGCTGCGGAACACGGGGCGGCCGATTGTGTACAGCCTGTGCCAATACGGGCTCGACAAGGTTTGGACCTGGGGTCCGAAGGTGGGCGGCAACCTGTGGCGCACCACCGGCGATATCAGCGACAACTGGAAGTCGATGTCCGGCATCGGCTTCAACCAGTTCGCCATCGCACCGTTTATCGGACCGGGACACTGGAACGATCCGGACATGCTGGAGATCGGCAATGGCGGCATGAGCGATGACGAGTACCGCACGCATATGAGCCTGTGGTCGATGCTCGCGGCCCCGCTTCTGGCGGGCAACGATCTGCGCAGCATGAGCGCCGCGACGAAGGTCATTCTCATGAATACCGATGTCATCGCCGTGGACCAGGACGCGGCGGCGCAGCCGGTGAAGAAGGTGAGCGACGAGGATGGGAAGGTGGTCCTGACGCGGCCGCTGGCGGACGGGTCCACGGCGGTCGGCCTGTTCAATCGCGCTGATGCGCCGGCGACGATCACGGTCGACTGGGCTGGCATCGGGCTGGGCGGGCGGAAGCTGAGCGCCCGGGACTTATGGCGGCACGAAGCGGTCGATGTCGCCGGCGATCATTATTCGGCGGAGGTCCCGCGGCATGGAGTTGTGATGCTGCGGGTGAAAGCAGAATGAAACATCTTATGGAGAGCAGGGCCCTGCCCCCCAGACTGCTCACGCTCGTCGTCACTGCGGCGGCGTGTGCTGCGCCGGTGTCCACTTCCACAAACGGATGGACCATCGTCGCCGATCCTGAGGCGCAGACCTTGCGCATCGATCGCGAGCCACTGGGGACGGTGCTGCGCGATGTGCGGCTCTGCGTGCGCAGCGATCAGGGCGTTCGCCCGGCCGGGAGCTGGACCGCGAAGGAAGCCGGAGGCTCGCTGCTGATCAATGCCGATGGCCCGCGGATCGCATGGCGGTTTACGGCCAGCGCGGATGCGCTGACAATATCCAGCACGTCATTCGAATCGGCGATCACGGCCGAAGCGCCGGCGCCGCCGAGCCGCGTTCCGGCGCGCCTGCTCGACCCGGAAGGAACGCCGGTTACGTGGGTCGGCACGAACGAAGTCGAATCGGGCTATGGCGGCTCGGAGACGCGAAACGCTTCGTTTCTGCCGCGCCACAACCCGGACGTGACTTACTTCGCGCTCGGCCAGATCTCGGCGGGCACTCTTCACAGCCTCTTCGACCGAACCACGGACACGGCCATCGATTTTCCAGAGGGCGCGCAGCTCCGCCGCGATCGCGACCTGCTGGCGGTGACGATCCCTGTCACCGGTAATGCGCGGATCCGAGTAATCCCCAAGTACTACACGAAGGTGCTCGGAGTGCCTTTCTACTCGCCGTTCGACGATACGTATTTCAAGACGGCGCCGATGGTCTGGTCGAGCTGGACGAGTTACTACTCCGACGTCCGGGAGCAGGACATGGTCCGCAACACCGACTGGATCGCGGCCCACCTGAAGCCCTACGGATTCGAGTACGTGGAACTGGACGACGGCTACGATCGCGGCCCGAAAGGCGAGCACGACTGGATCGAGAACTGGAACCGGGCGAAATTTCCGCATGGCCCGGAGTGGCTGACATCGTACATCCGGTCGAAGGGCCTGCGCGCGGGCATTTGGCTGGTTCCGAACGCGTACGCCGGAGCGGTGGCGACGCATCCGGACTGGTACGTTCGCGATAAGTCCGGCAAGGTCATTCTCGATTACGACACGCCGACTCTGGACTCATCGAATCCGCAGGTCCTGGAGTTTCTGCGGCATCTGTTCACCACGCTCGATGACTGGGGATTCGACTATTACAAGTTCGACGGCGAGCACGCGTTTCCGAAGTACGTACCCGCGGTCGATCACAGCAAGCTCTACGATCCGGCGGCCGATCCTGTTGACGTATACCGCAAGCGATTGCAGATCATTCGCGAGACGCTGGGGCCGCATCGCTTCATCGAGGGCTGCCCGGCGGGCACGCCGCTGAACGGAATCGGCTATTTCCAGTCCTACTTCAACGGCCAGGATCTATATAACAACTGGGAGGGCATGTATCCCCTGTTCAGCTCGATTACGGCGAACGCTTTTTTAAATCACATCGCGGTATATGTGATGCCCGGGGAGGGGCTGGAGCTGGGGCCGCCAACGACGGTCGAAGAAACGATGAAGAACCGGCCGCCGGTGGTGCTGGAAGTCACGCGCTCGCGCGAGGAGCCTGTGACGGGCTTTGGGACAACCCTGGCGGAGGCGCGCACGCTGGTGACCTGGGTGTCGCTGACCGGCGTCGCATATCCACTCGCCAGCGTAATGCCGGAACTCCCCGAGGAGCGCGTGCGCCTGCTGAAAGCGACGTTGCCGACGCTGCCGATCATGCCCGTCGATCTGTTCAGCCGCGGCACGGACGCTCACCAGTGGGACACGTTCAAGCACACCACGCCCGATACGTACATTCACAACTACCCCGAGATCCTGGACCTGAAGGTGAACGCGGCCTCCGGCGTGTACGATGTCGTCGCGCTGACCAACTGGCGCAGCGAGCCGGTGCAACGAGAGGTCGACCTCGCGGGCAAGCTGGGTCTCGATGCCGGACAGAGCTACGTCGCCTTCGATTACTGGAATGCAAAGCTGCTCGGTACGGTGAAGGATCGCTTAACGGTGGAAATCGCGCCGCACGATACGCGTGTACTGCTGATCCATCCGCTCGCGACACATCCACAGCTGGTAGGCATCTCGCGGCATATCAGCGGCGCCTGGTCGGTGCTGGATGTCGCATGGGACGATGCGACGAACACGCTGCGCGGGAAGTCGCAGGGCGTCAGCGGCGAGCCGTACACGGTCTATATTCATGTGCCGGACGGTTTCCAACCGGCTCAGGCGCCGCTGCAGGGGCGCCTCGCGACGCTGACCTTCACGGGCGCGCAGGCGCCGACAGACTGGAGCATGCGATTTACTCGAACAGCCGCTCGGTAAGCGAGCCGTGCTCCGGCGCGAACTGCTCGGCGGCGGCGCGCAGATAGGGGCGGAACTCGCGCGCCCAGTATTCGACAAAGCCGGTGCGCGCGATGTCACTCAGCGCCTCGGCATAGTGATCGAGGACGGCGTCACCGACCAGTTGCCCGGTGCGGCGGGCGGCCGAGCGCGCGGCTCGCGAAAGCCACACCAGGTTCGCCGGAACGTGAGCGACCGTCGATACAGCAAGCGCCGAGGAAACCAGGAACACCGATCTTCCCTGCTCCCGAGCTGAATCCTGGATGCCCGTCCAAAGGCGCTCGATGCGCTCGATCCCCGGCACCCTGCGCGGCGGGATGGTTTGTAACTCCTCCTTGAGCCGCGCCCACTCGCGGCGAAGGCCGGCGACATTCACCGGTGGCACGTTAAGCGTGGTGGCCAGGTGTTCGCTGGTGCGCTCGAGGCCGTCAAGCACCTGGTCCATGGTTTCGAAGCGCGTGTTCGGCTCGAGCAGGCCTTCGTCCTGGAGCGCGCGCGACAGCTCGTTTATGAGCTTACGGCCGGCGCCTGTCGCGTCTGCGAGCGCTGCCAGCACCCAGATCGGGGAGGCGTGAAAGGCAACGATGCCCAGCAGCTCTACCCCGTGGCTCGCGGCGCGGCTCAGGAGGAATCCGTCGCTGAGGCGGCCCTCGGGCGGATAGACGCCCTGCACCTGGCCGAGCTCTTCGATCATGAAGCGCAGGGCGACATCCACCATAGTGCGATACAGCGTGGTGCGGCGAACGCTTGCCGGGAGCGCGACATTGCCCAGTTCGCGAAGCAGGCCGCCGGACAAGGCGCTGAGCGAGCGCAGAACGCGCTCCGGGAGTGAGACGAGATACTTACAGCGGGCCGCGGCGTTCACGTCGCGGGAGAGGCGTTAACGGTTGACGGTCCGGCCGTAATATTCGGCGTTCTTCTCGGTGAAGCTCGCCCACTTCTCCGGCAGATCGTCCAGGGCGAAGATAGCCGACACGGGGCACACCGGAACGCAGGCGCCGCAATCGATGCATTCGACCGGATCGATGTACAGCATTTCCTGCTCGGCGAAATTGCCTTCGTCTTTTTTGGGGTGGATGCAATCGACCGGGCACGCATCGACGCAGGCCGTGTCCTTGGTTCCGATGCAGGGTTCAGCAATTACGTACGCCATGACCTCTCCTGGAAGGGTTTGCTCGCATTATAGCAGTCTGTGCGAAAAGCCCTTAATCTCCCCGATTTTAACAGTCGGATTCGGCGTGTGAATGGGTACGGACAGGCCCTGAAGGCAATCTGGTCGAAGCCGCGGGCCTGTTCCTGGCTGGCGATCTACTTCTCCCCCGGGGACGCCGGAGGACCAGGAGCGCCGGCGTCGGGCTTCAAATCCATCTCCGTATGCAGGTGGGCGATCCACCGGCCGTGGTCCTTACTGAAGACCGTTGTCGTGAGGACCCGGCCGGAAGCGGATGCGCCGTTTGAGACCGAGGAGTAAGTTAGCTCTGCAATAACGTAACCGGATGTCGGCGAAAGGACAAACGCCCTGGGGTTCTTGTATTGAAAGGAGAAGCCGGTGACAGCCTCGAGGTCTTTGAGTACATCGTCGCGGGAATGGCAGATGCCCAGTTCCATATCGATGTACTCCGGGGCGAGCGCGTCTCTGACCTGCGCGATCCGGGGACGAGGGCCGGCGATGGCCTGCCAGACACCTCGATCGGCCTCGATCATCTGTTGCTGGATTCCCTGCGGCGTATCCGCGGCGAGAACAGAAGCGCAGAGCGCGGCCCACAGCACCGTAAGAGAGACAAGTCTCATATGACATGAAGCGCCCGAGCGCTTCCCGACAACGTAGCATATGCAGCGACCCGGGATGCGCGCCGCCGGCTGCTGTATAATCCGGCAGAAGCGCGCACCTTAGTCGCGGGGACCGATGTTGAACAGTGACGCGGATGCCGTCCAGCGAAGCGGCGCAGCGGCGACACCGGCCGCGGCGCCCGATCCGACTGCCACTATCGGCGCCGCCGCCGAGAACCTTCCGGCGGGCTCTATTGGACCTTACCGGCTGATCCGGCAACTCGGGGAAGGCGGCATGGGCATCGTATATCACGCCCAGCAACTCGAGCCGATTCGCCGCGACGTCGCGCTCAAGGTGATCAAGCCCGGGATGGACAGCCGCCAGGTGATTGCCCGCTTCGAGAGTGAACGGCAGGCGCTGGCGATGATGGACCATCCGAACATCGCACGCGTGCTGGAGGCCGGCACGACCCCGACGGGCCTGCCATATTTCGTGATGGAACTGGTGGACGGCATCCCGATCACGCAGTTCTGCGATGAGAAGCGGCTAACCATCGGGGAACGAATCGATCTGTTCATTCCTGTTTGCCAGGCGATTCAGCATGCGCATCAGAAGGGCATCATTCACCGCGATATCAAGCCCTCGAACATTCTGGTCAGCAGACGCGAGAATCAGACCGCGCCGAAGGTAATCGACTTTGGTTTGGCGAAAGCGCTGGGTCGCCAGTTGAACGAGGCAACCATGGCCATGACCACCTTCGGCACGGTCGTGGGAACGCTGCAGTACATGAGTCCGGAGCAGGCGGAGCTGGGACGAGACAACGTAGACACGCGGACGGATATCTATTCCCTGGGAGCGGTACTGTACGAGTTACTCACAGGCGTGACGCCGCTCGAGCCAGAGCAGCTTACCCGGGCTCTCTGGACGGAAGCGTTGCAGCAGGTTCGCGATCAGGAGACGAAGGCTCCGAGCGTGAGGCTGCGCCGCTCGGGAGAGCTGAAAGCGATAGCCGATCGGCGGCAATGCGAACCGTCGCGCCTGCCAAAGCTCCTGAACCGCGAACTGGACTGGATCGCGCTGAAGTCTTTAGAGAAGGACCGCACCCGCCGGTATGAGACGGTGAACGGCCTGGCACGCGACCTTCAGCGGTACCTCAGAGGCGAGCCGGTTGAGGCGGCGCCGCCGTCCGCCGCTTACCGCATGAGCAAGTTCGTGCGCAGGCATCGCCTGGGGCTGGCGACGGCTGCTGCATTCATCCTGCTGCTCATTTCCGCGGTTCTGGTGAGCGCGTGGATGGCAGTGCGCGCCAGGCGTGCGGAGGCCGAGGCTCGCGCGGTAAACGATTTTCTGCAGGACGACGTGCTGGCGCAGGCCAGCGCTTACAACCAGGCCGGGGGCGATCACAACCTGACCGTCCGCGCCGCACTGGATCGGGCCGCGGCGCGAATCGGAGGTAAGTTCACGGGGCAGCCGTTGGTGGAAGCATCGATCCGGCACACAATCGGGGCGGCGTATGTCGACCTGAGCCTTTATTCGGACGCGGAGCGCCATTTCCGGCGCGCGCTGGAGCTTCGCCGGCGCGAACTGGGCGACCGCCATCCAGATACGATTGCAACCATGGCGAGTCTCGCGGCAGTGTACGAGCGAGCGGGTCGGTACAAGGACGCGGAACGGCTCTATACCCAGCTGGTAGAGGTGGAGCGCAGGGTTCTGGGAAATGATGCGCCAAACACCCTGAAAACAATGAACGGACTCGCGGTCACCTACGCCGAAGAAGGCCGGTTCGCCGAATCGGTGAAAATGCTGGCCGAAGTCGTGCCCGCCGAGCAGCGTGTACTCGGAGAAGAGAACCTCCAGACGCTTCGCGCCATGGGCAATCTCGCGGCCGGCTACGAGGTGCTGGGGCAGCGCGCGAAGGCCGAGGCTCTGGCGCTGAAAACGCTGGAGCTCAAAAGGCGCGCGCTCGGGGCCGACAACCCCGAGACGCTGGACACCACGGCCAACCTGGCGGAGTTGTACAGCAACGAGGGAGACTACGCCCGGGCGGAGACGCTGTATGTCAGCGCCGTTGACGGATACCGGCGCGCGCTGGGCGCGGGGCATCTGCACGCCATCGCTTCCATGGGCGGGCTGGCCGATGTTTATCGGTACCGCGGAAAGTACAAGGAAGCCGAGGCGGTTTGCCTCGAGGCTTTGCAGGCGGCCCGCGGAGGTATCGGCGAGGAGCATCCGGCGGCCCTCGACGCCATACAGGTGCTGGCCGAGACATACGACGATCAGGGCCGGTACGATGAGGCGGCAACCTTGTTCAGGAAACTACTCGAGAAGAGGAGGCGCGTGCTGGGCGGCGATCATCCGGACACGATCGGCGCGGCGATGCTGC
>DASRCB010000324.1:0-2476 GCA_035653295.1 Bryobacteraceae bacterium
TCATATTCATCCAGCTCGCGCAACAACGACTCGTCTGTCAAGTCGTATAACTCGCCCGTGACCCAGTCCTCGCCATCGGCCGACAGCCGCAGGCCGGGATAGCCGCCAAGATCGTATAACCTGGCCCGCACTTGCGCCTTCCCGGCGAGTGTGGCGCAGGCGTGCAGGCGCTGGGCGTGGCGGTTCGTGAACCCGGAGCGCAGCGTGCCGTACACGAAAAGATGCAAGGCCCACAATAGCGTGAAAGGTGATGTAATGGGGGCGCCATGGAATCAAACCGTCGCTCATTCTTAAAGGGCGCCGCAATTTCCGCCACGCCCTTATTCATTCCCCGCGGCGCGTTCGGCGCCAACGACCGCATTTCTCACGGCGTGATTGGGACCGGCAATCGCGGCGCCTATCTCAACCAGCATTTCCAGAACGTCGGCGCCCAGTGCGTCGCGTTGTGCGACGTGTACGAGCCGCACGTGGAGAAGGCCCGAAGCCAGTCGCCCGCGAATGTGAAGACCTATGTGGATTACCACGACCTGCTGTCCCATCCCGGTCTCGACGCCGTGGTCATCGCGGCGCCGGACCATCATCACTGCCCCATGCTGCTCGCCGCGCTGGAGGCGAAAAAGGATGTCTACTGCGAGAAGCCGCTGTCCAAATCGATGGACCAGAACCAGCGCATGATCGACGCGGTGCGCGCCGGCAAACAGGTGGTGCAGATCGGCATGCAGCGCCGCAGCAACGAGTACGTGCGCCGGGCGAAGAAGCTGGTTGACGATGGCGTGCTGGGGACCATATACATGGTCAAACCGTACTGGAACTGGAACATCGCGCAGCCGCTCGATAATTCGCCGCTTGCCGGCCAACTGGACTGGGACCGTTTTCTCGGCTCCGCGCCGAAGCGCGAGCTGGAGCCCATGCGTTTCCGGGCCTGGCGGCAGTTCAAAGACTACGCCGGGGGAAACATGACCGATCAGGGCACGCATCTGATGGACGTGACGCAGTGGTTCACGAAATCAGGCCCGCCGGTCTCGGCGCTCATGCACGGCATGATCGCAAAGAGCGCAGGCGCCGAGTACCCGGACGTGTTCTGCGCCATTTTTGAATTCCCGAAGCACATGGTCACCTGGACGCTGAACTACACCAGCTCGTATGAAGAGAACTGGCGCATCCAGTTCCAGGGTGACCGGGGAACCATGATGCTTTTCGAGCGTGGCTATGTGGTGTGGGGCGACCCATGGCCGAAAAAGCAGGATCCGATCTACACGGAAAGCTCGGACGGGCCGAATGGCGGGCTGACCGGAAACAATGCAACCGAGGCGCACATCCGGAACTTTCTGGAGTGCATCCGCACGCGCGAGGATCCCAACTGCACGGTTGAGATCGCGGCCGCGGCGGTAACGGGTCCGCACATGGCGAACCTCGCGTTCGAGAAAGGGTGCAGGTACTCGCTGGCGGGCTAGAGCCCCGCACGCGTGTTATTGCGCCGTTATTGCGTGATCACCGGCACGGAGCTTACCGACCGGTTCAGCGCGCGCAGTGCGATGGCGGCCACTTTTGTGTTCGCGGTGCACGTAATCTGGCCGCGTGCGTTCGTCGATGGGTGCTCAAACGGCGCCGTATCCTGCAGCAGGAACGCCGTGTGCGCCGACTTGCCGAGGTTCGGGCCCGTCAGGTTCGAGGCCAGCACATTGCCGGCGTTGTCGTAGAGCGTGCAGGTAAGCTGCGCCTTCTGCGTGGGATCGGCATTCACGATTCCGAGGCCCGTGGCATAGCCGCTCGTGCCGGCGAAGGCTGTGGAATCAAACGATGTCGTGAATCCGAGAGATGGTGTGCTCAGCGGGTCGCTGGCCTCGTAGTAGTTCCCATCCGGCGCGTGGAGGCGGAAAATCGCGACGCCGGACAGGGGTACGGCGGAATCGACCTCGGCCCAGCCATCGGAGTTGCCGGTCGCATTGGTGCGGTAGAACGCGGTCCCATGTGCCGGGATGGTGTCGGTAACCTGATTGACCGCGCCGATACCTTCGATGGGCATGGCGGCCCCGCTGTCGGTATGGAAAACGAGCGTGAAAGCTACGGGCGAGGAGCTGGCATTCATGATCACGAAATCGGTCTGCCAGCCATCCGGGTCCGCGGCGACGTGGGGAAAGACCTGAGTCGGAATCGCCGTCGCCTGATCGACCACGGCAAAAGTCACCTGCAGTGAGGCAGTGTTGCCGATGGAGTCCCGCACGGTGATGGTGGCCTGCGTGTTGCCGGCGGTCGAGACTTTGCCCGTGAGGACGCCGCCGGAGGAGATGTTCACGCCCGAGGGCAGGCCAACGGCCGACCAGGTATAGGGCCCCGTACCGCCCGACGCCGCCAGAGTCACATTGAACGTCTGATTCGTCAGGCCGTTCAGGGTGCTGGGCGTGGTAATCGTGACCGGGCTGGAGTTGGAAGGCTCGTACTGATACTGCACGAGCACGTCGCCGACGCTGTTGTC
>DASRCB010000325.1:0-19822 GCA_035653295.1 Bryobacteraceae bacterium
AAGTATCTGAACTCCGCCGAAACCTGTATCTACCGCAAGCGCCACGTGCTGTACAACCTGCATCGCGCGAAAAATGCAATCCGGAAGAACAATCGCTGCGTATTGGTGGAAGGCTACATGGATGTCATTGGAGTCTCCGCCGCGGGCGTTCAGGAAGTGGTGGCGAGCTGCGGGACAGCGCTCACATCCGAACAGGTCCGCAGCCTGTATCGCCATTCGGAGCGGATTGTCGTGAATTTCGATCCGGACGCCGCCGGCGCGAACGCGGCGGAGCGGTCGTTAAACACGCTGCTGGACGAGAACATGCGGGTGCGCATTCTGGAGCTGGATGGCGACCTGGATCCGGACGAGTACATTCGCCACCATGGCGTGGAGCGTTATCAGACGCGGCTGGATAACGCGGTTCCTTATTTTCACTGGCTGGCGGACCGGGCGCGGCGCAATTTCGATCTGCGCTCCGCCGATGGGCGCATTGAGGCCTGGAAATTCCTGCAGCCATCGCTGAGCCGGATCCACGACAAGCTGGAGCGCATGACCATTGTGAACGACCTGGCCGAGTATATGGGAGTGGACGGGTCCGCGATTCTGGAGCAGTTCCGCAAGCAGGCGGGCGGCGCGCCCCGAGCGGCGCCGGCGCGCCCGGCTTCGCCACTGGATGACGTACCCAAGGCCGAGCGGCTGCTGCTGGGGTGCCTGCTGGCGAGCGGGGAGGCCAGGGCCGAGGTCCTGCCGCGTCTGGCAGAGTCGGACTGGCCGGCTAACCTGAGGACAGGCAGCATTTTACGCGCGCTGATGGCGGCCGCAAAGAGCTCCGGCGAACTGCAGTTGTCGGAGGTGGAGGCGCGGCTGCAGGAGACCGACCGGCCCCTGTTGTCGGCGCTTGCTTTTGCCGATGGAGCGAGTGAGCCGGACACGGCGCTGGCCCAGGCGCTGGAGTGTGTAAGGGAACTGGAGAACGCCGATCCGAGGGCGCGGATAAATACTTTGCAGCAACAGATTCGAGCCGCCGAACGTAGTGGAAATGGAGAGGAGGCGCGCCGTCTGATGACTCAGTTACAGGAGCTGAAGCGCGGGCTTCGCTCCGCGGTTCGTGTTGTAAACTAATGGGACCGGATCAGAACGCTGGTTAAGGGGTGCCAGTGGCAAGCGATGAAAAATTCGGCCGCGTCAAGCAACTCATGGACATGGGCAAGGAAAAGGGCTATGTCCTGTACGACGAGATGAGCGAGCTTCTGGCCGAGGACTTTCCTTCCGGGCGCGACTTCGAGGACCTGCTCTCGGATCTCGACAGCGCGGGCGTGGAGATCCTGGAAGAACCGCGGGCCGAGTTCGACAAGAAAACCGAAGAGGCCGACGAATTCGCCGACCTGGAGCTGGCCCAGGACTACAGCGACAAGACCAACGATCCGGTGCGCATGTACCTGCGCGAGATGGGCACGGTGCCGCTGCTCACGAGGGAAGGCGAGATCGAGCTGGCCCGCCGCGTGGAGCGGGGGCAGTTCAATGTACGCAAGGCGTTATCCCGGTCGGCGCTGGTGGTCCGCGAATTTGTTCAGCTCGGCGAGCGAGTGCAGCGCGAGGAACTTTCCATTCAGGACGTGCTTCTGCTCCCGGAGCTGGTGGGCGGCGAAGAGGATTTCACGGCGCAGCGGGACGAATTTCTGCACTCGTGCCAGGAAATCGACCGGATCTATAAAAAAGCTCAGGGAAACCGGCAGAAGCTGCAGGTGATTTCCCGCAGCATGAAGCCCAAGCAGCACCGCGGCGTGCGCCTGGCGCTGGCGCGCACCATGATCCAGATCTCGCGCATCATCCGCGCCATCAGCTTTGGACCGTGGGTGCGGCGGCGTCTGATCGACAGCATTCGCGTGGCCATGGACCAGCTCCGGCCGCTGGAGCGCGACATCGCGCGCATTCAGCGCAAGCTGGAAGAGATCGCGCAGACCGACTCCAGCGGCTCGTCGCCGGCGGAACGCGAGCTGAGGCGCGAGCTGCGCTCGTCCAGCCAGCAGATCCAGCTGCTGGAAAACGAATTCGGCGCCACCGCGACGGAGCTGCGGCGGACGCTGCAGATCATCGAGCGCGGCGAACTGGAAGCGGACACGGCCAAGAAACAGCTCATCGAAGCCAATCTGCGCCTGGTGGTCTCTATCGCCAAGCGCTACACCAACCGCGGTCTGCAGTTCCTCGATCTGATCCAGGAAGGCAACATCGGCCTGATGAAGGCGGTGGAGAAGTTCGATTACCGCCGCGGATACAAGTTCTCGACCTACGCCACGTGGTGGGTGCGGCAGGCGATTACGCGCGCCATTGCCGATCAGGCGCGCACCATCCGCATCCCGGTGCACATGATCGAGACCATCAACAAGCTGGTGCGCACGCAGCGGCAGCTGCAGCAGGAGCTGGGGCGCGAGCCCACCAACGAAGAGCTGGCGGTCCGCATGGAGATGCCGGTGGGCCGGGTGCGCAAGGTGCTGCGCATCGCCCAGGAGCCGATTTCACTGGAAACCCCGGTGGGCGAGGAAGAAGAGTCGCACCTCGGCGACTTCATCATCGACCGGCGCGTGGTTTCGCCATCGGAGGCGGTGATCAATCTCAACCTGCGGGAGCAGACCGCGGAGGTGCTGAAGACGCTCAGCCCCCGCGAGGAGAAGATCATCAAAATGCGCTTCGGGCTGCAGGACGGCAGCGAGCATACGCTGGAAGAGGTCGGCCAGCATTTCGCGGTAACGCGCGAGCGCATCCGCCAGATCGAGGCCAAGGCGCTGCGCAAGCTGCGGCACCCCAGCCGCAGTCATCGATTACGGGCGTTTCTCGACACCGGCGTCCACGATTAGCCTGTGCCCGTAGATGGTGCGGACGTGCGGCACGATGGCCCGCGGCACGAGGTGTTCCCACTGTTCGCCGCGCGCGATCCGCTCGCGCACTTCGGTGGATGAGACAGCGTCAAAGCCGGCGGGCAGATCCAGCCAGTGCACCCGCGAGCGCACCTCGGCCGGCGGGTCGTAATGGCCATCCCTCGGCGCGACGAGTAATTCGAAATCGCGAAGCACGGCAGCGGGCGTGCGGCCGTCGCCGTAGTCCCACGTCATGATGCGGTCGGCGGCATCGCGGCCGCAGATGAAGAACAACCGGGTCCCCGGCGCGAAGTGCTCCGCGCACTCGCGAGCGATCTCCATCAGCAGCCCCGCCTCGGAGATGGCCACGACGGCATCCAGCGCGCTCAGCATGGCCACGCGGTCCTCCAAAGTGGCCGTATGGAAATCCTTGTGCGGCAGGCTCTTCGGAATGACGCAGATCACCTGTTCGGCGTGCTTCCGCGCGGCGCGGACCAGGCCGGCGTGGGCAATGGTGGGTGGGTTGAAGGCGCCCGCAAGAATGGCGACGCTGCGCGGCGCGGCCGGGGCGGGTTCGCGCGCCATGAAGCGCATAAGCCCATGATAACTATCTACCGATTTAAGGCGCCGTCCCTGGGAAGTCCAGGGGTTTTCGCGGGGCGCTTACGCAGGACTTTCAGCCCAGAATGGAAACATGCTGAACTGGATCTGCCCGGAGTGCGGCCGGGAGAACGATCCGAAACTGGTGGACTGCCCGGGTTGCTCCGATCCGCAGCCGGTGGTGAAGCGCCGGACCGTGGCGGAGAGCCGTCCGCGGCGGGTGCTGGCCAGTCGCGTGCCCCTGCACGCCTCTGCGACGCCGCCGGTTGCGAGCGAACCTATTGCTAACACCGGCCCGCTGCCGGCCACTGTCGAGCCTGTGTTGCCCGGTACAGCCGCAGGCGATGGCATCCATTGCCAGGCCCTGGGCTGGGACCATGCACCGCGCGTATCTTCGGAATTGCCAGAGCCGGCCGATTTCGGGCACGGCGCTGCTCTGGCCTCGATGCTGGACGCGATCGTCGCCGAGCCGGAGCCGCTGGCCCCGGTTGTTGCACTCGCGCCGGAGCCGATCGGGATGGACGAATTCGCGGCTGTGCCGAAGGAGCTCTGCGGACGCGTGCGTGTGCCCCGGCCAGTGATGCTCGCGCGCACCGGGACGATTGTGATTCGGCAGCGCGCCGCAGCGGAAGAACATACCGCGCCGCCGGCAGTTCCCGATAGTTCGGCCATTGCGCAAGCGCATGCGCTGCCCTTCTGCGACGAGATCCTGCTCGGCCGCGGACCGAACCCCAGCGCCCCCGAGCCGCCGCACCCGAATGCGCGCAACGCGCTGGCGAGAAGCCGGCGGCGCCTGGCCTTCCCCTCATCCGATCTGCGGGAGCAGAGTTTTGCGCCCGCGCATCTTTGCGGCGCTGTCAACATGCCGCGACCAGTGCTGCATTCCCGCGCCATGGCTGTTGCGCCGAGCGCAATGGGTCCGCTTGCGACTGCGCAGCGCAAGCCCGCGCTGCCTTCGGCGCTGCGGCATTTTCAGGAAGCGGTGGTCCCGCGCATTGCATATCTGAAGCGCCCGGGCGCGGAGACGGCTCCCGTGGCGGCTGCCACAGCTCCGGAGCGGCGAGGTATCCCGGGATGGGCGATCACCATCGGAACCGCGATGGGCGTGTTGCTGGTGGCGCTTTTCGCCGTGCAGCGGTTCACAGCGCGCGCGGATGTACACGCAGCCAGCGCGCCAGCCGCCGCGGTTTCGACGCCCCCCGCTTACGGCGCCTGGCCATCAATCGACAAGTATGTCGAAGTTACCGGGGTGCGCATCACCACCGACCAGAAGCAGAACTCGGAGGCGGTTTTCAGCATCGTAAACCACTCGTCCGCCGATATCGGCGCGATGGCGGTGAAGCTGACCGTGCCCGCAGTGAAGGCCGGCGACCCTCCGCTATGCGACGTGAGCACCAACGTCGAGGGCCTCGCGCCGTGGGAAGCCCGCGAGATTCGCGTGCCGCTGGCGCGTGAGGTACACGCCTCGGAGCTGCCGGACTGGCGCGACATGCGGCCCCAGGTGTCCATCACCTCGCCGCAATAGGACGCGCGGGCGGCGCGCCATAATACGGTCATGCCCCGCGCCGCCGCCGCACCCGACGAGCAGACCGATCAGGCGTCGTTCACCATTCCTACGCCGGAACATGCGGTGACGCCGCCGCGGCGCGTCCCCAAACCGAAGACCGCGGCCGAGCGCGCCGCACGAGTGCGGAAGATCCTGAAGATTCTGGATGAGATCTATCCGCATGTGACCTGCGCGCTCCATCATCGCAACGCGTGGGAGCTGCTGGTGGCGACCATTCTCTCGGCACAGTGCACGGACAAACGGGTGAACGAGGTGACGCCGGGCCTGTTTCGCAAATATCCGACGATCGAGGACATGGCGCACGCCAGCCAGGACGAACTGGAGAATGAAATCCGTTCTACAGGCTTCTACCGGAACAAGGCGAAGTCGCTGATCGGCGCGGCGCAGACCATTCTGCGCGAATTCGGGGGCCGCGTGCCGCGCACCATGGAGGAGATGATCCAGATTCCGGGCGCGGCGCGGAAGACGGCCAATGTCGTGCTGGGGACGGCTTACGGCATCGCCTCCGGGGTGGTCGTCGATACGCATGTCCACCGGGTGTCGCGGCGGCTCGATCTGACGAAGGCTGATGAGCCGGTGAAGATCGAGCAGGACCTGATGAAGATCATTCCCGAGGACCGCTGGATTCTGTTCTCGCATCAGATCATCTACCACGGGCGCGAGCGGTGCATGGCGCGAAAGCCGAAGTGCTCGGTGTGCCCGCTCGATTCGATCTGCTACGCGAAGGACAAAACCCTGAGCGCCTAACCGGCGCGCTCTGCGAGGAACGCCCGAGCCTCTTCTTCCGTCGGCTGGGAAGCCGTTCCACCGGAGCCCAGGGTCGAGAGCGCGCCGCACGCGGCGGCGAAGCGCATGGCGTCGCGCAGAGGCGATTTCCGCAGCCAGGCATGCAGAAAGCCGGCGTTGAACGAGTCCCCTGCCCCGGTCGTATCCACTGCCTCCACCCGGAAGGCGGGAGTCGTGACCGGCTCTCCATCAACCAGCGCGGCGCAGCCTTCGGCGCCCAGTTTGGCGACGATCAACGTTCGCCCGTTTGCCAGCGCGCGCAGGGCTTCAAACCGATCGGAGCGGCCGGTGATGCCTTCCAGCTCGACTTCGTTCGGCAGGAAGACATCCACCTCTTCCAGTACACCGCACAGATCGCCGCGGCCCCACTCCTCGTGGGGATCGAAGCCAGGATCGAGCGATGTGGTCAGCCCCTGGCCGTGTGCGGCGGCAAGCACGTTCTTCAGCCCTGGCCGGAGTCCTTCCTGCAGGAAAAACGAGGACACGTGGAGATGGTTGAACCCGTGGAAGGCGCTTTCGGTGAAATCGCCGGCGTTGGAGGCGGTCATGGCGCCGAGGTAGGTCACCAGAGCACGATCCCGCGATGAGGTAATCGAAACCGTCAGGCCGGTCTTGAGCTCCGCGTTCGGTTGCACTCGGGACGTATCCACGCCGAATCTCGCCAGCGCCTGAATGCACATCTCGCCCCACGAATCGGCGCCGACACGGCCGGCAAACGTGACTGAATTGCCCAGCTTCGCCAGACCGGCCGCGCAGATCGCGGAGGAACTGCCCAGCGTCAGCGTAACGTCGTCGACCAGGACTTCCGTGCCCACCGTGGGGAACGTATGGTAATTCTGCAGGACGAGATCCATGTTCAACTCGCCCGCCACCAGGATGTTCATGAAAACGGCCAGTATACCCTGGCGAGTTTTCGTTTCCGCGCTGAAGCGTTTTGGCGGCTGCTCTGATGCTGGATAATGAAACAAAGCATCATGCGTGGATTGTACCTGCTGACCATGTCACTGCTCAGCGCCAGCGCGGCGCTCGCGCTTCCACAGGCCACCCCGGCGCCGTCGCCCACCGGCGACAAGCCCAGTGTGTACGTCGGTGGAGATAATCCCAACGCCACGGAGAAGCGGGACAAGACGCGGGTCCGCGACCTGAAGGGAACGGTCCGCGATCAGAACGAAGATCCGGTGGAGGGCGCTCTGGTCAGGCTGCGCGAGATCAGGACCGGCAAGACCATCACTTCGCGCACGGGCAAAGACGGCTCATACCTTTTCCACGACCTGAGCCTCGACTACGATTACGAGCTGACCGCGACACGTGAGGGCAGCGAACCCGTGGTCCGCAAGCTCAGCCAGTACGACACTCGCAAGCCCGCCACCATCAACCTGCACCTGGAGCGGAAGAAAGCCGCAGGCGCGGGCGCCGGCTCGGCGGGCCGCTAAGCGCGCGCTTCGGCGCGGTCGATGAGCCCGCACGCCTCGGCGACGATTTCCTGAAGCTTGACCAGCATCGCTCGCGCTTCCAGATGCTGGGCGGGGATGGTCATCTCCAGGTAGTAAGCGATCGCCTCGATTGAGCTGAGCGGTTGGCGAAGGTCATGCAGAAGATCATGGACGGCGGAGTACTGAGCGTTGCATCCGGCCGTCGGTTCGAACAGGATCGCATCGGGAGCAAATGCGACAGCAGCCATTGTCAGGAGGATTCCTTTGTGAGGTGGCTTCGGTCCGCCACTCTGATATGGAAATTAGAACGGAAATGATTTTATAGCTCTAAACCGAGCGCGTCGTCAACATCGTGTAACAAAAAATTTGTGGAAGATGCAGCAAGGCGCGCGGACACACCAGTGGCCTGCCGTTCCTACGCGTGTCAGAGATGATGGGTCGACGCCGCCCTCAGGCGACTTTCTGAACCTTGCCGCTCTTGATGCAGGATGTGCACACCCGCAGGCGCTTGTGCCCGCCGTTCACCAGCGCGCGAACAAGCTGCAGGTTGAGGTTCCAGCGGCGTTTGGTGACATTATGGGCGTGGCTGATGCGGTGGCCGAACTGCGGCCCGCGCCCGCACACTTCACATACTTTCGCCATCGTCCTTCTCCTTGATCTAAAACTCTGATTCTAGCACGCCTCGCGTCTCACACGCGTAGTTCATAGCCGCGCGCCGCCATACCCTGGATGATCGCCGCGCGAATGGCGCTGAGGTCGTCGGACGACAGGGTTCTGTCCTGCGCGCCCACGGTAAGGCGGAAGGAGATGCTGCGTGTTCGCGGCGTTAGCGGGTAATCCCGGAGGAATTCGATGGAGACAAGATTCGGTCCGGCGAGGTCGGTAAGCTGTTTCTCGATGGCCGCTGCCTGGGAACGCGCCGGGGCGACGACGGAGAGGTCGAAAGCGCTGGTTGGGAATCGGCGCAGAGCCCGATAGCTGGTTTCGACTTTCCCGAGCGCAAGCATGCGCGACAGATCGACATCCAGAATCGCCGCGCGGCCCTCCGGCACGAACGCGGGATGCACTTCAAAGAGGCGGCCGACTCGTTCCCCGCGCCAGCTCACCTCGGCGGCCCGGCTGGGATGCTCGAACACGCGCGGCGCCGCCGGCGCGGGTTCGCAGCCGCGCATCAGACATTCGGCCACCCGCTTCAGCTCGAACAACTGGTCCACCCCGTCGCCCTCGCGCGTGTACATCACCACCGCCGCGTGGGCGATCTCGTTCGGAAGCTCGGCGCCGCGCTGATGGATCTCCATGCCGATTTCGAAAAACCGGAACGAGGAGAAGTTCCTGCTGTTCGCGGCGATGTTCCGGAGCAGCCCAGGGATCAGGCTGGCCCGCATGAGCTCCTGACCGGCGGCAATGGGATTGGCGATGCGCACGTGGTCGGCGATATCCAAACTGAGCCGGCGGACCTCTTCTTCGGTCACGAAGGAGTAGTTATGGACCTCGGTGAAACCCTGGTCGACGAGAATTTCACGCACGCGATGCTCCAGCTCGCGCCCGGGGTTCGGCGGAGGAACCACCGTTTCGATTCGCGGCGCCTGCGGGGTGATGCTGTTGTAGCCGAGCATGCGGCCGACCTCTTCCAGCAGATCGTCAGCTATGGAAACGTCTTTCGTGGCGCGCCAGCTCGGAACGGTCACGGAAAGCACGCCGGCTTCCTTTGGCAGCACCATGAAGCCAAGCGAACCCAGAATCGTTTCGACCTGCGACTGTTCGACAGTGCGCCCAAGCCTGCGGATGAGCCACGGAACGGACAACGCGATGGGAGCCGGGGCGGTCAGTGGACGCGCCAGGTCGGCGACCCCGCCGACAATGCGAATGCCTGGCGAGACCTCCGTAAGCAGTTGGATGGCCAGCGCCAGACCGCGCACCGTGTTCAACGGGTCCTGCGATTTTTCGAAGCGCATCGACGCATCCGTGCGCAGCTTCAATGCGACAGAGGTGCGCCGCACGCTGGCAGCCTGGAAATTCGCACTCTCGAGCACGATACGAGTGGTACGGTCGCTGATGGCGCTGTCGGCGCCTCCGATGACCCCGCCGATGGCGATGGGACCGCCCGCGTCGGCAATCACCAGATTCGCCGGGGTCAGGTTGTAATGCTGATCATTGAGCGCAAGGATGCTCTCGCCAGGCCGCGCCCGTCTGGCGAAGATGGTGTCGCCGTGCAGCTTGTCAGCGTCGAAGGCGTGCATCGGCTGCGCGATGGCGGACATGACATAGTTGGTCACGTCAACCACGTTATTGATCGGGTTCAGCCCGATGGCTTCCAGCCGGTACTGCAGCCACAGCGGGGACGGCTTGACCGTAACGTTGTCGAACACGAGCGCGCTATACCGCGGGCAGAGGTTCAGATCGGGGATGGCGATGCGAATCGCCGGCGGCACGGAGGGATCCGGCAGCAGCTTCATGTTCACCGGATCGCGCAGGGGCACATGTTCGATCGCGGCGACTTCGCGAGCCATGCCGTGATGGCCCCACAGGTCGGGTCGATGGGTGAGTGATTTGTTATCGACGTCTATGATGCTGTCGGGCGCCAGCGTGAGACGATCGGATTCCAGCTCCACGATGCCCGCCGCGTCGCGATTGATACCCAGTTCGGCGCCGCTGGCAAGCATGCCCTCGCTATCCACGCCGGAGATACGCTTCGTTGCGAGCGGCACATAAACCGTGATCACTCCGGGGCGGCAGTTTGGAGCGCCGCATACCACGGTTTTCGTTCCGTACTTCTCCGTTTCGGCCACCACCCGCCGGTTATGGCCATCGCCCATGGGCTCCGCCGAGATCACGCGCGCCACGGATGCTTCGCGCAGCAGCGGCGCAACCTCCTCGACGCCCTCGCATTCCGCGGTCTTCATGGTAATATCCCGAGCCAGCTCGCGAGGGTCCGTCTTCAGCCCGACCGTCAGCTCTTCGATCCACTGATACGAGAATTTCATCAGAACTGTGTCAGAAACCGCAGATCGCCGCTCTGCAACAGGCGGATATCGTCGATGCCGTAGCGCATCATGGCCAGCCGCGTGAGGCCGAGGCCGAACGCGAACCCGCTCCACTCGTCCGGATTGATGCCGCTCATGCGCAGCACGTTCGGGTGCACCATGCCGCAGCCCATTTGCTCTACCCAGCCGCTCTGTTTGCAGACCGGACAACCCGAGCCGCCGCAGATGAGGCACTGAATATCGAGCTCGAAGCCGGGCTCCACGAAGGGAAAGAACCCTGGCCGCAGCCGCACATTCACCTCGCGGCGGAAGATGCCGCTGAGCATGGTCTTCATGAAGTAGATCAGGTGCGCGACGGAGATGTCACGGTCCACCATCATTCCTTCCACCTGATAAAAGGTGTGCTCGTGCGAGGCGTCCACCTCCTCGTTCCGGAACACGCGGCCGGGGGCGATGATGCGCAGCGGCGCGCGCAGGCGCTCCATGCCGCGCACCTGCACCGGCGAGGTGTGGGTTCGAAGAAGCTTACCGTCGGTGAGCCAGAACGTGTCCTGAGCATCGCGCGCGGGGTGGTCGGCGGGAATGTTGAGGGCGTCGAAATTGTGATACTCGGTTTCCACCTCGGGACCATCGAGCACGGTAAAACCAAGCGAGACGAACAGGTCCTCGATTTCGGTCTGGATACGGGTGACAGGATGCAGACTGCCGCGGCGCGGACCGGGCGCGGGCAGCGTCAGGTCCACCCACTCCTTATCGAGGCGGTCGCGCAGCTGCGCATGTTCGAAGGCCTGTTTGCGCGCGCTCAAAGCGGATTCCAGCGCCTCTTTGGCCGCATTCAGCGCTTTGCCAGCGGCGGCGCGCTCCTCCGGCGTCAGTTTTCCGAATTCGCGGCTGAACTGGGCGAGGGATCCTTTTCGGCCGAGCACGGCGACGCGCACGCTCTCCAGATCGTCCAGCGCGCCGGCGCGGGCAATCTGTTCGAGGGCCTCGTCCTGAACCTGCCTGATCCGTTCATCCAGCATCTGCGCTAGATCCGCGCCCCGCGCTTCTCGAGAATCTCGGCGACGTTCTGATGGCCGCCGGTCATCGCCAGGTCCATGGGGTTCTGACTGTTATCGGCGCGGGCGTTGACTTCCGCTCCGGCATCCAGCAGCGCCGTCGCCATCGCCGCATCGCCGCTTTGGGCCGCGGCATGAAGAGCAGTCCAGCCGCCCTGCTGTCGCGCGTTGACGTCCGCGCCATGGGCCAGAAGCACCCCAACCACTTCGTTACTCCGCCCAGCGGCGGCAGCGTGCAGGGGCATGTTCCTCATGGCGTTCACCGAACGCGCGTTAACATCGGCGCCGTGCGCGATCAGCGCTTCGGCGACTTCCTTCTGACCGAAAAATGCGGCCAGGTGAAGCGGCGTCCAGCCGTCCCTGGTAAGTGCGCGGACCAGAGACCGGTCCGAGTCGAGAAGCTGTTCCACGCGCGCGCGGTCGCCGGCCACGGTTGCCTCAAAGATATCGGTCTCAATTCCGCGCCCAAGCAGCCAGTCGGCAATGGCATTCTGCCTGTTGTAGCGCGCGATCATGTAGGCGCTCACGCCGTTGTCATCGCGAGCCGAGGCCTTCGACGGGTCTTCCTCAACGAATGTCTGCACCGCGCCGAGATCGCCGGCGCGAATCGCGTCGAACAGGTTTTTCACGTTACTGTGCCGCGGCCGGTGTGGCCGGAACGTACGGCTGGTCGAGGCGCTTCAACTCCCAACCCAGATGATTGATGTAGAAGACCAGCAGGGCCTCCGGAAATTTATCGCGCAGCCCATCGAGCACGCGCTGCTGCCAGCCCTCGGTGAGGTAGGGCGCCGGATCGAGGTCCTTGGAGAAAAACCCGTCCTCGTTGGGAATGCCGAGAATATTGAGGGCGGCGGCGATCATGTCGAGATGGGAAATCAGAACCGCCTGAGCAATCTCGGTTGCGAACTCCTCATCGTGGTTCTGCACGCGCTCCCAGAATCGGGGCGCGGACTTGCGCAGGTTTTCGGAATTCAGCTTCGGCAGGTGCAGGCGCACCTTCATGCGGTCATACAGCTGAAAGGTTTTGAGTCTGCCAATCGAGATGGAGCGAACCAGATCGGTGAAACATCGCTCGCCCAGTCCGAGGTAGACATCGGAGAGCTCCATAAAACGTCAGCGTAGCATGGGCTTTGGCGCGCCGCGCTGGAAACGCGTCATCATACCTACAGCACAGGCCACATGGCTCGACTCTCGGGTTCGCTGCACGCGCTGCTGCTGTTCGACGTGTGCGAGGAGATCCGTCTCGATGAGGCGCGCGAGCTGCTTGGCGCCGAGCGCAGCGGCGGCCGTCCCGAATTCCGCGGACCGGTTCCGGAATATGTGCGCTTCGCCCGGCCACCGGTGGTCCGACCGGTAGCGGCAATCGAAATCGGGCCAGGGGAGACGTGGAGCGCTGCCGTTCGCGTCTACGAGTATGGCGTGATCAGCCTTGCGCTCGAACTTCCGTTTGAGGGCGATTGGAGCGAGCTGGTTAGACTCGCCAGCCGCTGGATCGGCTCCGCGGAGCTGGAGCGCCGCGCCGCCGAGATCGTCCGCGAGCAGACCGGGCGCATCGGGCGCGCGCTGGTGAACCCTTATCCGCGGCACACCACGGAAGACTACTATGTGGTTCATCTTCGCCGCGCTTACGGCGACGACAACTCCGCAGTCCCGGCGTCCACCATGATTGCCGAACGCGGCGGCGAAATCGCGCAGATCGTGCGCGGCGAAGCAGTCCCGCTGTCGGATAACGAGATTGCCGAGGTGCTGCGTGAGTGGGTCTCCTACTATCCATCCGATCTGCTCGTGGTGGCTTGGATGGCCGCTTTCGTATACGACACCGCGGAAGGGGCGGCGCCCATTCTCGAGCTGCTCGAGTACGCCAATACCGAGCTGATCGAGTTCCGCTACTATGACGACCTGCTCACCCGCGTGCTCGCCGGCGTGTATCGCAGCCTCGAGCGCCGCCGCAGCCTGTGGCGGCGATGGCGCATGGCCACCGAGGCGGAAGGACTGAACCGTATCCGCGTGGACGTCATCGAGCTCACGGAACGGCTGGACAACTCGATCAAGTTCCTCAGCGACATGTTTTACGCCCGCGCCTACCGGGTCATGACCCGCAGGATCGGCGTGAACGATTATCGCGATCTGGTGGATGACAAGCTCAGAATCGCGGGAGACCTGTACCAGTCCATGATCGAGGAGTTTCACCAGGGCCGTGCTTTTCTGCTGGAAGTCATGGTGGTGGCGATCCTGATCATCGAACTGGTGTTCCTGTTTCGGGGTCACAGCTAAAAACGGCGGCAGAGTTGTATTGAACTCTGCTTGCCCGCAAACTAAAGGCGTGCACGGCGCCGCGGTCAACATCCCGCTCACTCTTCTCGTGGTCTTCGGAGCGGCAAAGCTGCTGTCGGAGATCTTCGAGCGGCTGGGGCAACCCGGGATCGTGGGCGAGATTATCGCCGGGGCCCTGATCGGACCTGGAATGCTGGGCTGGATTGCGCCCAACGAGGTCCTCCGAACCCTCAGCGATCTGGGGGTGATGTTCCTGTTGTTCCGCGTCGGACTGGAGGTGAAGACGTCGGAGCTGATGCGCGTCGGCTTCACGGCCACACTGGTTGCGACTGTCGGCGTGATCGTTCCTCTGCTCGCCGGCTGGGGCATCATGGCGCTGTGGCATGCCCCGCGTGTGGAAGCGCTGTTTGTCGCCGCGGCCATGGTGGCAACCAGCGTGGGTATTACCGCCCAGGTGCTCGCGGCGCGCGGAGTTTTGGAGCAGCGCGCCAGCCGCATCATACTGGCCGCCGCCGTCATCGACGATGTGCTCGGGTTGATCGTGCTGGCGATCGTGACCGGGATTTCACAGGGGAAGCTCAACGTCGCCGACGTTCTGATCACTTCCGGACTGGCCATCGGATTCACGGTGGCGGTAGCTCTCTTCGGCACGCACGCAGTCGGGCGTCTGATGATCCGCGCGGAAAACCGGCTGAAGCTGGGCGAGGTGCAGTTCACGGTTTCCATGGTGGTGCTGTTCGGGCTGGCCCTGCTGGCGACGTACGCGGGCGTAGCGGCGATCGTGGGCGCTTTTCTGGCCGGCATGAGTCTGGCGGAGTCGGTCGGCGAACGCCTTCGCGTGATGACCAACGGCGTCGCGGAACTGCTGGTCCCCTTCTTCCTTGCCGGCATCGGCCTGCATCTGAACCTGCGCGTTTTCGCGAATCGCGATACCATCCTGCTCGCAGTAGTTATTCTTGCCGCCGCAATCGTGTCCAAGCTTATCGGCTGCGGCCTCGGCGCAGCCACCTATGGGTGGGCTGACATGCTGCGCATCGGGGTCGGCATGATTCCCCGCGGCGAGGTGGGCATGGTGGTGGCGCAGATCGGGCAACGCATGGGTATTATCCCCGCGCCGGTTTATGGCGTCGTCGTGTTTATGGCCGTGGCGACCACCCTGGTTGCGCCGCCGTTGCTGGCGCTGGCCTATCGGGGAGTGGAACGCGGCCCGGCGGTGGAGGAATTGCAAATCGGATAAGACAATATCCCCGCTCGCCGATATGAAAACCATGGCGACCGAAGTCAAACAGGTTTTCCCGTGGCAGGCCCGCTACAGCGTGGGCATTCCGGAAATCGACGAACAGCATAAGCGCCTCATCGGCGTGATTAATGACCTTCAGGCCGCCATGCTCCGCGGTGAAGGCAAAGCGGTCCTTTCGCGCATCCTCGACGATCTGATTCGCTACACCGAGACGCATTTCGCCGCTGAGGAGAAGCTCCTGCGCGCGCGGCGGTACTCGGAGGCGGCAGCCCACGAGCAGCAGCATCAGAATCTGAAGAAACAGGTGTATGAGCTTCGCGATCAGCTTCGCGCCGGCAAAATGACGGTCACCATCGAAGTGATGCATTTCCTGAAGAACTGGCTCGCCAACCACATACTCGGCGCCGATCTGCGATACGCCGCGGAGTTGAAGGGCTGACTTCGCTAGACTGGGCACGTGCTGCGTGTGCCATGGTATGTTGCGTGGCCTCTGGCGCTTGCGGTCATTTATGGCGGCCTCGCGTTTCTGGCCCGCCGTTCCGTCTTCTATCCGATGAAATACCCCGGCGGTTTGTGGGACCTCCAGTCTGAATGTCGCGCCAGTGATGTGTGGCTCCAAACGCCCGACGGGATTCGTCTGAACGCGTGGTGGGCGGCGCCGGCGGGAGCGCGTCTGGTGACCTTATTCCTGCATGGGAATGCCGGGAATGTCACGCATCGATTCGCCGTGCTTCAGGAGATCCCTGCAGCCGGGTCCGCTGTTCTCGTCCCTGATTATCGCGGCTACGGGCGCAGCAGCGGCCGGCCGACGGAGAAGGGCCTCTACACCGACGCGGAAACCGCGTACGAATATCTGCTCCATACTGGCTGGCAACCGCGGCAGATCGTCATTCAAGGCGAATCACTGGGGACTGCGGTGGCAATCGAACTCGCCACCCGGAGACCGTGCGCCGGCCTCGTTTTAGAGGCGCCTTTCACCTCCGCGAAGGACGTTGCGGGTACGGTGATTCCATTCCTGGGACCATTGCTGATTTCCGGCTTCGATTCGCGCAGCCGCATCGCGGGCGTGCACGCGCCGGTCTTGTTTATTCAGGGCGACCGCGACGAGGTCATCCCACTGCGCCTCGGGCAGGCACTCTTTAAAGCGGCGCCGGAGCCGAAAAGCTTCTGGCTGCTGCACGGCGCCAGCCACAACAATATCCACGAGGTCGGCGGCGCCGAGTATATCCAGACGCTGAAGGCGTTTTATGGAACATTTTCAGCCGAGCGCGCACCAACGAGCCAGTAGTCCCGTGGGTAGAGCCGGAACACGTGCTCGTCTTCGCGGCGCTGGACCTCGGCATTGAGCGCGGCGAACTGGCGGTCCGCACCAATGATGAAGTACACCGCTCGCGGCACGTCGCGAGCTTTGGGGCCGTAGCTCGGAAAGACCGTGCCGTAGACCGCATCGACGCGCGCGAGCGCCTGCTGCGGCGCGCCGGGGTCTTTGCGGATTTCCTGCACTCGCTCGCGGAAGGCACGAACGACATCGGGGGTTACCCCGTCGCGCAACTCGTTGGCGATGTCCTCGGCGCGGTTCTCGTAGTCATCCGCACCGTGCCCCGGACGAAACACCGACGCCACCATGTAATCGAACAGCTTCGGATCGCGCGGGCCCTGCTTCACCACATCAATGGCGAAGTTCAGCGTTTGCGGCACTTCGGGCATGCGCTCGGCGTAGTAGTGCAGCAGCCCCTGCGCGAGATTGTAGCCCACTCCGTTGCTGTAGGCCAGACCGGCGCCGATCGTTTTCGTGAACACACCATGCGCGCCTGCGCCGCCGAACAGACCCGCGGCAAGCGTGTCCAGAACGGCGTCGCGGCTGGTGTCGAAGTAAGAGCGGAACGGCACGGTGTTGATCATCACGCCTCCGGTCATGTTGGCATCGAACAAGCCGACATAGTGCGGCGCGGTGGCCATGGGCTCGTGCTGCCGCAGCCGGTCGGCCACGCGCGTCTCCGGCGCATAGGCCACGGCGGGCGCGGCGCCGTCGGTCAGATCGCTCGCGAGGGCGGTGAGGGACGGCTGAAGCTTGTCCTCCGTGGCGGTCGAACCGGCGAGCCACATGCGCGCATTTCCTTTGCGCAGCAGCGAGGCTCGAAGGGCGTTGAGACGCTCCAGCGTTTTCTCCGGACCGGTTTCCACATCATCGTGAATCTGCCGGCAAATGAAGCGCCAGTCGGCGGCGAGGCTGCGGTCGGGAAGATCCGTGAGAAGCTGCTCGAGGTCCAGCGCCGCGTCGCTGGCGTTCTGCTTGGCAGCCGCGGGCAGCCCCTGCCAGGCGCGGACGTACGTCGAATCAGCAACGGACCCGCGACCCTGGAGCGCTTCGAGCAGCGTTTTCAAGCCGGCGCGAGTGGCGTGCGCAGGCGCGTCCGCCAGACTCAGCAGAAACGACTCGAACGTGGCCCGATCGCCCGGCGAGCCGGCGTCTTTCAGCATCCAGCGCAGGCGATCGGCGCTCCACGCCCGCGTCAGGAACGAGGCCGAGGCGAGAAACGCCGGATTCGTCTGTTTGTAATATGCGTTGGCCGGGTCCTGTACCCAGGATTCCTCGGAGCCCTGCATCCGCGCGCGCAATGCGCTCACCGACTGCTGCACCAGATCGCGAATGCGCGGCAGATTGCGCGCACTCCAGTCCGGGTGCGACAGCACCAGGCGCATCCACTCCACCGCGCGCTGGCTTTCGGCCAGGTTGTCGCCCGCCGCAGTCACGACAAGCTCCACGCGGTTGGTGCGCAGGTCGGTGCTGAAGCGCGCGTCCAGGCTGAGGATCTCGCGGCGCAGGCGATCCAGCATTTCCTCGTAGGAAATCGTCTTTCCGTTTTCCACCACGCCGGTTTCGGTGAGCAGCCGGGGCAGCAGGGCAACCAGAACAAGGTCCGGCTCCGGAATCGAATCGAGGCGCAGAGCGATCGACGCGGTCGCGCCGGTCATCGTATCGAAGCGGGAAGCGACAGACGGAATACCGCTGATTTCGCCAGCGCTGTATTGCAGCTGCGGATCGAGCGTCAGCGGAGGGTCAGCGAGGAAATGGGATACGGTGCTCTGGCTGAGCCCGTCGAGCTCCTTCGTCTCAGCGTCGTAATCGGCGGCGAAACGCCGGAGAGCCTGCTGCGGATTGTCCACGCCATACCTGCTCTCGAGTTTCCTGATTTCAGAATCGACACGCTGCTGCCGCTCGGCTTCATCCTGGTGCAGCAGTGATGGGCTGGGGCGGGCCGCCGCGGCGTACGGCGTGACGGCGGTAATTTTCAGGCGCGCCAGCAGGTCGCGCCAGATGTTCCGCTTTTCATCCAGCATGCGGTCGACCGCTTCCCTGTCCGGCCGCAGCGTCACCGATTTGCGAAAACCCGGCTCCTTGTTGAGCCGATCGAACTGCAGCAGCCAGGCGTCGCTGCCGGTGCGGAAGCCGAATTTCGGGGGCGAATTCACGAGCTTGTCGAGCGCGCGGCGCTGCTCGATGGCGCGCCCACGAACCCGCTCGTTGAACTCCGCCAGCTCCGGCGAGCCATCCGGCCAGGAGGCGATGCGCTGCAGTTCCCTCATAACCGTGTCGCGCACGCGAACAATGGTGGGCTCGGTCAGGCTGGCGGCATTCACGCGAAAGAAGAATACGCCCACGGGATGGCCCTGATCGGGACTCACCAGATTGTCCACCCGCTCGGCGCCGATATCCATTAACCGCGTTTTGCTGTTAATGAAGAGGCCATACAGGCTGCTGGTCTCGTCACTCGAGAAATTAGCGAAGAAGAGCTCGGCGAGCATGCGATCGCGCGATGAGAGTTCCCGGTCAGCGGGCCAGATCAGGCCGAGAACGCCAGGCTGCTGATCGTTGGCGAAGGGGAAGTCGTCGATCTGAATGGATCCCGCGGGTGCGGGCTGCGGCGCCGGAATGGTCGCCTCTGTGACAACCGGCAGTTGCGGCTTCACCGGCTCGACACGGGCAAGAACCGCGCCGATGCGCGATAACGTTTCAGCCATGGGCTGGCCGGCCGGAAGTGAGACGATCGCGCCCATATTCGCCAGAAAATAATGCGAATCGTGGAAGCGCCGGATGTCGGAAGCCTGCATGGTCCGGATGCCCGAGGGCTCGCCGCCGGAGTTGTACGACAGCGGGTGTTTCGCGCCGTAAACGTCCTGCATCATCTGCCGCCAGGCGACCCAGTCCGGCATCTTCACCGTGCTGGTCATCTCGTTGTAGACCGAGCCCTTCTCCTGAAGCGTGAGCTGATGCTGGTCGCCTGCTTCAGAGATGCCGAAATTGCGCACCTCGCGGCGGATCTCCTCATCGGTGTAGTCGGGGTGCAGCAGAGCATTGAGAAGCTGCTCGAACTCGCTGTAGAACACGGGCAGCCCGGCAAGAGTGTTGAAGGGATAGCAGGTGCGCCACTGGTCAGTGAAGGCGGTGAACTCGGTCAGCGACATGTCGGCGCCAGCGGCGAAATTGCGGCCGGCATTGCCCTTGCCGACCAGCAGGTGTTCCTGAGTGTGCGGCTCTCCCTGATCGGAGATCGGATACGTAGTCACCCACACGAAAGCCTGGGGAGCTGATTGCACCTGGATCAGGTCGAGCGTGAAGCCGCTCTTTTCGTGACGGAACCGCGCACCGAACGGCCGGCCCGAGTCGTCGTCGTACACCGCCGTGGCGCGGAAGCCTTCGATGACCGCGCCATCGGTGAGCTGTGCGAAGGAGCGCGACGGCGCCGCCGCGCAGACCGCGCCAGAGAGCAGCGGCAGGAGCGCGCAGAAAAACTTTCGGCTAACGCCTCGGTTCATTCGCCGATTTTAGCGCGGCTCGGCGCGGCCGCTCCGAATCCGTGGCGCGAGACTCGTCAGCGGCCCGGAGCCGTTGCGCCGGCGCCGGCGGCAACGGAATCGATACGGCGCAGCACCGTCTCGGAGCGCGAAAGTCGGCGAGTGGGAGCTGGCCGGCCGCAGCAGCGAAAACGACGGACCACTCCAGCGGTACGGGCGATCATCGAGCGCACAGCGACTCCGTCA
>DASRCB010000326.1:0-4599 GCA_035653295.1 Bryobacteraceae bacterium
CGTCATCGCGGCGCTGTTGTTCGGCGTCGGTCCGAACGACCCGGCTACGCTCGCGGCGGCTATTGGAGTGCTGCTCGCCTCCGCCCTGGGAGCAGCCTGGATTCCTGCGTGGCGCGCCTCGAATGTCGATCCGATGACCGCCTTACGGGAGGAGTAACCCGCCTCAGCGCCCCGGCGGAAACCAGCTGGCGAAGTCCGAGCGCGTGAACTGCTTCACGCCCTCCCTTCCGGTCAGGCTCAGCCATACAGAGCCGTTGTCGTGTTCGAAGCGCAGATCGATATTAAAGAATGGACAGCACCGGCGCTCGCCCGCGATCCATTCCTCCAGCATCTGCACCGTCGCCGCGTCCCCATCGAATTCGAACTCGTATCCGTTCGGCAGTTCGCGCACCGTCTTGTGGACCGCGCGCAACCCCGGCCCGAGTACGTCGAAATGGCGGCGGCGCGCCTCAGGTGTGAGCGCCATACGATTGCAGGCGAATGCTGCGTCGCTGGCGAAAGCAAGCAGGCCGGCGGCGAGAGCGGCGGCCACGAACAATGTAGACCTCATCGGCTTCCTCCACGAGCAGGCTACGGCTTCAAGTGGACTTGAACGCAAGTAAAATTTCGGTATGGTCCCGCTCACCATATCCGAAGTCGCGCGGCAGGCTGGTCTCCGCACGTCCGCGATCCGGTACTACGAGCAGGTCGGCATCCTCGCGCCCGCGCGGCGCCTCGCAGGCCAGCGCAGGTACGAGGCGTCTGTCCTGAACCGGCTGGCGGTGATTCGGCGCGCGCAGGACGTCGGCTTCACTCTGGATGAAATTCGGCAGCTGTTCCGTGGCTTTCAGCCATCCACGCCCGTCTCGAAGCGCTGGAAAGCCATGGCCGAACGAAAGCTCATCGAGTTGGACGCGCAAATGGACCGCGTCCGCGCCATGAAGGACCTGCTGCTAAAGATGCAGTCGTGTTGCGCGTGCGAGACGCTGGAGCAGTGTGGCGCGGGGATGCTTACTTCAGCTTCTCGGCCAGCAGCTCGTTCACCGCGCCGGGATTCGCCTGTCCGCGGCTGACCTTCATCACCTGGCCCACCAGGAATTTCAGCACTACCGTTTTCCCGCTTTTATACTCGGCCACCTGCTTCGGATTCGCGGCGATCACCTCGTCAACGATGCGGCCCAGCGCGCCTTCGTCGCTGATCTGCTTCAGTCCGTCGCGCTCGACGATCACGTGCGGGCCAAGCCGCTCGTCCGCCATCTTCCCGAATACTTCCTTGGCTAGCTTGCCGGAAAGCTCGCCGGTGGCGATGAGCGCCACCAATTCGCCCAGATGCTCCGGCCCGATGGGGCTGCCCTCGATTCCGCCTCCGTCCAGAATGCCCAGTAATTCCGTGGTCACCCAATTCGCCGTCATCTTCGGATCGCCTGATACGGCCGCGGCTCGCTCGAAATAATCGCTGATGGCGCGCGTAGCCGTCAGCACCTGCGCATCGTATTCGCGCAGGCCGTATGCTTCCACGAAGCGGCGCCGCTTCTCAGCCGGGAGTTCCGGCATTTCCTCGCGAATGCGGCTCAGCCAGGCCTCGCTAACTCGCAGCGGAACCAGATCGGGCTCCGGGAAATATCGGTAATCGTGGGCGTGCTCCTTGGAGCGCATGCCCACCGTCTGCCCGGTTTCGACGTTGTACAGCCGCGTCTCCTGCACCACTTCCCGGCCGCTTTCGATCAGCGCCACCTGGCGTTCAATCTCGTAATCGAGAGCCATTTTGGCGAAACGAAAGGAATTGAGGTTCTTGACTTCGGCTTTTGTCCCGAATTTCTCCGCGCCGCGCCGGCGCACCGAGATGTTGGCGTCGCAGCGCAGCTGGCCCTTCTCCATGTCGCACTCCGAGACGCCGACGAACTGCATTACCTGCTTCAGCTCGGTGAGATACGCGTGAGCCTCCTCGGAGGAGCGCATGTCGGGCTCGCTGACGATCTCGATCAGCGGCGTGCCGCAGCGGTTCAGATCGACGTAAGTGTACCGGTCGGAATCGCGAAAGCCGTCATGAATGCTCTTGCCCGCGTCGTCCTCCATGTGAACGCGCGTCACGCCGATGCGCTTCTTCGCGCTGCCGGCGGCGATCTCCACCCATCCATGCTCGGCCAGAGGCTGATCGTATTGGGAGATTTGATAGCCTTTGGGAAGATCCGGATAGAAGTAATTCTTCCGGGCGAAGCGCGAGAATGAGTTAATGTGGCAGTGCAGCGACAGGGCGCCTCGAATGGCCATCTCCACCGCCTGGCGGCTAAGCACCGGCAGCGCGCCGGGCAGCCCCAGGCACACGGGGCACACGTTCGTGTTGGGCGCGGCGCCGAAGCTGGTGGGGCAACTGCAGAAGATTTTCGTTCGCGTCGCAAGCTGAACGTGCACTTCGAGGCCGATCACCGGCTCGTAATCGCCGAGCGCGGCGCGGGCGGCCTCGCCGGCCGTACTTGTGGACATGTCCCATTATAGGAGTGGGTTTCTCGCCGGCCTGGCGCGTGTTCTGACCCTGCTCGCGCTGTGCGCGCCGCTGTTTGCGGCCGCCGAAGCGGAGCTTATCCTCAAGAACGGGCGCATCTGGACCGGCGATCCATCCGATCGCTGGGCCGAGGCTATTGCCATCCGGCGCCACCGTATCATCGCGGTGGGAAATAACGTCGATGTCGCCGCGCTCGCCGGCAGTTCGGCGCGGGTCATCGATCTCTCGGGCCGGCTCACCGTCCCCGGTTTCAACGACGCTCACGTCCACTTCCTCAATGGCGCCATGCGGCTCCTGCAGGCGGATTTGAGCGGAGCGTGCACCGTCGCCGAGATCCAGCGCCGCTTGCACGATTTCGCCGCCGCCCATCCGCGCGATGCGTGGGTTACCGGCGCGGGGTGGGACCCGGCATGCATGGCCAACCATCAGCTCCTGGGCCGCACGGACCTCGACGCCGCCATCCGCGACCGGCCCGCGTTCATTACCGCCGCCGACGGACATATGGGCCTCGCCAACACCCGCGCGCTGCAACTCGCCGGAATCGCGAAGACCACGAAGTATGACGGCGCCGGCAAAATCGGTGTGGATTCCGCCGGCGAGCCCTCCGGCATCCTGCGCGAAGGCGCGCAAACTCTCGTGCGCCGCCTGATCCCCGGCCCGGGCCATGAGCGCCGCCTCTCGGCCCTGGAGCAGGCGGTGGCGATGGCCACCTCGCTGGGAATCACCAGCATCCAGAACGCCGGCGGCGACGACGAGACAATGCTCCTGTTCGAAGACCTGGAGCGCGAGCACAAGCTGAACATCCGCGTGGCCGCCGCGCTCAGCATTTCGCCAACGGCGACCCCGGACACGGTGGATCATCTTGTGGAGCTCAGGCAGCTCTATCACGACAATCGAGTGCGCGTGACCGGCGTCGAGTTCGTGCTGGACGGCTCGGTTGCGGCTCATACTGCCGCGCTGCTGGAGCCGTACGCCGGCGAGCCCGGCGCCCTGGGACGGACCAACTGGTCGCAGGACGGGCTCAACCAGATGTTCGTGCTGTGCGATTCTGGCGGCCTGCAGCTGTGGACTCACGCCTCTGGCGATCGGGCAGTGCGCATGGCGCTGGAAGGCTACGATTACGTGCGGCGCACCAGCGACACCCGCGAGAATCGTTTCCGCATCGAACACGCGCAGCTTATCGCCAACGCCGACCTGGCGAAGTTCGTGCGCGCCGGCGTTATGGCCGTCATGACCCCGGCTCAGGCTGACCCTTCCACGCTGGATCAGTTCGCCAAAGCGCTGGGACCGCAGCGCATCGGGCTGGCGTTCCCCTGGCATTCGCTGGAGCAGGCCGGGGCGCGCCTGGCGTTCTCCAGCGACTGGCCCTCGTCAGCGAGCATGGATCCGATCCGCGGAATCGCGGCCGCCGTGGGGCGCGCCGGTCCGCAGCGGGTGAGTGTCGAAACCGCCCTGGCCGCGTGGACCAGCGCCGGCGCTTACGCCTCGTTCGAGGACCGCCTCAAGGGCCGCCTCAAGCCCGGCATGCTGGCCGACATCGTGGTCCTCTCGCAGAATCTCTTTAACATCGACCCGCGCCAGATCGAACGCACGAAGGTGGACATGACCATCTTCGACGGACAAGTAATCTACACTCGGCAGTAAAGCAACTGGGGCGGCCAGCCCTCACAGGAATGCGTGAATATACCCAGCGTGGCGCAACAAGCTGTGCCGATTCGCCACACCCCCTGGTAAGTTTCCATGTTGACAGGTATAGCGATTCACGATTCCCCGTCACGGTGGCGTCCCGGGCCCGAGGCCGCGGAGGCCCTGGTGAGAGTTACGTGGTGGCGAAAGTGGACGCTGATGACCGTGTCGTTGTTGCTCATCAGCGGCATGACAGTCTCTGCGCAGGACGCGCCTGTCTTTCAGGCCGAGGTCTCTCAGGTACACGTCGATGCGCAGGTGCTCACGGCGGCAGGTCGCGTAGTGACCGGCCTTACGTCAACGGATTTCCGTGTCTACGATGAAGGGACAGAACAGCGTATTCTTGCCTGCAGGACGGATAAGGAGCCACTCGACATTATTCTGCTGCTGGACAAAAGCGGCAGCATGCGGCGGGCTCCGCAGAAGCTCGC
>DASRCB010000327.1:0-7271 GCA_035653295.1 Bryobacteraceae bacterium
CGCTCGACGCTCATGAAGCTTTCTTCCAGGCGGATGCCCGGCGCGCCGGCATACGGCTCAAAACCGGCGTGGGGCGGCGGGACCCGCGCGCGTACAGCAGCCATTCGAGAGAAAGTCCCACGCCTCCGAGGAGCGCCAGCCAATACCAAAGCTCGCGCGGCGCACGAACGGGGAGCCGCGCCGGGGGGAGGCCATAAACCGCTTTACGCGGGGACCAGATGACGTCGCCTGGTTCGGGGAGAGTCAGCGAGAGCGAGAGGCTCCGATCGGGCGTGCCGATTCGAATCACCCCGGGGTTGGCGGCGAACAGACGCAGGGTTCGGCCATCAAGCGTCCACGGCACGGGTTGCCGATCGTCGCTCGCGACCGAGATGGAAGCGGGATCGAGAGTGGCTTCCAGATCGATGTCATGCGCACCTACGGAGGACACACTCAGCTCCTGGCGGCGGAAGGATTCAGGAGCGAGCCAGCGCACCGCGTTCGCGAACAAAAGGGGCCCGGCAAGTTCGTAACGAAGATCGGAGAGCAGCGGATGGAAGCCCAGCACCAGCGTCTTGCGAGGCGTTGATCTTGCGATAATCACGGGGCCGGCGTCGGCTTCGGCGACCACGATGTCATCCTCGGCGGGGCGGAAAATGAGGGCGTTCGCTAATGAAACATCGCGCGCGCGAAGACCGGCGCCGAGCTGCGTTCCGGAATACCAGCGGCGCAGGGTCGTGCTTGCCGCGACCGACACGACCGGCGCCGGCGAGCCGGTCGCGGGCGGATCGATCCAGATAGTGTTTGCCATCGGCGGGCGCGGTGGCGCGAAACGATCGAAGACGAGGATGGGAGTGGCGTCGGACCCATTCCACGCGGCGATGGGGTGAAACGCAGCGCGGACGTCCGGGATGGATTGGAAAATCGGCCGGAGAAGATCGGGTTCGTCGCTGTAAACAGCGATCTCAGCGACGGAGCGCGCCGAGAGATCGAGGACTGCCCGGTGGTCTGCAGCGAACGCATCGTCGGGCGCCAGTTGCACCTGCAGCGGGCCGGCGTTGCGGGCATGGATGGTGAATGATGCGGTCTGGTCGGAACCCGGCTGAAGCAGGAGCTGGCGCGTGCCCACGACGGCTCCGCCGAAGCTGGCTGCGAGCAGCACCGTTTTGGGCGCCGGGCCATAGTTACGGGCAGCAGCGAGCACCTCCCAGGTATCCGGGTCGGATGGTGCGCGGCGGACTGCCACGCGGCGCAGCCCGCAGTGCTGGGAAGGGCCCTCCACGCGGAGCATTCGGAGCGAGGGGGCGTTATCGGCGGGAGGCAGGTCTTCGCGGCGGGTTCGACCGGCTCCGGCGAAGACCACCTCAGCGGTGGGGGCGGAGTCCTGGCCGGCTGTCTGCAAGGCGAATTGCAGCGCGCGCGAGGCGCTGAAGACAGCCGCGCCGGGACGCGAATCGGCAATGGCGCGGCGGATCGAATCGCGATCGGTGTCGAAGGGAGTGACGGGCGTGGGCGTGGCGCCGGCGCGCACCAGCATCACCGGATCTTCGACAGGAACCGTCGCCAGCCATCGGCGGGCGGCGGCTTTGGCGTCGTCCATGAGTTCCCGCGGACGCGCGGGAGTCGACTGCGGCGAAGCCGCGCTCATCCAGGCGGAGGTATCGAGCACGAGGATATGCCTGCGCCCGTCACGCGGCCGTACCCCAAAACGAAGCTGGGCGATGGCGAGCAACAGCAGCGCCATGCTGAGTAACTGCAGCAGCAGCGACCAGGGCTGCTGGATGCGGCGCCGATGACGCGCCTCGGGGGCATGCCCGGAAACGGTGAAGAACTTCAGGGAGGATACCGTGTAGCGCCGGCGCGTGCGATCGAGCAGATAGAGCGTAACCATGAGCCCGCTGACGGCGCTGAAAAGAGCGAGCAGCTCGGGGAGGCTCAGGTTCAGGAGTGACATACGAATTACTGGATGCTCTGGGAGCGAACCAGCGGTCCAAACACCGCATCCTCGACGGAAGTGGAAGTGGAAAGCCCGACGTAGCGTCCTCCGCTGCGGTCGGCGATTCCCGCGAGCGCCCGGGCGTGGCCCTCGAAGGCCTCGGTGTAGCGTTGGCGGGATTCGCGATCGAAGGTCAGCTCGAGGCGGCGGCCGGTTTCGGCGTCGGTGATCTCCAGTTGTCCCTCCCAGCCAGGGCTGCGATCCTCTTCGGCCCAAACGTGGACCAGCAGAAGCTCGTGGCCGAAATCGGCCAGAAACTGAAGGGGCCGAAGACAGTCGCTGTCGTCGAAGAAATCGGACACGACGATGAGCAGGCCGGGCTGCTCGTAACGAGAGCAGAACTCGCGGGCAATGGCCATGTAATCGGTGCGTCCACCGACGGCTACGCGGGTCAGAAAGTTGACGGCGTGGACAAAACGATGCCGGCCGCCGCTGCAGAGGAAAGATTCCTGGAGCGAAGCGTCGAAGGGCTGGACACACAAGGAATCGAGGCGGATCATGGCCACGTACGCCAGCGCCGCCGTGAGCGTGCGCGCGAACTCGAATTTAGGGGTCACGGCGCCGAGTTGCATGGAGGCGCTGGCGTCAAGCAGGAGACGAACAGGGACGCGCGGCTCGACCTGGAACATTTTCAGGAAAAGCTTCTCGAGGCGCAGATACGCGCGCCAGTTGACGGCGCGAAGGTCGTCGCCCTGGTGGAAATTGCGATGGTCGAGAAATTCCTGGCCGGCGCCCGGCAGCCGGGACATGTTATGGCCGCCGACGAGGCCGGGGAACGACTTCTGCCAGCGCAGGGCGAGGCGCTCCAGTTTTTCCAGAAACGCCCCATCGATGATGGGGGTGGTGCTCATCGTACCGGCGCAGCAGTCGACTGAATGATCCTCGTGAGGATGGTCTCGGGAGTCTCGCCTTCGGCGTGCGCGTCGAAATTCAGAATGATGCGGTGCCGCAGGACGGCGGGGGCGATTTCGATGAGGTCGTCGATGGCGAGATTCAGCCGTCCGCGCATGAGCGCCAGCACCCGGCCGCATTCCACCAGCGCCTGCGCGCCGCGCGGCGAACTGCCGTAACGCACGTAGCGCGTGGCCATCTCGTGGGCGTATGCCGTTCCCGGCTGTGTGGCCATGATCAGGCCGATGGCGAAATCCTGGACGTGGGGCGCGACCAGCACTTTTCGGCACTCGAGGCGCAGATTGAGAATGGTCTCGCGGTCCATGACCGCTGAAATTTCGTCATCATCGCGCTGAACAGTGCGCTCGACAATGCGGCTGAGGTCCTCGCGCGAGGGATAGGTCACGAGGATTTTCATCAGGAAACGGTCGAGCTGGGCCTCGGGCAGAGGATAGGTTCCCTCCATCTCGATGGGATTCTGCGTAGCCATCACGAGAAACGGTGGCTCGAGCTGATGGGTGGCGTTGCCGCTGGTGACCGTGCGCTCCTGCATGGCTTCCAGCAGAGCGGACTGCGTCTTGGGTGTTGCGCGGTTGATCTCATCGGCAAGGACGAGGTTCGCGAAGATGGGGCCGGGTTGAAAGCGCAGCGACTTGGCGCCGCGATCGTCGCCCTCAATGACCATACTGCCGACGATGTCGGCGGGCATGAGGTCGGGAGTGAACTGGATGCGCGAGTAACGAAGGTGGAGCACCCGGCCGAGGGTCCGCAGGAGCGTGGTCTTGCCGAGTCCGGGCACTCCTTCGAGCAGGACATGGCCGCCAGCCAGCAGACAGATAAGCACCCCATCGACGACGGGCTGCTGACCTACGATAACTTTACCGATTTCTTTTCGAACACGATCGAGCGCAGCGACGGCGAGTTGGAGGGACCCATCGGAGGGCACAACCTAATTGTAGGGCAGGGCGCTGCGAGGCTGGCGGGGCGGGGAAAGGCGTACTGCGGCGGTTCGGATAAAAAAAGGGGGCACGGGTGAGACGACCGCTCGCGCCTCGCCGGAAAGCGCACGACGACCGAGTTGTCGCGAGCCCTGCCGCCCGTGCCGGGGTGACTACGCCGCCGCCGCCGACCGCTCGCCCATGAGTCCGGCGAAATGGTTGACGATCTGCGACATCTCATCCAGCGCCTGTCGTCCGCGCGTGACCGAAAGCCGGCGAGCGAGGGCGTACCAGCGCCGCATCAGACTGTAGTGCACCATCAGCATACGTTCTTCGATGGCGCTCCCAGCCACCTTGAACTCTGCGCCGTGCCGCAGCAGGCACGTGATGAGAGAGTAATCGCTGTCGAGCTTTGTCTGCAACGCGTCCAGATCCGCCGTGGTGAGGGCTCCCGCAAGCCGGTCCTGCACATCGCGGAAGCTGAGCCGGTTGGCTTCAGCCACGTCTTTGGCGAAGTCACGCGCCGGCCGGGTACTGAGAATCAGCAGGCACGTGTATCGGAACCAGTACGCGAACAGAACCAGCGACACACTCACGAAGAAGATGCTTGCTGTCATTGGTTTGCTCCCATACTCCTGGCGGACTTCCACCAGGTCAACAGAAGCGTAACATCCGGTTTGTCGAAAGAACAAGATGAAAAGGTCCTGCCAGGGTAAATTCGCCGAGGCTGACCAGGGAAGTTACTTAGTGCTTTCGAAAACCATGTCCCTGCTGGTGGTACCGTGCTCGCCGCGGTACTGCAAATACAGCGCTCCATAGCTCTCGGTTATGTAATCGGCGGGGTAGAAGCCGAGCTCGCGGGCCGTGGCGTCGAGCCACGAAGCGGGCCCCTCCAGCTCGAGGAAGCAGCCGATGGGAGTTTCATCGAGGGTGATGATGCCGGGCGCGCCGGCCCTGGTGAACTCGGTTCGATACTTCTCGTAACGGAAGACGGTGGTAAAGCCGAGCCGGTCGAGAATGGTCAGCACGGCTTCCGCATTCGACGCCGCGAACTCGATCTCTTCGCGGGTTTTGTGCGGGCCGCGCTGCGGCGGCCCCTTGAAGGTGACGACGGTGGCCTCCCCTGCACTACGCACCCGAAGAAGGCTGCGCTGCCGCCGGAGCGTTTGAGCGCTGGTGTCGCAGACGATGTTCATTTCGTGCATGCGGGCGTGGAGGACCGTATAGCCGATCGCGCGAATCCGCTGGCTCGCGGAATCCGGATCATCGATTCGCAGCTTGACTTCGTTCTCGACAGGCATGAGGGACGGAGAGGCCCTGCGCCCTTCTCTCTCGGCGCTTACGTTCCATGATGACAGGAATGTCTGATGCGGGGTGGCTGGTCTGGCGGGCTTGGTACCCCCAGTACCGCTCGGTAGATTCTCTCCGGGACGAAATCGGCTAGAGTTACCACTGACAGGTGAGGTTATTCTTCTCGCATGCAAAGTGAAACATCCGCGCCCCAGGAGGGCTGCCACAGATCGCCCAGCGGGGCTGAAATCGCCGGTGATGCGATCTCCCGGAAATTCGAGCAGGCGCGCGCGCTCGGCAAACTCGAGCGCGCCATCGCTTCGAATCTCTGCATGGGCAATCGCGGGCCCATCCGGGTCATGATCCGGGAAGGAACGACCGGAGATCTGTTGACGGACCCGTCGTACTTCTCGAGGCGCGCGTACTGGTTCCTGCCGGATGGCTCGAAGAAAGCTGTTCGCGTTCACCGGGATGGATTCATGCTGCTCGATTCAGTCGCGGAGTAGTGTTCGCGTAAGCTCAGGGCCCGGAAGGCGCGACGGCGACGGGAATGGCGCGCCCGGAGGGACTCGAACCCCCGGCCTACTGGTTCGAAGCCAGTCGCTCTATCCGGCTGAGCTACGGGCGCGTGCTCTTATTATAGGCGTCATGACGCGGGAAGATCCGGCAGTTCGACTACCGGCCGCACCTCCACTGTTCCCTTCTTTGCGCCGGGAATGCGGGCGGCGATTTCGGCGGCTTCCTGCAGATCTTTGGCCTCGATCAGGAAGAAGCCGCCGAGCTGTTCGCGGGTTTCGGCGAAGGGGCCGTCCTTAATAATGCGCGCCCCGTCGCGCACCTGCACGCTGGTCGCCGTGGAGACCGGCTGAAGAGGCATGGCGCTCAGGTACTGACCTTTGGACCGGAGCTGATGCGCGAGCGCGGTGGATTCGCCGTAGCAGGCCTGGCGCTCCGGCTCAGTCCAGACGCGCTCGTCGGCGTAGATGAGCAGCATGTATTTCATTACCGCTATTGTCCGACGGAGCGGAATGCGGGCATGCCATTCTGGAATCGGGTATGCCGGTGGATGCCAAAGCGGCTGTAGAGGAGGTCTACCACTCGGACTGGGGCCGGATTGTAGCCACACTCATTGGCATCCTGGGCGACTTCGATCTGGCCGAAGAATACGCCCAGGAGGCGTTCGCCGCGGCTTTGGACCAGTGGCCGATTTCCGGCATTCCCGAATTCCCGCGCGCCTGGATTGTACAGACGGCCCGGCACAAAGCCATCGACCGGCTGCGGCGCGAGTCGCTGTTTACCGAAAAGGTGCAGCCGCAACTGCTGCGGGATTCCGAGCCGGCGGCGATCCCGGAGCCAGAGTACGACAGTGAGATTCCGGACGAGCGCCTGCGTCTGATCTTCACCTGTTGCCATCCGGCTCTCGCCGCGGAGGCGCAGGTCGCCCTGACCTTGCGGACGTTGTGCGGACTCGAAACGGACGAGATCGCGCGTGCATTTCTGGTCCCGGCGCCCACTATGGCGCAGCGGCTGGTGCGAGCGAAGCGCAAGATCCGGGATGCGCGGATACCGTACGCCGTGCCGGCCGCGGGCGAACTGGCGGAGCGCCTGGACGCGGTGCTCACGGTCATCTATCTGGTGTTCAACGAAGGATACGCGGCGACGCGGGGGGAGCGCCTCATCCGGACCGATCTTTCGGCCGAAGCGATTCGGCTTGGGCGACTGGTGAGGACGCTGATGTCGCCCGCGCCGCCCGCGGAGGCGACGGCGCTGCTGGCGTTGATGCTGCTTCACGACGCGCGACGGGACGCGCGAGTGGATGAAGCCGGCGACATCGTGCTGCTGGAAGATCAGGACCGCAGCCTCTGGCGGCGAGAGCAGATCACCGAGGCGCTGCCGTTGGTCGAAGAGGCCATGCGAGGGGGCGCGAGCCCGTACGCGCTCCAGGCTGCGATTGCCGCGGAACACTGCCGCGCTGCGGCTCCCGAAGACACGAACTGGGCCGCGATCGTGCGGTACTACGACGCACTCCTGAGGATGGAGCCCTCGGCTGTGGTCTCCCTGAACCGGGCGGTCGCCGTGGCCATGTTGCGCGGCCCGCAGGCGGGACTGGACATCATCGATCAGCTGGATGCAACCGGAGAACTGGATCGCTTCCACCTGATGCACGCCGCGCGCGC
>DASRCB010000328.1:0-7880 GCA_035653295.1 Bryobacteraceae bacterium
CTGGTCTCTTGTACCTGTTGCACAGCACCGCCGCGGATCTGCTGTTTGTGATTGCCGTCCGGCCGGACGCACCGTCGCCGATCGTCCCCCTTGCCCTGACGAACGCTCTTCTTGGAGTTGACGCGCCGGCGGTTCTGATCCTGGGGGGCATTCTGAGCGGGCTCAGCCTTGAGAACGCCGGAGCAGGATTGTATTTCAACCTGCGCTGGCTTCTTCCCACGCTGCCGGACCCCTACGCCGCTACGTTCGATCTGACGACAATCCCGGAGCAGGCGCCGCCTTCCGTCGGCACCCTTCTCGCCCAGATCACCTGGGCTGGCGGCACATCGGATCCTTCGCTGGGCTATGTGCTCCTGCCGCCTCCCCAGGGCTCCTCGGTGGTAGGCACTCCCTTCCCATCGTCGATTGCCCTTCGGGGCGGCGCAAACGATCTGGTCGCCGTGTCACGCGGCGCCATGCCTGCTCTGCTCGACCTTTCAACCAAAGTGGATCTCTTCGGTGTTGCATTGGCGCCGGAGATCGGCAGACTGGCACAATCCGGAGGAAACCGCGATCAGGCGCCGGCGGACCCGAGCAACACCGCTCCCGCGCTCGCTCTCACCGGCATGAGCCTCGCCCTCAACAGCGCGCTCATCGCCACTTTCGCGCTGCCCCAGAGTTCGTGGGAACCGATGGAGTCGACCGATCCCGATGAGCCCGGTCCGATCTTCTGCGAACCTGCATCGGACGGCTTTCCGCTGTTGATCTCGTCGCCCGACAGTCAGCGTCTGGTTCCGTTCAGCCCAGCCCCGGTGCTGACCAGCAATATCGAAAACGTTGCAGCCGGACATCCGTTCGCCGCATTGTTCAGTCTGCCCTTCGGATTGAACGCGCTCATCATTGAGCCCAATCGCCACGTCGCGACCAAATTCGGCCGAATCCCTTCCAGCTTCATCTTCTTCGGGGGGCAATTCCGTGAGAACAGGCCCTTATTCCTGGAATCCTTCGTGCCCAATCCTCCGGCCGGCACGCCGAAGCTCGGCGGCGCCGTGCAGCTCACCCTGAAGCCGACGTTTCCGGATCGGCCCGCTGCAATGTTCCAGGGCTTCACCGAGCCGGATACGTCGCATGGTCCCAACATCGGTCCGGCGCCCAATGGCTACGGGTATACCATCCTCGGCGCGATCAGCGGAGTGGGGACCATGTTCGACGGCCAGTTCGGATCGGGCGGGAAGCTGCCCGGCGTTCCCTTGCGCCGCATCGACTTCTCCGGCTACGGCTCCAGTATTTTCAGCGAGTGGAACAAGCCCGACGAGATCCCGGGAATCATCAAGGTACAGTTCGAGACCTCGATCGGACGCACCGGATACGAGGTCATTCAGGCCGCCAGCGTTATTTACCCGTACTGCATTCTCGTCGTGCGCACGGTAACCATGCAGCGCCAGAATGCGGGATGGGTCAAGCGCACCGACAGCGGCTGGCAGGCCGTTTCTCCGGGGCAGTTTCAGTTCCCCGCGGACGCCGCAAACACGCAGCTGCTTTGGGCCAACGCCGTGCATCCGGGCGCTCTCGCCGGCGCATTCAATGTTCGTAATATCCGCGATAATTTCGGCGGCGAACCGATCGTGGTGAATACGCCTTCCGGCTTTCAGTTCCGCAAGGTTTTATTTGACTCCGATTTGGGCGTGAATCCGAACCTCAATGTTGTGAGCGGTGGTTTCACCGCGCCCATCCCCGGAGTGCCGAACCCGCCGGTTCTCACCGCCTCGCGCGACATGGAGGGCTGGGTCCAGATCCTTCCGATTGCGCAAACGCCCGATCCGGCCACCATGCAGCAGCTGTTCGCACAGATTGGCGCGCTAACCCCGGCGATCGCCTGCTCGATTGAAGCAGGCCGGTTCAACAACGTTCCGGGCACGACGCTCCGCTCCTCGGCCTTCGAGGTCAACATCATAACGGAAGGCAACGCCGGAGCGACCGTGCCGGCTCTCGGCGTCGCCCTCCGCGGCGCTCCGCAGATTCCGCGCGGCGGCGGCTGGAGCCTCGGCCAGCGCAGGTACTCGGATCCCGCTCCTTCCGCGCTGCCGAATGATTTCCCTTTGCCTCTGGTGCAGCCCGCCGGCGTGAATGACTTCTGGTACCTGGCCGATGTCACCGACGTCCTCCAACTGACGCAGCCGGATAATTTCTACAGTCTGATGCACTCGACCGGCACGAATAAAGTGCTGTTCGAGTCGCCGCAGATCCCGACCGCCGGCGCGTCTCCCGGGATTCAGTTTCCGAAGCCCAGTCCGCCCGGACCGCCCAAGCCGGGCGCCGCGCCCACCAATCCGGGCTCCCCGAACCTCGGCGACATCGCGTCCATTCTCAACTCCACCGGCCTCTTCCCGGATGTCGCCAACGTTATCTCCCTGCTCCAGGGCACGATCGAGCAGATCAACACCATCGGACAGGGGTTCCAGTATTCAAAGACTTTCAATTTCGATCCGAATGAGAAAGTCACCATCGCCGATCTCGCAGGCATTCTCAACGTCGTGCTGCAATATGCCGACATCAGCCTCAATAATGCTAATCCAGCGTTCCCGGTTACGCCGGCGACTCTGAAGTACACCGTCGACTCCTCGGCCTCGCCGAGTTGGACCCTCAGCATTGGCCCGCTGTCGTTCGTGGTCACCATCCCGAAATTCAGCGCCGATCCCCTGCTGATCATCACCGGCGGATTCTACGCAGACGAGCACACCAAAGCCGGGCTCACCAATCTGAACGTGCAGATGGGCAACGCGCTGAGCCTCATCAAAGATGTTTTCAGCGATCTTCAATCGATTGCGCAGTACCTGCCCGGTGGCGCCGGCGCGCAGCTCGATATTGCGCTGTCGAACGGCAAGCTCACGGTCACGGACACCTTCAGCATTGCCGATCTGCCTCTGGGCCTGGGCGATCTCACCGATGTCAGCCTGAACCTCAGTGTCGGCGTCCAGTTGCAGCCACTTTCCGTAGACTTCGCCATTGGCGTCGGCAGCCCCGACCATCCCTTCAACTGGATCGTTTCCCCGCTGGCCGGCAACGGCCTGATGGAGTTCGGCCTTCGAGCCAATCAGCCCTCGTTCGTGATTCAGGCCGGGATTGGTCTGGGCCTCGCAATCGATCTCGGAATTGCCTCCGGCTCGGCTTCGGTGACCATCGCGTTTCGGATTGACGCCTCTGGTAGCGAGATCATCCTGATGGCAATCCTGAGCGGTCAGGCATCGGTCGACGTTCTCGATGGACTCGCCAGCGCTACCATCACGCTCACCGCGGCGCTCGGGTTCGGACTGAGCCTGTCGCCACCCCCGGTCAAGTTCACGCCGCCGCCCCCCTCACTGCCGAGCAGCATCACCCTCGGCCCGGAAACAATCACGCTGCTTGCATCGTGCTCGGTGGGAATTCACCTCAGCATCTGCTGGGTCGTGAGTGTCGACTGGGACGGCTCCTGGCAGTTTTCGCAATCGGTAACCACGCCGCAGATCACGGTCAACGTTTGAGGACAATATGGCGCTAAACGATCTTGAACTCAGCCTCATGGCCTTCCCCCAACGCTGGAACGGCGCGGCAGGAACACTCTCCCTCAACATCCTCATCCTGCCGGTTGGAGACCCCACAGCGCCGCTCGGCGGCGGACCGCAATTCGCCGGGACAGCAATCGACCTCGTGGTGAATGTCGCCTCCGGCCTCGACTCTCTGCCCACAACCGGCACGGTGCCGTCGTTCACGAAACCATACGTCGCGACACCGCCGCCCGTCGCTCCGGCGCTGTTTACATCGCTGTTCAACCAACTGGTCGCGAAAGGCATCACCGTGACCAGCGGTAAGGTAACCACCGCGCCGAAGAACCGCGCGCGAATCCTGAAGGCATTACCCGATAGCTTCAAACTCGCCGCTCCCTTTGAAAGCGCCCGCTCCGGCGACATCCGCGACGTCGATGGATTCGGTTGTTCGCTTCAGGGCCAGGCCCCCGGCGTGAACCCGGTTCTGCCCGGCCCGGATAAGTCCATCGCCTGGGGACAGGTGCTCTCGTACGCTCTTCGACAGCCTGTTCTTGCCCAGGCGCTCGGCCTCATCTATCCGCTGACCCTGAACATCTCGCCGGCACTGCTCGCCGACGGCGGCTTTGTCTGGATCACCCTCGACACGGCGAATCCCGCCAATCCATGGGTCAATGACTTCACCGCGAACTCGGACACCGTCAAGTCGTATTCGGCCCGTATCCCGGCAGTGGACAACCTGAATCAGCGGCCGGTTTTTGCGGCCACTCTTTTCCCCGTCGTCGCTTCCGTGGATCCGCGCCTCGCCCAGGCGCAGTTCGAAGCCGAGCAATACGACGACGGCTTTGCGCAAATCGTCCACTCCAATCAGCCGGCCACCATCGACACTGCCACCCTCGATTCCACGCAGATTGCGCCCGGAGCGGAGGCCGGCGTTCAGCTCGGATGGGATGACGTTCAGGTCACGGTATGGCTGAACAATCAGATCGATCTGCTGCGCGACCGCGTTTCCGGCGCCAGCACGGTTGCCGAAGCGCCGCTCGGCGTCCAGGGTTATCGCGTCGATGTACGCCCTGCCGGCGCGACGAAATGGCGCTCGCTCTGTCTGGTCAACGGCACTCTCCCGTTCGACACCACCACCGTCGGCGGGGGAGCAACCACGTCCATCAGCGGGAATGAATTCTGGATCGCGCCGGCGCCGATCCGTCCCAGTGCTGCGAACAATGCCGACAACCCTCTGCCGGGCTGGCTGCCGCTCTACTTCTCGCAATGGGCGGGATCGAGCCTCGTGCTCCCCGATCCCATCGTGCAGCTTCTGGCGTTCGCCGTTTCCAACGTCGGGACCCCCCTGCCTCCGGCCACCCTGCCCAATCCGAATCCCGATCTCACGTCCGTGCCAACCCTGCGATACGGGAATGCGTACGAATTCCGCGTGCGCCTCGTGGACCTGACCGGTGGCGGCCCCATCTCAACGGATCCCCCGTCCCATGCCGGCCCCGCTCCGATTACTCAGGTCAACTTCCGGCGTTATGTTCCGCCGAAGTCGCTCGAAGTGGAATCCTTTCCTGCCATTCCGCCTTTCCCGGCGCGGCCGCCCGCGGTTCGAACCATTCAAACGCTCTCGGTCCGTCGCCCCCGCATCAACTACCCGGAAGCCGTATTCGCGGGAGTGCCTGCCACCACGTTTAACCGGCCGAATCTGGACACCCTCATCCAGGATGCATGGGCCGCGGGCCGCGCCATTGGCCTGCCCGATCCCGATGTCGACCGCTTTGAAGTACGCGTGGAAGCGCACGTTCCGGCGCACGATACCGGCGATACCGGGTCACAGCCAGGCGACCTCGACGACCTCTTCCGAGTCGTCTATTCGTTGGAGATTCCGTTCCCGGCGGGAGATGACCCGGCAGTGACCGTCACGCTGAACTACACCGATGGCGTTGATGATATCGCCACCATGTCAGCGCCCGCGCCGGGCACGGTCGTGCTTCCCATTCCAACCGCGCGCGATATTCGCGTCCGATTGTTTCCGAAAGCGGCCGACAAGCCGAACTATTACGGTAACGACGCAGCACGAACGGGGCTTCCCACCGACTACATCGTGCGCCAGGAAGCCGCCGCCGAACACGCCGTGTTCCCGAACAACCCGGAGACGGAGCTTCAGGCCTTTTACTTCCAGCCCGGCGCGAACATCATGCAGCTGCTTGCCCAGCAGCTCGGCCTCAGGCAGAACGGCCTCGCGCTGTCCGGAGCGGCCGGCGAGCGAACCGTGTTCGGAGCGTCCGGCCAGATTCGGCATAGTGTCTCCGCGGACGCGAGTTCGCTCACGTTTTCCAATGCGACGGAGCTGCTCGGCCAGTGGATCGTCGCACTCGTTTTCGATCTGGAGCGAGACTGGACCTGGGACGGATTTGCCACCCCCGCGCTCAGTTACAGCCTGGGCGGAGCGAATATCGGCTCCATTCCATTTCCGGCCGTCGTCGCCTCGGATGCGACCAGCACGCCCGGAGTGCCGCCCGACCGCACTCATACGCGCATCGTGTTTTTCGATGCCTTCAATCCGTCACCCGTGGCGCCCGCGTTCCCGCGGGAAGCCCACCTTCAGTACACGGTGAACGCATCGTTCGTTGCAGCCCCGTCGCAGCAATTCTCGTTATCCATCCGTCTGCCTATCACCACTCCTCCGGTGCAAACGCCGAGAATCGTTTCCACCGGAATCGCCGAATCCCCGTATCATCACTCGGCCGATTACTCCTCGAGTTCACTGCGCAATCGGTATCTATGGATTGAGTTCGATCAGCCGCTTGCCGACAAAGATGATGACGCGTATTTCGGCCGCGTGCTCGCGTATGGACCCGATCCGCTGCTGGCGGGCTCGCTGCTCCCGCAGTTCGATCCATCCGCGATGCTGCCGGAAGCCGTGGAGCCGCCGCTGCCCATCGATCCCGAGCCGTTCCGCCGCATCTTTTCCGGACAATCGGCCGACGATTCCGGCCTCGCTGCCATGACCCAAATGGCGCCGGCCGAGCCGATCGGTCCCGGTAAATCGGGCACGTTGTTTCTGCTCCCGCTCCCGGCTGGCGTGACTGCCGACGATCTTGCTCTCTTCGGCTTCTGGACCTACGAGTTCCGCGTCGGCCACGCGCGGATGTGGTCCACCGCGCAGGGACGTTACGGCCGGCCGCTCCGTGTCAGTGGGCTCCAGCATCCAGCCCCGCATCTGATCTGCTCCGTGGAACGGGCGCCGGTCGGGGTCGGCGCCACCGCGCCTTATGCATTGACCGTATACAACGGAAACCGCCTCTATAATTTCGAGAATGGCGATCCTCAGACCAGCATCTGGTTCATGCTCTATACCCAGGTGCTCCAGTCGGACGGCGCCGCGCATCGCAACATTCTGCTGACCCATGCCCGTGGCCGCACCGTCCGCGGAGCACAGGAAAATCCTCAGCACGGTCCCGCGCTCGGTCCGCGAGCCGCCGCGGTGTTCCCTGAAAAAAGCGTAGAGACGCTCCTGGCGCGTATTGGCCTGCCGAAAAACTCGCCGCTCAGTGTGCTCGCAGTTGAGGTCCTGCCGGGCCCGCTGAACGTTCCTGATCGGCTGAATCGGGATGTCGGCGGCGGGGATGCGTTCCTCAGCGGCGAGGATCCGCTCGGCAAAGGTCTCGGCCAGCGCCGGGTGCTGCGGACATCGCCTCTGACCGCGGTGCCGGCGATCTGCTGAACGGCTGCGCGGCAGCCCTGATGCCCTGTGGCGCCTCAGGCGTCAGCGCCCGGCATTAGTGTGGCGTAAGATTGGAGATCGCCGGAAATCCATCGATGGGAGCTCTCCAATTTCTGAAGGCGCGTGATTTCCTGCTGCGCCACCGCCTCGATTATCGGACCGCATATGAGGGCTTCCAGTGGCCCAGGCTCGATGAATTCAACTGGGCGCTCGACTACTTTGACCGCATGGCGAAGGACAATCACCGGCCTGCGCTGCGTGTGCTGGACGAGTTCGGCGCGGAGACCACTCGGAGTTTTGCGCAGCTGTCGGCGGAATCGAACCAGGTCGCAAACTACCTCCGGCGTATCGGAATCACGCGTGGTGATCGGATCCTGGTCATGCTTGCCAATGAAGTCGCCCTGTGGCAGGTGATGCTGGGTGCGTGCAAAGCCGGCGCGGTAGTCGTCCCCGCCAGCACTCTGCTTACGCAGGCCGACCTCCAGGATCGGCTCGAGCGGGGAGGCGTCCGCCATGTGATCGTAACGCCATCCCAGACCTCGAAATTCGAAGGCCTGCACGGCTCATTCTGCCGCACCACGACCGGGCCGGCGAACGCCGGCTGGCGCAGCCTGGACGAAGCCGCTGCGGAATCTGAATCATTTGCACCCGACGCCCGG
>DASRCB010000329.1:0-3556 GCA_035653295.1 Bryobacteraceae bacterium
GCCCTCGGGAAGTCCGGTCTCCCCAATCAGCTCGAAGATTCGGCGCGCGGTCAGAGGAACGCGCTCCGATGGCTTGAGGATGAAAGTGTTTCCGCAGGCGATGGCGTAGGGCAGGAACCACAAGGGAATCATCGCGGGAAAATTGAAGGGCGTAATGGCCGCCACGACGCCAAGCGGATGGCGCATCATGATCTCGTCGATTCCGCGGGCCACGTCCTCCAGGTTGTAGCCCTGCATCAGCGTGGGAATCCCGCAGGCGACCTCGACATTCTCAATGCCGCGCCGCAACTCGGCCCGCGATTCGGCCAGGGTCTTGCCGTTCTCCGTCGTGGTGAGCCGGGCGATTTCTTCGAAGTGGGTTTCCAACAGCTGCTTCAAACGGAACAAATACTGGATGCGATCTGGCGGAGGCACTTCACGCCAGGAAGGGAACGCAGCCGCGGCCTTCTCAACGGCGTACGCGGTCTCTTCTTCGGTGGCCAGCGGAGTGGTCTCGAGCACCTCGCCCGTGGCCGGGTTGATGATCTCCTGCGTATGGCGCACGGCGCTACGCCTCAACCTGCGCGTCGGCGATTTCGAGCGCGCGATCGAATGCCGCAACCGCGAAATCGATCTCCTCTTTTTCAATAATGAGCGGCGGCGCCAGAACGAAATGGCTGATCCACGAGTTGACCGCTACGCCCTGCTTCAACATCTCGGCCGCGATCTTATCCACCAGCATCGGCGTTCCCGAAATCTTATCGGCCATGCTGTTGAAAGGCTCTTTCGTGGTGCGGTTCTTTACCAGCTCGATGGCCTGGAACAGCCCCAGACCGCGCACGTCTCCGATGGAGGCATGCTTGTCCTTCAGCTCCAGCAGGCGGCCGGCAAGGTAATGGCCCATGTCCCGCGAGCGCTCCACCAGGTTCATCCGCTGCATTTCGCGAATGGTGGCGATGGCCGGGGCCAGGGTCATGGGATGCGCTTCGTAGGTGTGCCCGTGCGCGAAGAAATGATCGTTGAAATGCTCGGCAATGCGCGTCGTCGTGGCACACAGACCGAGGGGCACGTAGGCGGACGTGATTCCCTTCGCGGTGACAAGGATGTCCGGCTGCACATTCCAGTGGTCTACCGCGAACCAGCGGCCCGTGCGTCCCCAGCCGGACATCACTTCGTCGGCGATGAGCAGCACGCCGTTGTCGTCGCAGATCCGGCGCAGGCGGGGAAAGTACTCCGGGGGCGGCACGAGCACCCCGTTTGTCCCCACCACCGGTTCGACCAGCACCGCGGCCACGTCGCTCTCGTTGCGAATCATATGCTCCAGATAATCGGCACAGGCGATGTCGCAGCCGGGGTATCGATGGCCGATGGGGCAGTTGTAGCAGTTCACTTCCGGCCCGAAGATGACCCCCTGTCCCTTGCCGCCGGGCTCCACGGGCCAGCGCCGCGGATCGCCGGTTGCGGCGATGGAAGCCATGGTCGAGCCGTGATAGGAGCGGTACCGCGCCAGGATCTTCGTGCGGCCGGTGAACATGCGCGCGATTTTGATCGCCGCCTCGTTGGCCTCGGTGCCGCTGGTGGTAAAGAAGAATTTGTCCAGGCCGCGCGGCAGCACTTCCAGCAGCAGCTTGCTCAACTCCACGCGCACGTCGGTGGCATAGCCGGGCGCGATGTAGGGAAGCGCGCGAGCCTGCTGTTCGATCGCCTGGATCACCGCCGGATTCTTATGGCCCAGGTTGACGCACATCAACTGCGCGGAAAAATCGAGGTAGCGCTTCCCGGCGCTGTCGATAAACCAACAGCCCTCGGCATCCACGACATGCATGGGGGCCCAGTTCTTCTGAAAACGCCATGTGCCGTAATTGAGCTTACGCGTGAGCTCCGAGATTTCCTGCGATGACTGCGCTGCGAGCATATTCGAGAACCTTACAGGAAAACTGCAGCTTTCGTCAAACGTCAGGCTTTGAGCAGGACGTCCGCGGTGGCGCGATAGGCCTGGTCGATGGCGCAGTCGGTATAGGCGTACGCGCCCGCGTCGGCGTTGGCGATGGCGATACGCCCGAACGGCTGCCGCGCTGTCACGCAGGGTGGTGTGCCGCCTTCCAGCCAGAATTTGTCGAAGAGCGAGTTGTACTGGTAGGCGTAGCCGTGAGGCCAGCGGTTGACGGTGATCGCGGCAATGTCGCGAGCGGGATCGAAGCCGCCGGGGGAGAGGGTGCGCGCCATCTGATCGCGGATGTTGCGCTCGAAAACCTCGAACGTCGTTTCGTACAGTTCGATACGCCCGGCGCGGTGCTGCGCGCGCGAAGGCAGACCCGGATGGCAGGGCACGCGCATCATGTGGACCACGATCGGCTCCTCCGGCGTGCGTGGGAAGCGGTAATCGCCGATGCTGACCGGCAGGTCCAGGCTCATCTCGCTGTGATACCCGCCCGGCGCATAGATGGAGCTGACGCCCAGCTTCTGGAATGAAGTCCAGTTGCGGATGACTACATTGGTGTAGACCAGCGGCACCTTCTCAGCCGAGGCCAGAGCGGCTTTCTGCTGCGGCGGCATCTCCGGACAGAGATACGGGATCATGACGTGCCAGCAGGCGAGAATGCAGCGCGACGCGCGTACGGTTTGTAGTTTCCCGAAACGCACGTAGCTGATCTCCACCTGCTTCGTCGTAGCGGGATCGCCGATGTGACGAACGCGCACCGCCGTGCTGTTGAGGCGGATTCGGATTTTGGAGTCCTTATCATCGAGGAGCGCGTAGCGGGTTCGCGTGGTGACGATATCCTCGGCATTCTCGCCCGGGACGGCCGCGGCAATCAGATTGCGCACCAGCAGGCGGGCGATGGATGAGTTCCCGTCGGGGAAGTGAAAGAAGTACGCCTCGCCCTCGGGCGTCCGCATGGCGTCGCGGTTCATGCCTGGCCCGAACGACGGATCGAGATTCATGCCCTCGAACCCGGGGAATCCCAGGCCCCACGCGTCCTGCGCCGACACGGCATCGATGCCCAGGCCGAAAAGCGGATGCGGCCGGGGCTGCAGATACTTCACCACATCGGCATGGACGCCCACGGTTTCCGTCAGGAACTTTGCGTAGCTGATGCGGGCAAGGCGGGCCTTCTTTTCGTCCGACGATAAACCGGGCAGGTAGTCCTTCTTCTCGTCGTACAGGCGCCGGAGGTCGGCTTTCGCTGCATCGGCCAGCGGCGCCTTTGCCGTGAATGCGGCCCACTTCTGGTCGGCGGTTCCGCGCGGGGCTGTCGCGGTGTACGACTCGGCCACCGGCTGAGGAACGAGTACATCGCTGCCGAACGTCTCGCGGTCGAAGAAGACCGCAGGAGCAAGCCCGAATCCGGCGTACATGGCCCTATCAAACACGCGCGCGTTGGAGGCGACATCAATGCCCAGCGCTTCGATCAGCCCCTTCGCGGCGGCGCTGTACGGGGCGGGGCTCTCGATGGCGAAGGTTCCGCCGAAGCCCAGCAGCATGCGGCCGGCCTGGTGGAACTCGTTGCGCTTGGCGTGTCCGCCGAAGTCGTCGTGGTTGTCGAGGATCAGGATGCGGCTGTTGTTCCCCGCCGCG
>DASRCB010000330.1:0-20537 GCA_035653295.1 Bryobacteraceae bacterium
CCGGCGGCGCGGTTACGGTGATGATGGGCGGCCAGTCCATCGGCGCCCCGGTGTGGTGGGGCGAGGCGCCGGGCATTCCCGGCGTGCAGCAGGTGAACATCCGTATCCCGCAGGGGTTGCAGCTGAGCGGTAACGCGACCACTTTCTCGGTGTGCGAATCCAGCGCTGCTGCGCCGCAGGTTTGCAGCCCTGAACGCCCGCTGAACGTGACGGAGTAGCTTCGCGGCCTCATGAATCATGCGAGCGCCGTTCAGTGCGGTAGACTGGCCGCAAGTCGCAATCCGTATGTCACTGAACTCGCCCCGCCGCCGCCTGGACGTTCTCATCGTGGAGAACGATCCGGCAACCGCCCGCCTGACCAAAGAAGCTTTTCGGGAGGTAGGAATGATGGACGCTGTCGTTTCCGTCCCCGACGGCGACAAGGCGTTGTCCTATCTCCGTGGCGAGGGAGAGCATCCGCGGCCGGATCTGGTCTTTCTCGATCTTCATTTGCCGAAGAAATCGGGTCTCGAAGTTCTCGCGGAAATCAAAGCGAACCCGACGCTCAAGGCAATGCCCATCGTGGTCGTGTCTGGCTCCGCCAACCCGGCGGAAATCCGGGAAGCTTACGAGTTGCATGCCAGTTGTTATGTTCGTAAACCGGACGACCTGCCGCAGTTCCTCGATTTTGCTCGCAGTTGCTACGCTTTTTGGGGCGGCGCGGTCGTGTTCCCGCCTAAGGACTGAGGCTGCCGGTGTGATGATGAGAACAGGATGAGCGAAGGCCAATTCGACGCGATCCTGCTGGTTTCCTTCGGCGGCCCTGAAGGCCCCGACGACGTCCTTCCGTTTCTCGAAAACGTGCTGCGTGGGCGCGACGTGCCGCGCGCGCGCATGCTCGAGGTTGCCGATCATTACCACCACTTCGGCGGCCGCAGTCCGATCAACGACCGCAATCGCGAGCTCATCGCGGCGCTCGAGGCGGAGCTTCGCGCCGCCGGCCTGAAGCTGCCGGTGTACTGGGGCAACCGCAACTGGCATCCGCTCCTGGGCGAGACGCTCGGCCACATGCGCGCCGATGGGGTGCGCAACGCGCTGGCGTTCATCACCTCCGCGTTCAGCTCTTACTCCGGCTGCCGCCAGTATCTGGACGACATCGCGCGCGCCCAGCTGGAGATCGGGGAAGGAGCCCCGGCGGTGGAGAGGCTGCGCCCTTTCTACAACCATCCACTGTTTGTTGAAGCCTGCGCGGACCGGCTGCGCGAGGCGTTCAGCCAGATTCCTCCGGAGCGGCGGGCCGGCGCGCATCTGCTGTTCACGGCCCACAGCGTTCCACTCGCCGCCGCCAAAACCTGCGACTATGTGGAGCAACTGGACGAGAGCTGCCGCCTGACGGCAGAGGCGGTCGGCCACTCCGGGCATCGGCTCGTGTACCAGAGCCGCAGCGGACCTCCGGGCCAGCCCTGGCTGGAGCCGGACGTGGTGGACGTGCTCCGCGAAATCGCGGGCGAGGAGCGCTCGCGCGATGTGGTGGTGATGCCCATCGGCTTCATCGCCGATCATCTGGAAGTCATCTATGATCTCGATACCGAGGCGCGGCACGCCGCGCGGCAACTCGGCCTGAACATGGTGCGCGCCGAGACCGTGGGTGTGCACCCTGTGTTCGTGCGCATGATCCGCGAGCTCATCTCCGAGCGCACACACCATGCCGAGAGCCGCGCAATCGGCCGATTCGGTCCGCGCACCTGCGCGACGGACTGCTGCCCAGCCCCGGTGCGCGCACACGTCTCAGCGAGACGCGCCTGACCCAGCATCGGAGCGAACACCGTCCCACACGGACTGGATCGCCGCCGCCACGTCGTGTGGCGCTTCGAGATGCATATTGTGGCCCGCATGCACGAACACCTGTTTGCTGTTCGCGCACAGCGACAACAGGATCTTTTGGCCCTGGGTACGTTCTTTCTCCCCGTCTGCCTGACTGAGAACGACAATCGGGATCGCGCCGAGAGTTCCCGCCTGCGGGGTCGCGAGCCACTTTGCAAAATACTCTTCGGACCACTGCGTTTCACTGTTCTGCGCGTCGTAGACGGCGGGCTGCTGCTGCGCCCAGAGTTGCCAGGCCTGCGCGTGGGCCGGGAGAACCCCGAACATCCGGTCCAGGATCCTCAGTTCGCGCGGCAGGTCCTGGGGGATCGTCGGCTTGTCGGATGCGGCGATTTGCTCGTGCGGCGTTGGAATGGGCGCGCCTTTGGCGTTCTCGCCGAGGCGAATGGTTTTGCCGCCCCCGATATTGACGCGCAGGCCTTCGTGCGCGGCGTCGACAAAGACGATTCCGGCAACATCGCGCGGGTACGTGAGCGCGAAATTGCGGACCACGGGTCCGCCGTACGAGTGGCCGACGAGTATATAGGGCGCGCGTTCGCCGGCGGCGGCGAGGGTGTCGTGCAGTTCAAGGTTGATCTGCGCGAACGTGCGCGGTTTCGGACCGGGGTCGCTCCAGGCGTAGCCGGCCCGATCGTAGGTGCAGATACGGGTGAAACGAGCGACACGGGACTGGACTAGGGTCCACTGGAAAGAAAAATCACCGAGTCCGTTTTCGATCACGACGGTGGGGGTTCCGGCTCCGGCACAGAAAAGGTGCAGGCGGTGGTCGCCGACGGAGATCAGTTTGCCAGGGGGAACGGGCGTTGCGGCCTGGGCACCCACGGCAGCGAATAGTAAGGCGACGGCTTCGCGGAGGAGCATGCGGTTTGTTTGCTATTACGAACGGAAGGTGCGTGAGTTGGCAGGATTTGTTTGCGCCCGGCCACTCCTGGAGCCGGCTGGTCACTCCTGATCGAAAAGCTGGGAGCGGTCGATCAGCTCGCCGCGATAGATCACCTGCTGGATGCTTTCAGTTTGCCGGATGTCCTGAAGCGGATTTCCGTTGACGACAAGGAGGTCGGCCTCGTGGCCCAGGGCGATGATCCCGGCGCGGCCATCGACGCCAAGCAGCCGCGCGGCTTCGTACGTCGCGGCGCGCAGCACGTCCCCGGGTTTCAGCCCGGCCGCAACCCACAGCTGCAGCTCACGGTGCAGTGCCGGGCCGTGGACCAGCAGCGGCCGGCCTGAGCCGGTTCCGGTCACCAGCGTCACGCCGGCCTTTGCCGCCGCGCGCAGATTCGCTGCGGCAATTGCGACGTCGACCGGTGGTTTCGGGTGATCGCCGGCGGCACGCATGAGCTTTCGCGTGGCCTGTAACAGCTCGGCCGGTCCGACCTGCATGACCAAAGGCCGCTCCAGCGGCTCAGGATTTCCCGTATAAGCGTCCACGGCCGCCTCGGCGGCAACGAGCGTCGGATCGTAGCGTATACCGCGCGCCTTCATCTGCGTGAACAGCTCCGGCGGCAGCGGCCCGCGGAACGATCCGTGCTCGATCGTATCGATGCCGGCGGCAATCGCGTCCGCGACGGCGGACGCATCTCCGGTGCGCACGGAGACCTTCAGGCCATCGGCGTGCGCCTGGGCAGTAATTGCGCGCAGGATATTCGTATCCATGCGCGGGAATGAATGGCCGGCCGTGAGCGTTTCGAGGGTGGCTTTGATGCCGTCCACTCCCGCCACTTTCAGCTCGTGCACCTCAGCCCGCGCCTCGGCCTCGGTCGTGGGGGTGCGCACCATCTGGCGCGCGACAGCGGAGCGGGCGGCTTTCGGAATCGCCTGGGCGAACTCTGTGCTGTGGCCGCCGGGCGCCGTGAATACCGGGCCGCAGATCAAGGCCTCTGCTCCGAGCCGCTGGCCGGACGCCACCAGCTCCCGCGCAGCCAGCACGGGCTTCAGCGGCGAGCCTTCGCTGCGCACCAGGGTGACGCCGCTGTACAGATAGGCGGCCAACTCGCGCGGGATATTCTTCGACAGGTCGTATCCAGCGGCGGATGGAAAAGCCCCGCCGGGCGAGGCGAGATGGACGTGGACGTCGATCAGAGCGGGCAGCACGGTTTTCCCCGCCGCCTCGATCACCTGCGCATGCAGCGCCTTTGCGTCCGGAGCCGGCGCGCCGTACAAATTGGCAATCCGTCCGTTGCGCACCAGGATGGAGCCGTTCTCGATGACGTTTCCGTCGCCGATGAAGATGCGCGCATTGCGGATGAGCAGCGTCCGCGTGCGCTGCAGCTCGCGCATGAGCATGCGCGACTTCGCGAGGTTCTGGCGTGTGTGCGCCTGCCAGGCCCCGAGCACGAAAAACGGACCAAGCACCGCAACCAGCCACAGCTTCGCCGTCGCGGGAATTTTCTCGTCCTTCTCCCAGCGGAACAGTTTCACACCGAGAAAGGTGGCCACTACCGTCGCGGTAATCAATGCCAGCGCGCCGGAACGGTTCTGCGCGACAGTCTCGTTCGCGCCCATGATGGCCTGCATACCCGTGAACAGATAGGTCGCGGGTATGAACTGCGTCACCACCTGCAGCCATGGCGGCAGCGCGTTGATGGGAATTGTGGCCCCGCTCAGAAACAACATCGGGAAATACAGCAGCTGGGTGACGATCTGGCTCTCCTGCATGGAATTGACCACCGATGCGATGATCAGCCCAAGTGCGCGGAAGGCCAGCGTTCCAAGAGTGACATAGACCAGCAGCGATAGCGGGCGTTGCGGCCACGGCATGCCGTAAACGAAATGCGCCAGGACCAGGATGAGAAACGCCGAGGGCAGATAATTCAGCAGACCTGTAACCAGTGAAGACACGAGGATTGGGGCGGCGCTGATGGGCGCCACTTTGAAGCGGCGGAGGATGTTGGTTTCGCGATCGAGCGTGGCGCGGATGCCCGCCCCGAAGAAGCCGTTGCCGAGGACGCCAATGACCAGCACCATGGTCACCACTTCGACGCTGAAGCCGCTGGCCTGTTCGGCGCGGAACAGGGACGCGAAGATGAAAAAAAAGATGAGCGGGAAACCGTAGTTGAAGAAGACCACCATCTTGTCCCGAGCGGTCAGCTTCAGCGTGATGAGGATATGGGCCAGATACGGTTTCATTCGCGCAGCCTCTTGCCGGTGAGCTCGATGAACACGTCCTCCAGCGTGGGGCGCTTCAGGTGGATGTCGGCGAGGGTGAGGCCGCGCGCGTCGATCCACTTCACCAGCTCGACAATCGTAGGCGCGGGCTCGGCGGACTGCACGGACAGGGATCGGCCGTCATCGGAAAGGGTGTGCTTCTGGGCCACTACGGACGCGGGCAGGCCGGCGGCCGGAATGGGCTGCTCGCACTCGATCTCGATCAGCGAATGGCCCAGCGTGCGCGCCTGGATTTCGCGCGGCGTGCCGATTTCAATGATGCGGCCGCGGTCGATAATCGCCACGCGGTCGCAGAGGCGCTCCGCTTCCTCGATGTAGTGCGTAGTCAGCACGATGGTCCGGTGCGCGCTCCTCAGCTCTTCGATGAGCTTGTGAATTTCAAGGCGGACCTGCGGGTCCAGTCCGGTGGTCGGCTCATCGAGAAACAGCAGCTTTGGGTCATTGACCAGCGCCAGCGCGAGGGCGACGCGCTGCTTCTGGCCGCCCGATAATTTGGAGTAGAACGCATCGCGCTTCTCCTCCAGCTGGAGCCGGCGCAGGATCTGATCGCGATCGACGGTGTGCGAATAGAACGCCGCGAAGAGGTCCAGCGCTTCGCGCACGCGGATCTTCTCCGGCAGGTTCGTGGCCTGCAGGCAGACCCCGATTCCGTCCTTCAGCGCTTTGACCTGAACGGCGGGATCGTAGCCGAGCACGCGGACGTCGCCTTCGGTACGCGAGCGCAGTCCTTCGAGAATTTCGACCGTGGTTGTCTTCCCGGCCCCATTGGGTCCGAGCAGACCGAAAACCTCCCCGGCGCGCACCTCGAAATCGATGCCGCGCACCGCCTCGACTTCGCCGTAATTCTTGCGCAGGCCGCGCACCGTGATGGCGCAGCCGTTATGACTGGTTTCGGCCAATGACCAGTTTAGTGCGGCGGGTGTTCCCGTATCATCTGTCTATGCGTTTCGCGCGCCGGGAGTTCCTTGGCATGACATCCGCCCTGCTGGCGGGCTGTGCGGCGGGCCGCATGCGAGTGGGTCCGCCGGTTGCGCGCGCGCTTCTGGCGCGTGTCAACGTGAAGGCGGAGCGTGTGATTCGTACCACCGTGGGCCTGCGGCCATTCCGGCCCTCGGGGTTCGTCGTGCGGGCGGAGAAGCTCGATGACAAACTGGTGGTCCACAACTATGGGCACGGCGGCGCCGGAATTACGCTGTCGTGGGGAACCGCGCAGCTCGCGGTCAACGAGGCTGCGCGCGTGGAGAAGCGGGACTGTGCGGTCATTGGGTGCGGCGTGGTCGGGCTCTCGACCGCGCGCCTGCTGCAGGAGCGCGGGTACGCCGTCACGATTTATGCGAAGGCCCTGCCGCCGGATACAACGTCGAACCTCGCGGGCGGGTATTGGGACCCAGTCACGGTGTACGATCACGAGCGCGTCACGCCCGAGTTTCGGCGGCAGTTCGGGGAGGCAGGGAGGTTTGCGTTTCGGCGGTATCAATCGATGGTCGGCGAGCGCTTCGCGGTCCGGTGGCTGCCGGTGTACTCGCTTTCGGACGATGCAGCGCACCGCATGCCACCTCCGGACAGTCCGTACAGCGCCATAGAGCCGTTGTACCCCGAAGCGCGCCAGCTCACGCGCGATGAGATTCCTTTCGATGTGGAATACGCGTATCGGCGGGATTCGATGCTCATCGAGCCCGCGATCTATTTGCAGGCGATGCTGGACGAGTTCTTCATCGCGGGTGGCAGGGTGGTCGTGCGCGAGTTCAGGGCGGCACTCGAGCTGATGTCGTTGAAAGACACGCTGATCTTCAACTGCACCGGGCTTGGCGCGCGTGCGCTGTTCGGAGATGACGAACTCGTGCCCGTGCGCGGTCAACTGGAGTTCCTGCTTCCACAGCCGGAGATCGATTACATGACCGTTGGGCCGGGGGATATCTATATGTTCCCCCGGCGGGACGGAATTCTGCTGGGCGGCAGTCACGAGCGGGGTAACTGGAGCCTGGAGCCCGATCCGGAAACATCGAAGCGGATTTTGCGAGAGAACGCGGGGTTGTTTTCGGGGATGCTAAATGTGAAGGCCTGAGGCCTGCTCCACATCGACGCTCCACTCCACCCAGGCAGCGTCCAGAAGTGGGAAGCAGAGGGCGAGGCGGATAGGGCGCTGGTCGATGCCCGAGATGATGCGCGCGTACATCTCGAGCTGGGCGCCATAGCGGCGGCGCTCGTTTTCGAGGAAAGCTTCGCGGCTGCCGCCCTCGTGGGTGCTGGTCTTGTAGTCGATCAACCACCGCACCCCGGCTTCATCGACGAATGTCCGATCAATGCGGACCCGGCGATACCGGCCGTCTATCCACGCCGTCAGCGCGTATTCGCATTCGGCTTCGGCATGCGGCGCGAGAACCCAGCGCATGCGGTCGCTGTCCAGGCAGCGCTCGAGCGTGCCTGCCACCGTGGTCGTAGCTTTGTCCAGCTCCGAAGGTGGAACCCCCAGTCCTGCCAGCGCGGCGCGGAAGGCGCCCTCGAGGGAACGGATGCGCGGCGCGCTCCACGCGTCAACGCCCGTTTCGGCAAAGCGCTGCAGCCAGTCGTGCAGCACCGTCCCCACATGGCGCCGTGTATCGCCCGCCCATTCGAACGTGATTGGCCGCTCTTCGATGGCGGGTTCTTCCTCGTGCTCCCACCGGATCGGCGGCAGCGCCCCGGGAGCGCGCCACTGCAGATCGACACGACGAATGCGGCGTTCGATGTGCTGCGGCTCCTGGACGGGTGCGGCAACTTGTGCGGCAAGCGCCCGCTGGAACTCGGGCCCCAGCTCATTCCACAGCAGCTTCAGGAACGAAGCGGCAGACGCGGACGCCTCGATGCCGGAATTCGTATGCTTCACGGCCGCACAGCCCAGCAGATGCAATGTGTGCTTCGCGCGCGTCACGGCGACATAGAGCTGGCGCTTCGCTTCGTTCTCCGCCTTCTCGTTCTCCTGATGCGTAATGTACTGATACAGGCGATCTTCGTTGACCTGCGGCTTTGCCGCAACCACCAGGCCCTCGGCGCCGAACTCATGAAACGCGAGCAGCGGCGGATCGTCCTCGCGCGTGCGCGCGCCGAGGCCGGGCAGAATAACGGTATCGAACTCCAGACCCTTGGCCTGATGGATGGTCATCACCTGGATGCGCCCGTCGGCATTTGCGTCGGGGTGCGCGAAAAGCTCTTTCACTTTTTTCCGCAGGTCATCGAAGCGGGCGAGGTCGCCCCCTTCATCCAGGGTCTCCAGCAGGTCGAAATACGCGGCGGCGTCGTCCAGATCGTTCTGCCCCTGCGCGAACGCCGGCCCGTCCAGCAGGCGCCACGCGCCTTCTACCAGCTCGCGAAGGGACCGTCGGCCACGTTCGTCCAGAGCCCGATCGATTGCGGGGCGAATCCGTTGAATGCGGGCTGCGCCCTCGCCAGTCACCACGCCGATGGATGACCAGATCGGACGATCCTTGTCGGCGCTGGTGGCGAGAAGATCGGCCAAAGTCAGCCCGCACCACGGGGCTCGCAGCACGGCGAGCCACGAAACGCGATCGCCGGGGTGGAGCAGGGCGAACGTAAGCGCCATCAGGTCCTGTACGATGGGCCGCTCGCCCAGATAGTAGATCTCGACCGCTCGGAATCGTATCCCGGCCCGGCGCAGCGCGGCCACGATGGAAGTGAGATGGCTTCGCGCGCGGACGAGGATGGCGGTAGTCCCGTCTTCCGGAATGAGAGAGATGACACGCGCGGCTTCTTCCTCCTGCGCTTTGTCGAAGAAAGCGTGCGCCTGGGGCTCGGGACCAGGCTGTGCAACCGCGGCGGTGAATCGCGCGTAAGGCACCGTTCCGCTGAGCGGGTCCTCGGTATGGCCGAGAATGCCCCTGAAGACCCGGTCCACCCAGTCCACAATTCGGGGCTGAGAGCGAAAGTTCTGCGTGAGCTTGAGCGACTCCGGGACGATACTGCCAATACCGTGGCGCCGCGTGCTGAGGAAGATCCCTACTTCTGCCTGCCGGAAGCGATAGATGGACTGCATCGGGTCTCCAACCAGGAACAGCGTGCGGCCGTCCGTCGGATCCCACCCGGCCGTGAGCTTCTTCAGCAGCCGGAGCTGCGAGCGGGAAGTGTCCTGGAATTCGTCCACCAGGATGTGTTCGATGCGCGAACCAAGCGCCAGACCCAAATCGGTCGGATCATCTTCGGGGCCCAGCGCTTCGAGCGCGGCGAACAGCAGCGCGGTGAAGTCTGACTCGCCGCGCGCGGCGAACTCGTTACTGAGCTGCGATGCGGCCATCGGCAGGACCTCGAAGACGGCGCACAGGATCCGCCACTGTTCGTCGTCGAAATGTGGCTCGGGGAGCGTGCGGACGCGGCACAGCTCGAGGCGGAGTTCCTCGTGGGAGTCGTCGAGCGAGTACGGGAGCGCTTTAGTCACCGCTTTGCGCCAGTCGCCCTTTTTCGTGAGCAGCAGATCCGCAATCTCGATCCACGCCGGCACGTCGGCCGTCGAAGCGCCCGGGAGATCGCCTGCACTGCGGCCTGCGAAGCGCGCGATCCTGCTCGCCAGGTCACCCCTGAGCAACTCGCGCAGGAGAGTCAGGTTTTCGGTGATTAGTTCCGCCAATTGTTGTTCGAGGCGCCGGCGGACCGCGCCCATGTCCTGACGGCCATCGCCGATGATTGGCAGCCACTGCTCGCGCTTCTCGAGCATGCCAATCAGCTGGTTCACGAGTGCGCCGGCATTATCGAAGTGCAGCAGTAACCGGCGCAGCGCGCCCGCGGGCGGCTCGGAACCCTGGACCAGCTGAACCGTGGCGCGCGCGGCGGCGGCGTAGAGGTCGTACGGCTTCTCGGTCGGGCTGGGGACCGCGCCCAGACGGGACATCCAGGGCATCTGCGCCGCGATCCGCAGGCAGAGCGCGTCGAAGGTCTCGATGCGCATGCGTGAGGCGTTCTCGCGCAGTCGCCATTTCCGCGCGGCGTCGCGCTGCAGGGCCGCGTGGGCCAGGCGCCGGGTCGTGCGTTCGTGTTCGGCTATCGGCTCGGCGCCGCTCGCGCTGTCGAGAGCGTTTATCACGCGTTCGCGCATTTCGGCGGCGGCCTTTTTGGTGAACGTAATGGCCACGATCCGCTCCGGCTCGTCGACAACGGCGAGAAGGGCGAGATAGCGCTGGATCAGGAGTTCGGTCTTGCCGGAGCCCGCGGGCGCCTGGACGATGAAGGATGTCGAGGTGTCGAGCGCGAGAGCGCGGGCGTCGGCGTCAGTGGGCTTCATTGCCGAGCTCCGCCGTCGGGGAGCAGGCGCGCAGCGTGCGGCGGACCCTCTGCCCTGGCTGTTTTGTAGCAAACCACCGAGCGGCCTGGGAGCCCGCCGCAGTGCGAGGCCCTGCCGCATACAGTCTCATTCCGGGGTCTCCGGCACAGATTCATCCACGCGGCATAACGCACGATACGCGCAGTATTGGCACGCCCCCTTCGCGGGATCCACGCGGGCCACGCCGGCGCGGAAGTCTTCGGCGAGGATGGTTAGCACGCGCGTCCATTGCTGGCGCTCGACGGCGAGGACGCCCGTTGCCGTTTGCATGCGCTTCAGCTGTAGTGTGTTCTCCTCGGCGAGGCCGCGGTAGCCGGGATCCTCGCGGTTGATGTGTGCAATGAGCAGCGCCGCGAGCGGGTCGGCGCAGGTGGCGGCGTACAGCGGAAGCTGAGGCTCGCCGGGGCGGTCGCCCAGCCAGCCTTTCGTGTCCACCTTGCCGGTTTTGTAATCGATAATCGCGACGCGGCCGTTGGACAGGCGATCAGTGCGGTCCACGCGCACTTCCAGCTGCAGTCCGCCGATCTCCACCTGCTGTTTGCGTTCGCACGCCTCGATGGTGAACGGCGGACGCTGTCTTTCGATGTGCTGCAGCCAATCCACAATGATGATCTCGAGGCGTTCGCGCTCGATCGCGGAAAAAACATCCGCGCCATCTATGGCCGAGGCGAGGCTCCGGCGCACCACTTCGCTGATCTGGTCGGGCGTGCAGCCGAGCAGGCCCGCCTGGGACCCGAGCTCGTTCCAGATGAGCTCCATCGCTGTGTGTACGCTCTTGCCCTTTTCCATGGCTGAAATTCCGAACTCGCGTTCTTCGAGGCCTCTCGCTCTCAGCCGATGGGCGACGAATGCCTGAAACGGGCAGGCGGCCATTGCTTTCAGGACCGCCGCGCCGCCCGGAGTGTTCGGTGCCTCGAGCGGAGGCGCGGCCTCATCCTCGAGCTTCTCGACGGACGCGGCGGTCGGTGGCCGAACTGGCGCATGAAGCGCGACGATGTCGGGTTCCAGCTCTGCGGCAAGAGGGCTGGCGTGCAGGTCACGATCGTCGATCTTCTCCGGAAAACTGAGCACCACGTCCGGCGCGCTGGCCGCCAGGCGGGCGAGCGTCTGCCGCGCAAACGACACTTCGCGCTCCGGCGAGCAGTGAGGCATACGCTTCTGGATCTGGACCCCAAGCGGCAGGAACGGATTCGGGCGCGCGCGCTCAGGCAGCGTTTCTTCATCCAGGCCTGCAATCCAGACGTTATCGAAGGCGAGGCCCGCGGCTTCGAGCGTACCCATGATCTGAACCGGCGCGCCTTCGTTCTCCGGCTGAAACGTGGTCGATTCGGCGATCCGCCGCAGTTGGGATTCCGAGTCGTGGTAGTCCAGCGGCGGCCGGACGACGTCCAGAGTTGACAGCGTCGAAAGCGCCTCGTTCCACGCGCTCAGGAGCTGGTATTCGATGCTGTTCGGCTGGCGGTCACCCGGCCAGCCTGCGGCGCCGAGAAGGCGCGCGAACGAACGGCTCCAGGCGCTCGGCAGCTGCCGCTCCGGAAGCTCGCGCGCGGCCATTTCGAGCGCGCGCAGCGGACGCACAAGTTCGGGAAGACCATCGACTCGCAGCTTGCCATTCCGTAACTGGATATCCAGGCGCGCGCGATGTTCGCGCTCTTCGATACCGCCTTGGAGGAATGTGCTGCGGAGGAGGAGGCCGGCATCAGCAACGGACAGCGGCCCGCGGCCTGCATCGAGTATGAGCAGCGCGGCGCGAATGATCGGATACTCAGCGAGAGCCGGGCCGGCGGAGATGTGGTATGACTTCGGCCCCGCGGCAAAAGGCCCGGGCTGAAGAATATCGCCGAACACGCGGGTCACGGCCGCACGCCGCGAAGCGAGGTCGGGCACGATGATGCCGATCTGCGCGCGCGGATTCGCCAGCAGGCGGGCGCGCGCCCATGCCGCGGCCGCGTCGAGTTCGTGCTCGCGATCGCGGGCTGATACCAGCACGGGCCTGGCGCCGAACGAAGGGCGGTCGCATTCCGCGACCTCGCGCAGCGCGGGCGCAAATAACCCCAGCTGGCCGGGCCCGCTGTCCTGGGCGCGGCCTTGCAGTGCGTTCACGAACTCCCGCTGCTGAGGGGTGAGCTCGTCAAAGCCGGCCAGCAGGATCCGCGCCGGGGGCGTGATATCGCCGCCGGCGATGTGCTCGCGAACCACGTCCATCAGCCGCGCGCTGTCGAGCCAGTTGCGCCCGCGCAGCCGGTCCAGGAAACCAGTGGTCCAGCGCGCGAACGCTTCGCAGTCCTCGGTCGCGGCGGGCGTGGGCCGGCCGGCGGGCACTCGCCACGCAGTCGCCAGCTGGAATGCCTCCTTCGCCGCGACAGCCGTGGCATGCGGCTGAAGCAGGAGATCGCCGTCGGCGCGGCGGATGATGTCCTCCCAAACCGCTGTCTCCTGGGCGGCGTTGAGCACCAGAGGGAAGGGACCGGGCCGGCCCGAGTACAGCAGATCTCTGAAACATTTCGCGACAAAAGCGTCGAGTGGAAGAATCACCGGGCTGCGCCACGCCGACAGCCCACGGGCGCGCTGGACATGCTGAACTTGCAGAGTGAGCGCGCGTGAAAGCCGTCGCGAGGACGTCAGTACGGCGGCGCCCTCGAGCGCTGCTTCAACTGCGGTCAACGTAATCGATTTTATCGCTCCGGCCGCACATCCCTTACCATAAAAACTTGAGTAAGCGGATAATTGTTGCGATCGATGGCCCTGCCGGCGCGGGCAAGAGCACGCTGGCGCGCCGCATCGCCGAAAAGCTCGGCTGTATTTACATCGACACGGGCGCTATGTACCGGGCCGTGGCCCTGTGGGCGCTGCGGAACGGCACGGCGCTGGAGGACATGCACCGGCTGGAGCAACTGGCCCGCGAGGCGGACATCGAGTTCACCGCGGGCGCTTCTACCGTTCTGCTGAATGGCGAAGATGTCACGGAAGCGATCCGCACGCCGGAGGTGTCGGACGCAGCCTCGAGGGTCTCCGCGATTCCGGGCGTCCGGCAGGCTCTGGTGCGCAAGCAGCGGGAGATCGGCGCGACGGCGTCGGTCGTAATGGAAGGGCGCGATATCGGCACCATCGTCTTCCCAGAGGCCGACGTAAAGGTGTTTCTCGATGCGGAGCCGGCCGTGCGGGCTGACCGGCGCGTGCGGCAGCTCGCCACGGCGGGCCGGGCTCTTGCGGAGCAGGCCGTCGCCTCGCAGATCGACGAGCGTGACCGGCGGGATCGTACGCGCGCCGAGTCGCCCCTGGTGCAGGCCCCGGACGCCGTATATCTGGACAGCAGCGGCATGGATGCCGATGAGGTGGAGCAGAAGCTGCTGCGCATCATTCGCGAGCGCACCAGCAACGGCAAGGAGCGCAGGTCTTGAACGACGTCCTGGTCATGAAGTTCGGGGGGACGAGCATGGGCTCGGCCGAACGCATCCGCGTGGCCGCGGATATCTGCATCGAACAGCAGAAGAAGAGGCCGGTAGTGGCCGTCGTGTCGGCCATGTCGAAGATCACGGATCTGCTGCTCGATTCGATGCGCAAGGCCGAAGCGGGCGACGAATCGGGGCTCGACTATAACCTGCACAAGCTTCGCGAGCGCCATCAGGAGTGCTGCGCGGAGCTGTTGGATGCGCGGCATCGGGCGGAGGCGCTTACCGGCCTCGATGCATATCTTTCAGATTTCCGGCGCATATGCCACGGGATCCGCATCCTCGGGGAGCGGCCGCCGCGATCGGTGGACGATGCAGTGTCGATCGGCGAGAAGCTCTCGGCGTTGCTGATAACCGAGTATCTGGCCACCGTGGGCGTGCGCGCCGCGGCGGTCAGCGGGTCGGACGTAATCGTGACGGACGCCGTCTTCGGCAACGCCAGCCCGCTCGCCGAGGAGACCCGCAGGCGCGCATCAGCGAAGCTGGCCCCGATGCTGGCCGAGGGCTGCATGCCGGTGGTGACGGGCTTCAACGGAGCCACCATGGACGGCCGGCCCACGACGCTGGGTCGGGGCGGCTCCGATTTCTCGGCCTCCATCCTCGCCGGCGCGCTGGATGCCACGGAGCTGTGGATCTGGACGGACGTCGACGGTATCATGAGCGCGGACCCGCGGCTCGTGCCCGATGCCCGCGTCCTGGAGGAGGTGACCTACGCGGAGGCCGCCGAACTGGCGTATAACGGGGCGAAGGTCCTGCATCCGCGCACGCTGGCTCCGCTCGTGGAGAAGCGCATTCCGGTGTGGAGCAAGAACAGCTTCAATCTCGCCGCGCCGGGCACGCGCATCGTCCCCATTACCGCCGTTACACCGGGGCCGCGGGCCGTCACGTCCATGACCGGCGTCGTCCTGATCTCCATCGAGCCTGCGAATGCGACCATCAGCGGGACCCGGGTGATGGCTCGCGCCCTCGAGTCTCTTGCCGCGGCCAACGCCGAGGTGCTGGCCTTCTCCAGTTCGAGTTACCGGCAGAGCTTCTGCTTCCTGGTTCGCCAGGAGGAACTGGAGCCGGTGCTGGAGAATCTCGAATCCAGCTTCGCCATCGAGCTGGCGCACGGATACCTGAAGCCTGTGGACGTGGACGACAGCGTGGCGCTGCTGGCGGTGGTCGGCGAGGGCATGCGCGGAACCCCGGGGCTGGCCGGGCGGATTTTCATGGCCATTTCGCGGCAGAACGTCAACATCATTGCTATCGCACAGGGGTCGAGCGAGCTGACCATCAGCATCGTGGTCCATCGCGACGGCCTGGAGCGGGCCATCCGCGCGATTCACACCGAGTGCGGCATGAGCCAGGGTGCGGCGGCTGGCGGGATTTAGGAGCCGCTGTTGGGCTCTGGCCTGCGCCGGAAATCCCGCCCCCCGTAAGGTGGTAGAATCAAACCCAACGTATTTAGGGGCAGTATTGAGGGGCAAGATCATGGAGCGACCGGAGTCTCCGACCGCCTGGGCGCCGGAGACGGAGGCGGAACGCCGCGCGATTCGCGAGCAGATGGAGCGTCTGCTCACCAATCCGCTGTTCCGCAACAGCCGCCGCTATCCTTCCCTGTTCCGTTACGTGGTCGAAAAGACGCTGGACGGGCAAACCGAGCATCTCAAGGAACGCACCCTGGGCATCGAGGTGTTCGGGCGCGATCCCGATTACGACACCAACGTCGACCCGGTGGTCCGCGCCACCGCTGGCGAGATTCGCAAGCGCATCGCGCAGTACTATTACGAACCCGGCCACGAAACAGAAATTCGGATCGAGCTACTGCCTGGGTCCTACGTCCCGGAGTTCCGGCTGCCGGAAACTCCTGTTGCCATAGCCCCGCCGCCAACCGTGCGGCACTGGCGCTGGATTATCGCAGCTTCGCTGCTGCTGGTGGCGGCAATTGCCCTGGTGTTGTGGATGCGCTCCTCGCCGACACCGCTGGACCGCTTCTGGCATCCCGTGATCGACTCTTCCAACGCGGTGCTCCTTTGCGTTGGTCCGCCCGATCGTCTGAACGCGACCCTCACGCCGGCGTCCGCGTCGCCGAGCCCGGTCACGCTCTATGGCCTGCTGACCATGCAAACACAGCAGGTCGCGCTCGCAGATGCAATCACCCTCGCGCGATTGACCGGCCTGCTCACCACCGTCGGAAAGACCTGTCAGATTCGCAGCCAGTCGGCAACTACCTTCACCGATTTGCGAGGCGCGCCCGTGGTTCTCATCGGCGCATTTAACAATGACTGGACCATGCGCACCACTGCCTCGCTGCGGTACACGTTCCAGATGGACAGACAGGCCCAGAATTACTGGATTCAGGACCGCGAGAATCCCACAAAGCGGGAGTGGGGCATCAACATGGGACTGCCGTACCAGCGGTTGACCGAAGACTACGCCCTCGTGGCGCGTTTCCTCGATCCCGCGACCGAGCGCATGGTGGTGGTGGCCGGAGGCGTGGGGCAGTACGGCACTGTCGCCGCGGGTGAGTTCCTCACCAACCCCAGATATCTGGACACAGACGCGAAACGCCTGCCTGCCGGCTGGGAGCGCCGGAATATCGAGATGGTCATCCGGGCCAGCGTCATCGAGGGGAATTCCGGACCGCCTCGCGTCGTTGCCGCACAGGTCTGGTAGCAACTCCGAAGGTGCGTTCGCGGGCCCGGGCAAAAGTGCTTTCCTCGCAGGCCGCAGAATCTGGTCCGCCTTTCTGAGACCGGCTCCCGTCACTCACCTATGCTATTCTGATCCTGTCCTGTAGAGGAGCGGCGAGCATGAGTAACCGCCCTGATCTTCCGGGTCGCTCCGGATGAGCGGTGAAAGGGATCGTCCGCCGAAACTCGCGCCCCAGGCGGCTGTGCGCGGGTTGGGGAGTCCGGCTAATACCGGCTCACTGTCATCCGGGCCGGGGTGGATTCGGCCGGATGGAGCGCTCGGGAAGCAACGCGGTCACCACCTCCTCTCGATCGCGCATTTCCCGCCTCCATTCCCACACTCCAACCGGTGAACTGCGACACTGGATAGCTAATGCACTTGTTCCAACTCACGCGCGCGCTGATCGACATCGAATCGATCACCGAGAACGAGGAGCGGATCGGGAGTTTCCTGTTCGACCGCCTCTCCGAGCTCGCCGCGCGCTTCAATGGACAGGTCGAGCGCATGCCCGTCGCCGGCAAGCGCTTCAACGTGCTCGCAATCTTCGGCGATCCCCTAGTCACCTTGTCCACGCACATGGATACGGTCCCGCCGTTCTTCCCCTCCAGCGAAGACGAAGAGTTCATCCACGGCCGCGGCGCCTGCGACACAAAGGGGATCATCGCCGCCATGATCACGGCCGCCACGCAACTCCTCGAAGCCGGCATCCGCGGCCTGGCGCTGCTGTTCGTGGTCGGTGAGGAGCGCAACAGCGCCGGCGCGTACATCGCCGCCGCCAACGGCCGCGGCTCGCGTTTTCTGATCAATGGCGAGCCAACCGAGAATAAACTCGCCCTCGGCTCCAAAGGCGCGCTGCGCGTCGAAGTGGTGGCGCACGGCCGCATGGCCCACTCCGCCTATCCCGAGCTGGGAGAATCGGCCATCGAAAAACTGCTGGACGCGCTGTCCGAAGTCCGGCGGGTCGAACTCCCAACGGATGGCATCCTCGGGGCCAGCACGCTGAACATCGGCACGCTCTCCGGCGGCCGTGCGCCGAACGTGATTCCCGACCGCGCCTGCGCGGAGATCATGATTCGCCTCGTGGACGACGGCCAGACCACGCGCGTGGCGCTCGCTCGCGCCGTGCAGGGCAGGGCAGATCTGGACGAAGTGCTCGCCATTCCTGCGGTGCACCTCGGCTCGATCCCTGGGCTCGACACCACCGTCGTTGCATTCACCACCGACATCCCGGCGTTCGAGGGCGCATGGGGTCAGCCCTTTCTCATCGGCCCCGGAACGATCCACGTCGCCCACACCGCCGAGGAGCGCGTCCCAAAACGCGAGGTCGCCCAGGCAGTCGACATTTATAAGCACATGGTTCAATACCTGATGAAAGAAGGATGAGATGACACAGCCACGAATCGAAGTCGGCGTACTCGGCGCTACCGGAATGGTGGGCCAGAACTTTGTGAAGTTCCTGCAGAACCACCCGTGGTTCGAGCTGACCTGGGTGGGCGCGAGCGATCGCAGCGCGGGCAAGACTTATCGCGAGGCCACTTCATGGCGCCTCGATGGCGAGATGCCCGCCGCGGTAGCGGATCTCACGGTGCAGGATTGTAAACCGGGCAAAGCGCCCCGGCTGATGTTCTCCGCCATGGACGCCAGCGTGGCTACAGAGATCGAGCAGGCCTTCGCCCAGGCCGGGCATGTGATCGTGTCCAACTCGCGCAACCATCGCATGGAGCCCGATGTCCCGCTGCTCGTTCCCGAAGTGAACCCCGATCACGTGAAGATCATTCCGCTCCAGCAACGCCGCCGCGGCTGGAAGGGACAGATCGCCACTAATCCGAACTGCTCCACCGTCGTGCTGACCATGGCCCTCGCGCCGTTCAAGCGATTTGGCATCAAGCGCGTAATGGCCACCACAATGCAGGCGCTCTCCGGCGCCGGCTACCCCGGTGTCGCGTCCATGGACATCAACGCCAACGTGGTCCCCTATATTGGGGGCGAAGAAGAGAAGATGCAGCAGGAGACCCAGAAAATCCTGGGCGACTTCACCGGCGACGCCATCCGTTCGCTCGATGCCCGCGTCAGCGCGCAATGCAATCGCGTGCCCGTGGTCGATGGCCACATGGTGGCCACCTCCGTCGAGCTTCGCGAGAAGCCCGGCGAAGAGGAGCTGATCGAGGCCATCCGCACCTTCCGCAGCGTGCCGCAGCAGCGTAATCTCCCCAGCGCGCCTCCCAATCCGCTGATCTATATGACCGCCAGCGATCGCCCGCAGCCGCGCCGCGACGTCAATCGCGAGAACGGCATGGCCGTCTTCGTCGGACGCCTGCGTCGCTGCCCGGTGCTCGACTATAAATTCATGGCGCTCGGCCATAACACCGTGCGCGGAGCCGCCGGAGCCGCCGTACTCAACGCCGAGCTGATGTACTCGGAAGGGCTTCTCGACTGATGATTGTGATGAAGTTCGGCGGCACGTCCGTCGAATCGGCGCAGGCCATAGAGCGCGTCGCCGGAATCGTGCGCGACCGCCTGGCCCGCAAACCCGTAGTGGTGGTCTCCGCTATGGGCAAGACCACGAATCGACTTCTTGAGACCGCGGCGCTCGCCGTGCAGGGCAAGCGCGAGCAGGCCATGTCGTCCCTGCTCGCTCTTCGCGATTTCCATCTGCGCGAATCCGGCATGGAGCGCACCGTTGAGGAACACTTTCAGGAGCTCGGCGAGCTGATGCGCGGTCTGGCGATTCTGGGCGAGCTCACACCGCGCTCGATCGACGCCATTTCCAGTTACGGCGAGCGCCTCTCCAGCCTGATCGTCACCAATCTGTTTCACCGCCACGGCATCCATTCCGTGCACATCGACTCGCGCCAGGTGATCGTTACCGACAACCGCCACACCCAGGCCGCGCCAATCTACGACGAGACCTACAAGCGTCTCGCCGCCTGCGTCGCTCCGATGACCGAGAAGGCCGTACCCGTGATGGGCGGTTTCATCGCATCCACCGGCGACGGCGTGACGACAACTCTCGGCCGCGGCGGCTCCGATTTCACCGCCGCCATCGTCGGCGCCGGCATCGGCGCGGAAGAAATCCAGATCTGGACCGACGTCGACGGCATGCTCACCTGCGATCCGCGTGTTTGCGACGGCGGCCGCCGCATCCGTGTCATCTCCTTCAGTGAAGCGGCGGAGCTGGCCTACTTCGGCGCCAAGGTGCTGCACCCGGCGACGGTGGTTCCCGCTCTGGAGAAGAACATCCCGGTGCTCATCCTAAATTCGCGGCGCCCCCAGGTGGAAGGTACGCGCATCATCGCCGACGACGTTCACTCCGGCGCCAACCCCGCCAAATCCATCGCCAGCAAAACGGGGATTGTCGTCCTGAATATTCGCTCCACGCGCATGTTCATGGCGCATGGATTCCTGCGCCGCATCTTCGAGGTTTTCGATCGCTACGCTGTTCCCGTGGACATGATCTCCACCTCCGAGGTCAGCGTCTCGCTGACTATCGATCCCACGCCACATCTGAACGCCATCACCGAGGAACTGAGCGCATTCGCCGAGGTGAGTGTCGATCCGAATCAGGCCATCGTGTGTCTGGTCGGCGAGAACATCCGCGACACGCCGGGCATCGCGGCCCGCGTTTTCACCGCTCTCGGCGACATCAACGTGCGCATGATCTCCCAGGGCGCATCATCCCTCAACCTGGGCTTCGCGATCGCCGCCGAAGACACCGCCGACGCCGTGGAGCGCCTGCACCGCGAGTTTTTTGCGAAACTCGATCCTGAGGTCTTCGATGCCTAAGGTTTTGGGGGGCAGGTTTCAGCCTGCGGCGGGCCTTCAGCCCGGCTGGTTCTCAAAATGAGCCACCGCCTCGCCATTGTCGGCTACGGCAAAATGGGTCGCCTCATCGAGCAGCTCGCCCCGCAGTACGATTTCGAAGTTGCCGCGCGCCACGACATCGACCGCCATGAGGCGCTGGACAACTGCGATGTCGCAGTCGAGTTCTCCGTACCGCCCGCGGTGCCTGCGAACGTCGAAATGCTGGCCGGGAAAGGCATCCCCGTGGTCATCGGCACAACCGGCTGGCTCTC